>JBBAPL010000075.1:0-24727 GCA_040400895.1 Aquabacterium sp.
GTCAACGCTGGCATGGCTGCAGGCAAAGCACTACGAATGGGACCTCGGGGCCGCTGCCTCTCGGGCCACGGCTGCACCGGACCAAGTCCGGGGCTTGAAGGGCAGGTAACGACTGCGACGCCTTTGGCTCCGCAAGGAGCATGGCCAGGACGGCCATCGGGAAACCGTAGTTGACGCCGGTGGGGGCGGATCGGTCAAGGCGTCTGGCGGACACCTTCGCGAAAGCGCCGCCCGACGACGGCACTTGCAGGTGGCGATTTCGGGGGTGCGAGTCTGGCGTGAGCCGCGTTTATTGTCCCGAAGCGCCGCAGAGCGAGGATCCATGCGGGGTTGACAAGGGAATCTGCCGCCTCTGGTCCGTAGCCGGGGTACTCGAATGGCTGGCGGGCGCGGGACAGCCCTGCAGCGTGATCTGGCGCGAGGGGTTGACGCCGAGATTTCGGGTGCGAGCGTGGTGACACGCGCGAAGTGCCCTCAGCCACGTGCTGATTTCCAGCGTCACCGGCGTGTCAGCGCAGACAGTCTGCGATGACAGGCCGACGCTGCCGATGACGAAACCGGCCGCATACAGGGGGCATTCCGTGTGGAGGGATCGGGTCGCGTTGTCGATCCTGATCGCGCGCAACACCAACTCGGAGCTTTCTCATGGACTTGATCGTCAGGGCGGTGGATGTCGGATCTGGCAACACCAAGTTTGTTACCGCGGCCAGCGGGGCCGACATCCGCTGCGTCAGCTTTCCTTCGGTGGCCTATCCGTCGAGCGATGGACTGCCGTCGTGGCCGTCGGCTGATCGAAGAAGGACGATGTTCATCCCCATCGGCGCGCTGTTCTACGAGGTGGGCCCAGAAGTCGCGCTGGCGGCCGACACTTTTCGCGCCAAGCAACTCCACGACGAGTACACCGAGTCGCCCGAGTACATGGCGCTGCTGCGCGGTGCGCTCGGCATGATGAAGGTCAGCCACATCGATCTGCTGGTGGTCGGCCTGCCGGTGGCGCTTTTCGCCGTCAAGAAGGCCGCGCTCGAAAAGGCCATGACCGGCAAGCACGACGTGGGCGACGGCAAGACTGTGACGGTAGCCAAGGCGCTGGCCGTCGCGCAGCCGCAGGGCGCGCTGGTGCACTACGCCAGCGTTCACCAGAAGATGGCCGAGATCGGCAAGGAGCAGAGCTTGATCATCGACCCGGGATCCCGGACCTTCGACTGGCTGGTTGCCCAGGGCATGCGGCTGGTGCAGAAGCAGAGCCACTCGATCAACCGCGGCATGTCCGACGTGCTGCGCCTGATCGCGCATGCCATCACCAAGGACATCGGCACGCCCTACCGGGACTACGACGCCATCGACCTGGCGCTGCGCACGGGCAAGCCCCCGGTGATCTTCCAGAGGCCCTACGACATGAAACACCTGATGCCGCTGGCGGAGTCGGTGGCCGACCAGGCCGTGTCGAGCATGAAGGAGTGGCTCGAGGCGCCGCACAGCCTGCAGAACATCATCCTCGTGGGCGGCGGCGCCTTCCTCTTCCGCAAGGCGGTCAAGGCAGCGTTTCCAAGGCACCGGATCCACGAGGTCAAGGAGCCCATGTTCGCCAACGTGCGCGGGTTTCAGCTGGCGGGCCAGAACTACGCTCGCAGCGTGATGGCGGGAGAGCGCGACCGCGCGGCCACCGAGCCTGGAGGTGCGGCATGACCATCAGTCCATTGCCCAAGGAGCCGCTGCCGATCCGCTTGGTCTTCAAGCTGGAGCGGGCCGAGCATCCGCGCCTTTACGACGAACTGATCCGCTTCCGCAAGGGCGCCAAGCGCGTCAACAGGCTGCGACTCCTGGCCTACGACGGGTTGCTGGCGCAGAACGGCCTGCTGGCGAGCGACGGCCTGGTCGCTCGCGTCGACGGCCGTGGTGCCCGGGCAGAGGAGGGTGCCAGTGCGGTCACAAACGACCTGTTTGCGCCTGCCATCGAAGCCTGAGGTGGTGTATGAAACAACGCAGCAAGCATCGCCGAGCCGACGCGATCGTCAGCGCATCCGAACTCGCCCAGATGGGTCGCTGCGAACAGCTCGTCCTGTTCGAGCATCGGCACGGCCAGCGCCGACTGCCGCATCAGGAGGCCGCACGACGCGAAGGTCGGGCGGCCCATGAGCGCTTCGAGCGGGAAGGCTTGGCCGCTCGCTCGGCCGGCTTGCGCCGCGCCGGACGCTGCTTTGTCGCCAGTCTGCTCTTCGGCGAGGCCTGGCAGACCCAAGCGCTTCGTCAGTTCAGGGACAAGGTATTGCGCCCGCGAGGATGGGGGCGTGGCTTGATTCGGCTCTACTACCGTGGCGCACCCAGGATGTGCGTTGTCCTGCGGCGTTGGCCGGTGCTGCGCCGGCCCGTTCGAGCGGTGCTCGGCGTTTTCGCGGCCGGGGTGAGGCTGATGCTGGGCGGAGCGGCACCGAGATGAGCGATCTCCTGGTCGACATTGGCTGCGCGGCGATCGGGGGTGCGGTTGCGCTCGGCCTTTTGCTGCACCTGAGGAAACGACAGGCCAGGGGTGTCGAACGCCGACCGCGACCGGTCGCCCTGCGGGACGCCGAACTCGTCCACATCGAGAAGACGTTCAGGACGACCAGCCCGGTCCCCGTCGCCGCGAAGCTGGATCGCGCCTATCGGCTGCCGTCCGGACAGTTGGTGCTGGTGGAACTGAAGACGCGATGGAATGGTGGGCCGAACCTCTCGGACGTGATCCAGTTGTCGGCGCAGCGGGTGGCGCTGTCGGCGGCCACCGGACAGACCGTTGCAGCCGAGGCCTTCGTGCTGATCAAGCGGCCTGGTGCTCGGCGGTCGCCCGTCGCGCACCGGGTCGACCTGTTGTCCGTCGATCAGGTGGCTGTGCTGGTCCGGCGAAGGGAAGCGATCCTCGCGGACCGGATCTCTCCAAGGTACGCGGCGGAGGCGGGCCACTGCCAAAGTTGCGCGTTCAGAAGCCAGTGTGAGGGCGCTGGCAGACAGCAACGCTCCTAGTCTAGAGGTCGCCTCATGCTATCCGCCATTGGCGTATACTCTTCGTCGATGGAGTTCATCGAGACGCCGACGTTCACGCGCCAGGTGCAGGAACTGCTCAGCGACGACGAGTACCGCGGACTTCAGAACACGCTGGCCGAGAACCCCGAGAGCGGGGATCTCATCAAGGCCGGTGGCGGTATCCGCAAGGTTCGCCATGCGGTGCAGGGCAGGGGCAAGAGCGGGGGCGTTCGTGCCATCTACTACTGGATCAAGGATCGGCACCAGATCTACATGCTGGTCGTCTACCCGAAGTCCAAGAAGGACGACCTGAGCGACAAGGAAACGGCCATCTTGCGCGAGCTGGTCAAGGAGCTGTGAACATGGACAAGACGCTGTTTGAAGAACTTGTGGGCAGCCTCAAGGAAGCCAAGGCGATCGCCAAGGGGAGTGCCAAGCCGTCCCGGCGTTTCGAGGTGACGGCCCCGGATGCCAAGGCCGTGCGGGAGCAGACGGGTTTGTCGCAAGGCGACTTTGCCAAGCTCATGCGGGTGAGTGTGAAGACGCTGCAGAACTGGGAGCAGCACCGGCGCAACCCCACGGGTCCGGCGGCGGCGCTGCTCAAGATCGTGTCTACGGCGCCGGAGGTGGCGCTGAAGTCGCTGCACGGCTGAAGCGACGGTGAGCCAGTTGCCAGTTCCAGTCTCCAGGGCTTGATCTGGTGGCGGGAAATGCTAGAGTTTTGCTGTGCCCGCCAACGGGTTCGGCCAAGTGACAGGAGCTCATCTGTACTTACCTATGACCATGACGTCCCACGCGAATGGAGGGGAGCGTGACGGGAGATAGGAAAAGTCAGAAGGGGCGGAGCGAGCAACGACGCGGGTTGCGGCGCGATTTGCATGTGATGATCGACCACATGTGATCTCGTTCCACGGCGTCGCATGACGCCCTGCAAGCCCCTGATGCCCTGCCGGATCCGGGGCTTTCCTTCGTCTGGGCGCTCGGCGGTGGGCCCGCTCCCATGCGTTGCATTGCGAGGGATCAAGCGGTCGGGCGGGCTGCTGCGCTACAGTCTTGGCATGTTGCAGGTGGTCCGCGCGATGTTCGTCTGGTTGCTGGTGCTGGCACTTCCCGTCCAGGGCTGGGCTGCTGCGACCATGGCGTCCTGCAACCAGCACCACAGCACAGCCAGCCACGCGGTGGCCGACGGGCATGATGTGCACACCCCTGTTGATCACGGCCATGTGCTGGCAGGCGCCGCCGACGCACCCTCCAGCGACGCCGACTCCGCCCATGCCAGCGCGCACAGCTGCAGCGCCTGCGCCGCCTGCTGTTCGGTGGGTGCGCTGCCCAGCCCGGTGCTGACGGTGCCGGTGGATGCTGCTGCACCGACCGTGTTCGCCGCAGTCCAGCCCGCTGTCGGCGTCTTCGCCGTCGACGGGCCCGAACGTCCTCCACGCCAAGCCTGCGCCTGACTGGCGCGGGCGCAGGCGTGCGCATGCTGCACGCCTCCCGCGCCCTTTGACGCTGCCGCCGGTGCCTTGCCGACGGTGCCCAGGTCCCGCTGTGAGGACACCATGTTCCCCATCCGTGTTTTGCCAGGGCTGCCCGCCCTGGCCCTGGCTGCGCTGACGGCGCAGGCCCAACCCGCGGCGCGTCCCGATCCGCTGGACCCGGCGGCTGCGGTGCCGCCGCTGGTGGTCGTGTCGGCATTTCCGCGGGATGCCCGCACCCCTGCCGACAAGCCGGTGTCGTGGCGCGAGGCCAATGACACCGTGGCCCGCATCGGCGGCTGGCGGGTGTATGCGCGGGAGTCTCGCCCGCCCGACGCCGCGCCCGTGGCGCCGCCACAGCCGCACACTGGCCATCGCTCGCCATGAGCGCCCGGCCCACTCCCCTGCGGCAGACGCCGATGGGCGGCGCGCCTCGCAGCCGCGGCGGGCCGTTGGCCGCGCTGTTGGCCGGTGCCGCATTGCTGACCGGCTGCGCCACGTTGACGCGCGACGCCGGCTTCGCCGCGGTGGCGCAGACCGCGCGCGACACCCTGGGCAAGGATCTGCACTGGGCACGCACCGACGCCGACCTGGACAGCATCCACCAGCGTGTGGCCGGCATCCTGGCCAAGCCGCTGTCGGTCGATGATGCGGTGCAGGTGGCGTTGCTGCACAACCGCGGCCTGCAGGCCGGCTTCCAGGAACTGGGCATCACCGAGGCCGACGTGGTGCAAGCCACCCGCCTGCCCAACCCGGGCTTGAGCATCGGGCGCCTGACCCGCGGCGACGAAGTGGAGCTGGAGCGCGGGCTGCACCTGAACCTGGCGCGCCTGCTGGCCTGGCCCGCCCAGCGCGAGATCGGCGCACGCCAGCTGCAGCAAGTGCAGGCCAGGGTGGCCACGCAGGTGCTGGTGCTGGCGGCCGACACCCGCAAGGCCTACTACAACGCGCTGGCTGCCGAGGAGACGGCGCGCCACCAGCGCCAGGTGGTGCAGGCCGCCGAGGCCGGCGCCGAATTGGCACGTCGCATGGCGCAGGTGGGCAACTTCAGCAAGCTGCAGCAGGCGCGTGAGCAGGTCTTCCATGCCGACGCGCTGCTGAACCTGGCGCGTGCCGAGCAACTGCAGCGCGCAACCCGCGAGCGGCTCACCCGTCTGCTGGGGCTGTGGGGCGACCAGACGCTGTTCACCTTGCCCGAGCGCCTGCCTGCGCTGCCGCCCAAGGTGCTCGACCTGCCCGACATCGAGCGCGTGGCCGTGGCGCAACGGCTGGACATCCGGGCGGCCCAGGCCTCGGCGGCGCAAACCGCGCGGCAACTGGGCCTGACGCGCACCACCCGCTTCGTCAACGTGCTGGAGCTGGGCCTGGCGCACAACAGCGCCAACGACGCACCCACCCAGCGCGGCTGGGAAATCAGCATCGAGCTGCCGCTGTTCGACTGGGGCGACGCCCGGGTGGCACGGGCCGAGGCGGTGTACATGCAGGCCCTGCACCGCGCCGCCGAGACCGCGATCAATGCCCGGTCGGAGGTGCGCGAGGCCTACACCGCCTACCGCAGCGCCCACGACGTCGCCCGCCACCAGCGTGACGCGGTGCTGCCGCTGCACCAGCGCATCTCCGACGAAAACCTGCTGCGCTACAACGGCATGCTGATCGGCGTGTTCGAGTTGCTGGCCGACGCCCGCAGCCAGATCGCCAGCGTGCATGCCGCCATCCAGGCGCTGCGCGACTTCTGGGTCGCGCAGGCCGATCTGGACATGGCACTGATCGGCCCACCCGGCCTGGCGCCCGCCACCGGCCCCGCCCCGGCCACGGGCGCTGCCGCCGGCCCCGGCCACTGAGCCGGCGCAGCCCCATGAAGGACACCCCGATGCCCAAATCCCCCCTGCTGTCCCGCCGCCAGATGCTGGGCGGCGCAGGTGCCATCACGGCCGCAGTCGCCGCTGCCTCGGTCAGCAAGGTGGCGATGGCCGCCTTGCCTGAGCCGGTGCTGCAGACCCGGCCCGACACCATGCCGCCGCTGCTGCCCGCCACCGGCCGGCCCTACAACCCGGTGGTCACCCTCAACGGCTGGACGCTGCCCTGGCGCATGAACCAGGGTGTGAAGGAATTCCATTTGGTGGCCGAGCCGGTGGTGCGCGAGATGACCCCCGGCTTCCAGGCCCATCTGTGGGGCTACAACGGCCAGAGCCCGGGCCCGACCATCGAGGTGGTGGAAGGCGACCGGGTGCGCATCTTCGTCACCAACCGGCTGGGCGAGCTGACCAGCATCCACTGGCATGGCCAGCGCCTGCCCAACGGCATGGACGGCGTGACCGGCCTCAACCAACCCGGCATCGCCCCGGGCAAGACCTTCGTCTATGAGTTCGTGGCGCGGCGGCCCGGCACCTTCATGTACCACCCGCATGCCGACGAGATGGTGCAGATGGCCATGGGCATGATGGGTTTCTGGGTCACCCACCCCAAGGGCAAGCACCCGCTGATCGACGAGGTCGACCGCGACTTCGTCTTCCTGCTCAATGCCTATGACATCGAGCCCGGCTCGGCCACGCCGAAGATCATGACGATGCTCGACTTCAACCTGTGGACCTGGAACAGCCGCATCTTCCCCGGCATCGACCCCTTGGTGGTGCGCAAGAACGACAAGGTGCGCATCCGTGTGGGCAACCTGACGATGACCAACCACCCGATCCACCTGCACGGGCATGAATTCCTGATCACCGGCACCGACGGCGGGCCCACGCCCAAGAGCGCCCGCCAGCCCGAGATCACCGCCGACATCGCAGTGGGCCAGATGCGGCAGATCGACTTCCTGGCCGACGAGGAGGGCGACTGGGCCTTCCACTGTCACAAGAGCCACCACACCATGAACGCCATGGGCCACGGCGTGCCCACCATGATCGGCGTGGACCACAGCGGCGTCGCCAGCCAGATCCGGCGGCTGATCCCCGACTACATGGTGATGGGCGAGCGCGGCATGAAGGACATGACCGAGATGGAGATGCCGCTGCCCGACAACACCGCCGCCATGATGACCGGCACCGGGCCGTTCGGCGCAGTGGGCATGGGCGGCATGTTCAGCGTCGTCAAGGTGCGCCGCGACCAGAAACCGGGCGACTACACCGACCCTGGCTGGTACCAGCACCCGCCCGGCACTGTGGCCCACGAGTTCACCGGCAGCCTGCCTGACCCGTCCCGCTTCCAGGCCGAGGGCACGGGCAGCATGCCGCCGCTGGCCAAGCCGGCCGCCGCCACCCAGGTGCAGGTGCGCAAACCTGCCGGCGGCCACAGCGGACATTGATCCGCCAGCAGCCGCCCACCGCACCAGTGAAACATGCCCCGACCACGCTTCAACGACCCAGGACCACACCCATGACCACGCCGACACGACACGCCCTGACCCTGTCCGCCCTGCTGCTGCTGGCTCCCGCGGCCATCAACGCATCCGCCCAAGAAACCAAGCCTTCGCCTCAACCGGCGGCGGCTGCGGCCGCCACCGACATGGCCGACGGCGAGGTGCGCAAGATCGACCTGGGCGCCGGCAGGATCACGCTGCGCCATGGCGAGATCAAGAACCTGGACATGCCCCCGATGACCATGGTGTTCAACGTCAAGGACAAGTCCCTGCTCGACCGGTTGAAGACCGGCGACAAGGTGAAGTTCCGCGCAGTGCAGGAAGCCGGCAAGTACACCGTGGTCGACCTGCAGGCCGTGCCTTGACGTACGCTTGACTTCCTCGGCACCCCCCCACCCACAAAGGAGATCGCGCATGAAGTGTTCAACCTGGCTGGCAGCCCTGGGGCTGCTGGGCGCCGCACTGGCTGCACCAGCGCTGGCCCAGTCCGTCAAGGTCACGCCGCTCGGCAGCATCGACGGCGAACTGTGCCCGCTGGACCGTGCCCTGGTGTTCGAGGACCCGAACGGCACCCGCATCCTCTATGACCCGGGCCGCACCGTGGCCGGAGCCGATGACCCGCGGCTGGGCAAGATCGACGTGGTGCTGGTCAGTCACATGCACGGCGACCACGTGGGCAATGCGCACACCAAGGCGCCCAACGCCGGCACCTGCGGCCAGCCCGATCAGTCGGTGTCGGCCATGCCGTCGTCGGCGGCGGTGAACATCGCCGTGGCCAAGAAAGCCAAGATCGTCACCGGCAGCGAGATGCCGCCGTTCTTCGCCGCCAAGATGAAGGCCGGCGGCGGCAACCCGGCCGATTCGATGCTGGCGCGCTTTGGCGGCAGCGTGACGGTGGGTGGCGTGCGCATCGCCACCGTGGCCGCGCTGCACAGCAACGGCCTGGACGGTGATTTCATCGGCGGCGAGCTGGGCCGCATCATGAAGGAAGTGGGCATCGCCGGTGACGTGGGCCCGGCCACCGGCTATGTGCTGCGCTTCAGCAACGGGCTGGTGGCCTACTTGTCGGGCGACACCGGTATCACCGCCGACCACGACCTGGTGGTGCGTGGCTATTACGGTGCCAAGCTGGCGGTGATGAACATCGGCGACGGCTTCACCACCGGCCCGGCGGAAGCGGCCTATGTGATGAACGATCTGGTCAAGCCGGCGTCGGTCATCGCTTCGCATGTCAACGAGGTCGGCACGGTGGGCGGCAAGGTGCGCACCGGCAGCAAAGCCGAAGCCTTCACCAAGGCTGCGAAGATGCCGGTGCACCTGCCGCTGTCGGGCAAGACGATGGAGTTCGACGCCGGCGGCAAGTGCACCGCGGGTTGCTGATGCCGTCGACTGGCCGCGCCACAATCGCGGCCAGTTGAACCAGCACAGCGCCACGCCACGCCACCCATGAATGATGAACTCGACGCCCGCATCCGCTCGGGCCAGGCCCTCAGCGAGTCGATGGGTGGCTTCCACGTCACCGGCTGGGACGCCGACCGCAAGGCGTTGCGCGGTGCGTTCACCGTGCACCGCGCCTATTGCCACACCAACGGCACCATCGCCCAAGGCGGCTTCATCACCGCCTGGCTGGACGCCGCGATGGCCCATGCGGTGCTGCACGACACCCAACACGCCCAGACCGTCTTCAGCCTGGAGATCAAGGTCAGCTTCTACGAGAAGGTGGGCCCGGGTGAGGGCTGGGTGGAAGGCCGGGTGATTCGCCGCGGCAAGCGGGTGGCCTTCCTGGCCGCGGCGCTGTACAACGCCGAGGGCAAGCTGGCCGCCGAGGCCACCTCCACCGGCCTGCTGGCCGACATCTGATGCCCGCGCACGGCGCCGCAGCGCCGTGCGTTCAGGCCTTGGGCATGCGGTACAGGGCGCAGATCTTGTTGCCGTCGGGGTCGCGCAGGTAGGCCAGGTAGAGCTTGCCGGCTGCGCCTTCGCGCACACCGGGCGGGTCTTCACAGGTGGTGCCGCCGTGCGCCACACCGGCCGCATGCCAGGCATCCGCCTGGTCGGCCGACTGGCAGGCAAAGCCGTAGGTGCTGCCGTTGCCCACTGTGGCGGGCTGGCCATCGATCGGCAGCGACACCGAGAACGTGCCGCCGGGCGTGCGCCAGAACACACGGTGGCGGTCGACGAAACCTGCCGGCACGCCCAGTGCGCCCAGCACGGCGTCGTAGAACGCCTTGGAGGTCTCGAGGTTGTTGGTGCCGATCATGATGTGAGAAAACATGTTGTGCGTGTCTCCGGGTTGGGGTTGGTGGGAACGGGCCGCCACTGGGGGCCCAAGCGCAAGATACACCGGCGCCGCGCCCAAAGACAAAGCCCCTGGCGATCTGCATCGCCAGGGGCTTGTCTGCTTGCGCAATGTTGGTGGGCCCCGACAGATTCGAACTGTCGACCAACGGATTAAGAGTCCGCTGCTCTACCAACTGAGCTAGGAGCCCGGAACCTGATGTTGAAATTCGCGAACGTGACTTTCAACGCTGGTGGGTCGTGCGTGACTCGAACACGCGACCAACGGATTAAAAGTCCGCTGCTCTACCGACTGAGCTAACGACCCATTCGTGTGAAGCAAAAGATTCTAGCCCGGATTTCGACCTGCTGTCTACTGGTGCGGCGGCTCCGAGCGAAGGCGCTGTTGCAGCAGCGCATGCTCGCATTCCGGGGTGTCGCAGTTGTCGCAGGCCCAGCGCCACGCCGGCTGCATTGCGTCGCGTGTGGCCAGGTGGCTGAACAGGCCGGCCGCCGGCCCGGGACGCGCGCGCAGCAGCGGTGCCACGGCGTCCAAGGCCGATTCCAGCCGCGCATCGCCTTGCCCCGCCACCAGGGCCCAGGGCAGACCATGCTGGATCAACAGGCTGCGCACCCGGCTGTCCACCGGCACCCGCACTTGCGGGCCGTCGCGCTGCAGGCCGTCGGCTTGCCAGGCGATGTCCAGCGCGGTCAGCAGGGTGATCTGGCAGCGGTGCTGCCACGCCAAGGCCTGGGCCTGCAGCGTCTGGTCATTGAACAGCCAGTCGCTGTAGACGGCTGTCATCAGCGGCGTGGTGTCGCACACCACCACGTCGTGGTCGTTTGCTGCGGCGTCGATCAGCGCCTGCTGCCGGGCGGCGATGGCGGGCTGCTCGTCGGGCTGTGGTGTGCGGCCGTGGTCATCACACCAGGCGCGCAGGTGTTCACCCACCCAGGTGCAGCGCAGCCCGGTCAGCACGGCGATGCGCTGCGACAGCGCCTGCGCCAGCGCGGTCTTTCCGGTGCTCTCTGCGCCGACGATGGCAATGCGCAGGGCGTTGTCAGCCATGGGCTGCCCCCCGGTCTGCCAGCCGCGCCCAGGTGCGCCAGCCGGCCACCGCCAGCGCGGCAAACAGTGCATACAGCGCGGCCGTCAGCCACAGGCCCTTGACGGCGAACAGCACCACGCTCGCCACATTGACGGCCACCCACACCGGCCAGTTGTCGACCCGCTTGCGCGCCAGCAGCACCTGGCCGGCGATGCTGCCCACGGTGGGCAGAGCGTCGAGAAAGGGCACGTCGCTGTCGGTCACGCGCTGCAGCAGCAGGCCCAGCAGCGGCCAGGCGGCCAGCGTGACTGCAGCTATTTTCAGCTGCTGCGGGCGGGCCAGCCAGCGCACCACCAGCGGCTGGCCGGTCTCGCCGGTGCCGTGCAGCCACTGCCACCAACCCCAGGCGGCCAGGGCGATGAACAGCAACTGCAGTCCGGCCTCGCCGTACAGCTTGCTGTGCAGGAACAGCACGCCGTACAGCGCCGAGCTGGCCATGGCCAGCGGCCAGGCCAGGGGGTGCACGCGCAGGTTGCACAGCACCATCCACACCGCCAGCCACAGGGCCAGCAGTTCCAGCCAGCTGACAGCGCTGCCGGCCAACAGGAAGGCAGGTGCCAGCAGTGGCGCGGTGGCGTTCAGCAGGTCGGACATGTTTGCCCCCAGGGCCGGGCTGCGCCCAGCCCGCCCCCCGAGAGGGTCAAGGAAACTTGGGGCGGCCCGGCGCTTTCTTGGGGGCGCCCCGGGCCGGCGCAGCGCCCGGTCACCGGCGCGGTGCGTACTGCACCAGGATCTCGTCGGGCTGGACCATTCCCAGGTCGCCGCGGGCGCGTTCCTCCACCATTTCCAGGCCCTGGCGCAGGTCTTCCACCTCGGCGGCCAGGCGCTGGTTGGCGCGGCTCAGTTCGGCATTGGCCTGTTGCTTGGCATCCAGCTTGGCCTGCTGGCGCATCACCGCCGGAATGCCGCCGTCGCCCAGCCACAACTCGGCCTGCACGGCAGCCAGCAGCAGCAGCAGGACGACGGTGACGAAGCGCATGCCCCGGCGGGTGGTGGCGATCAGCGCAGGTTGTAGAACGCCGCGCGGCCCGGGTACTTGGCGATGTCGCCCAGGTCTTCCTCGATGCGCAGCAACTGGTTGTACTTGGCCATGCGGTCGCTGCGGCTCATGCTGCCGGTCTTGATCTGGCCGGCGTTGGTGCCCACGGCGATGTCGGCGATGGTGGAGTCTTCGGTCTCGCCCGAGCGGTGGCTGATCACCGCGGTGTAGTTGGCGCGCTTGGCCATCTCGATGGCGGCGAAGGTCTCGGTCAGGGTACCGATCTGGTTGATCTTGATCAGGATGGAGTTGGCCACGCCTTCGCGGATGCCACGCTCCAGGATGCTGGTGTTGGTGACGAACAGGTCGTCGCCCACCAACTGCACCTTCTTGCCAAGGCGGTCGGCCAGGTGCTTCCAGCCGGCCCAGTCGCCTTCATGCATGCCGTCTTCGATGCTGATGATCGGGTACTTGTCGACCCAGGTGGCCAGCATGTCGGTCCAGGCCTCTGCCGTCAGCGCGATCCCGCCTTCGCCTTCCAGCACGTACTTGCCGTCCTTGTAGAACTCGCTGGCGGCGCAGTCCAGGCCGATGGCGATCTGGCTGCCGGCCGTGTAGCCGGCCTTGTCGATGGCCTCCAGGATCATCTGGATGGCCGCCTCATGGCTGGCCACGCTGGGGGCAAAGCCGCCTTCGTCGCCCACCGCCGTGCTGATGCCCTTGTCGTGCAGGATCTTCTTGAGTGCATGGAAGGTCTCGGCGCCCCAGCGCACGGCCTCGCGGAAGCTGGGTGCGCCCACCGGGATGATCATCAGCTCTTGCAGGTCGAGGCTGTTGTTGGCGTGGGCGCCGCCGTTGATGACGTTCATCATCGGCACCGGCAGGCTCATGCCGCCCGACCCGCCGAAATAGCGGTACAGCGGCAGGCCCGACTCTTCTGCCGCGGCGCGGGCCACCGCCATGCTGACGGCCAGCATCGCGTTGGCGCCCAGGCGGCTCTTGTTCTCGGTGCCGTCCAGGTCGATCAGGGTCTTGTCCAGGAAGGCCTGCTCGCTGGCGTCCAGCCCCAGCACCGATTCACTGATCTCGGTGTTGACGTGTTCCACCGCCTTGAGCACGCCCTTGCCCAGGTAGCGGGCCTTGTCGCCGTCACGCAGCTCGATGGCTTCGCGGCTGCCGGTGCTGGCGCCGCTCGGCACGGCGGCGCGGCCCATGGTGCCGCTTTCCAGCAGCACGTCGCATTCGACGGTGGGGTTGCCTCGGCTGTCGAGGATCTCGCGTCCGACGATGTCGACGATGGCGCTCATGGGGGTCCTTTGGAAGTGTCTGGAAGTTGCAGGGTGGGTCAGACCGGCGCGTCCACGCCCTCGACCACCACCATGTTGAAGAACGCCGTGGCACCGTCGCGCTTGGCGCGGGCGGCGCGGTATTGCTCGGCGTCGTAGAAGGTCTGCGCGGCTTCCAGGCTGGGAAAGCGCAGCATCGCGATGCGGGTGGGCTGCCAGTCGCCCTCCATCACCGCATGCCGGCCGCCACGCACCAGGTATTCACCACCGAAGGCCTTCACCGCGGCGGGTGCTGCGGCCATGTAGTGCTTGTATTGCTCGGGGTCGCTGACCTGCATGTCGACGATGACGTAGGCGCAAGGCATGGTGGGCTCCGGTGTTGGGCAGGGCAGGGTCAGCAGCTGAAGTCGTTCTCGAGCAGGGGTTGCGACTTGACCACCCGGTCGAGTGCCACCAGTTGCTCCAGCAACGCGCGCATGTGCCTCAGCGGCACGGCATTGGGCCCGTCGCTCAGCGCCTTGGCCGGGTCGGGGTGGGTTTCCATGAACAAGCCTGCCACGCCCACGCCCACGCCCGCACGCGCCAGCACCGGCACGAACTCGCGCTGGCCGCCGCTGCTGGTGCCTTGCCCGCCGGGCAGCTGCACGCTGTGGGTCACGTCGAAGACCACCGGCGCACCGGTCTCGCGCATGATGGCCAGGCTGCGCATGTCGGAGACCAGGTTGTTGTAGCCGAAGCTGGCGCCGCGTTCACAGGCCATGAAGCGGTCGTCAGACAGACCGGCTTCGCGCGCAGCGGCGCGGGCCTTGTCGATGACGTTCTTCATGTCGTGTGGCGCCAGGAACTGGCCCTTCTTGATGTTCACCGGCTTGCCGCACTTGGCCACGGCGTGGATGAAGTCGGTCTGCCGGCACAGGAAGGCGGGCGTCTGCAACACGTCGACCACGCTGGCCACGGCCGGGATCTCGGCCTCGCTGTGCACGTCGGTCAGCACCGGCACACCCAACTGGCGCTTGACCTGCGCCAGGATCTCCAGCCCGGCGTCCATGCCCGGGCCACGGAAGCTGGTGCCGCTGCTGCGGTTGGCCTTGTCGTAGCTGCTCTTGAAGATGAAGGGCACGCCCAGGGCGCTGGTGATCTCCTGCAGCCTGCCGGCCACGTCGATCTGCAACTGCAGCGACTCGACCACGCAAGGCCCGGCAATCAGGAAGAAGGGCCGGTTCAGGCCGACGTCGAAACCGCAGAGCTGCATTGGGTAGGTGTCCGTGTTGGGTCAGGCTGCCAGGGCGGGGGTCGCGCGCTGCGCCAGCGCCGCGGCGATGAAGCTGATGAACAGCGGGTGGCCGTCCCAGGGTGTGCTCTTGAACTCGGGGTGGAACTGCACGCCCACGAACCACGGGTGCTGGGCCCGTGGCAACTCGACCATCTCGGTGAGCTTCTCGCGCTGGGTGATGGCCGAAATCACCAGGCCGGCCTGTTGCAACTGGTCGAGATACTTCTCGTTGGCTTCGTAGCGGTGGCGGTGGCGCTCGGTGACCACCGGGCCATAGATCTGGTGGGCCAGGGTGCCAGGCCTGACGTCGCTGCTCTGCGCGCCCAGGCGCATGGTGCCGCCCATGTCGCTGTGGGCATCGCGCTTCTGAATGCTGCCGTCGCGGTCTTGCCACTCGTCGATCAGCGCGATCACCGGGTGTGGGCTGTCGGGGTCGAACTCGGTGCTGTTGGCGCCCGTCAGCCCGGCCACATGGCGGGCAAATTCGATGGTGGCCACCTGCATGCCCAGGCAGATGCCCAGGTAGGGCAGCTTGTGCTCGCGGGCGTACCGCGCGGCGACGATCTTGCCTTCGATGCCACGCTTGCCGAAGCCGCCGGGCACCAGGATGGCGTCGTACTTGGCCAGCTGGTCGGCGGTGGCGGGCGTCAGCGTCTCGGCATCGACGTATTCGATCTTGACCCGCGCATGCTCGTGGATGCCGGCATGGCGCAGCGCCTCGTTCAGGCTCTTGTAGGAGTCCGACAGGTCGGTGTACTTGCCGCACATCGCAATCGTCACCTCGTGCAGCGGATGGCCCACCTCGTGCACCAGGGTGTCCCAGCGCTTGAGGTTGGCGGCCTTGGTCAGCAACTGCAGCTTCATGCAGATCTGCTCGTCCAGGCCCTGCTCGTGCAGCAGGCGCGGCACCTTGTAGATGGTGTCCACGTCCCACATGCTGATCACGCCATGCGGCACCACGTTGGTGAACAGGCTGATCTTCTCGCGCTCTTCATCCGGCACTTCGCGGTCGGCGCGGCACAGCAGCACGTCGGGCTGGATGCCGATCTCGCGCAGCTTCTGCACCGTGTGCTGGGTGGGCTTGGTCTTGAGCTCGCCGGCGGCGGCGATCCACGGCACATAGGTCAGGTGCACGAAGGCGGTGTTGGTCGGGCCCAGCTTCAGGCTGAGCTGGCGCACCGCCTCCAGAAAAGGCAGGCTCTCGATGTCGCCCACCGTGCCGCCGATCTCGACGATGGCGACATCGACATCCACCGCGCCGCGCTTGATGAATTCCTGGATCTCGTTGGTGACGTGCGGGATCACCTGCACCGTCTTGCCGAGGTAGTCGCCCCGGCGCTCCTTCTCGAGCACGCTCTTGTAGATCTGGCCCGAGGTGAAGTTGTTGCTGCGCTTCATGCGCGTGGTGATGAAGCGCTCGTAGTGGCCCAGATCCAGGTCGGTCTCGGCGCCGTCGTCGGTGACGAACACCTCGCCGTGCTGGAACGGGCTCATCGTGCCCGGGTCGACGTTGAGATACGGATCCAGCTTGATGAGGGTGACCCTGAGGCCGCGCGATTCGAGGATCGCCGCCAGCGAGGCCGACGCGATGCCCTTGCCGAGAGAGGACACCACACCGCCGGTGACGAAGACGTACTTGGTCATGTCGTGCAGCCCCTGAACGGACGCCACCGGCAGTGGGCCGGCAGGACGCAGGAATGCTCTGGTGGTAAAGCGCGATTATAGGCGAGGGGTGGCTGCGGGCATGTCAGCATGGGCCGCGCGGCCCGAAGCAGGCAAGATGGCCATCCCCCAGACCCCAGGATCCCCAGCCCATGAAGTGGATGCGATTCAGCCACGCCGGCAGCACAGGCTTCGGCCTGCTGGCCGGCGACCAGGTGCAGGTGCACACCGGCGACATGTTCAACGCCCCGCAGCCCACCGGCCAGCTGTTGCCTCTGGCCGACTGCCAGTGGCTGCCCCCCTGCCAGCCGGCCCAGATGCTGGGACTGTGGAACAACTTCCGCGCCGCGGCCGAGAAGAACGGCTGGGCCACGCCGCCCGAGCCGCTGTACTTCGTCAAGGCCATCGGCAGCCTGAACGCCCACGGTCGGCCAGTCCCGGTGCCTGCGGCCTACGACGGCCGCGTGCTGTACGAGGGTGAACTGGCCATCGTGATCGGCCGCAGCGCCCGCGCGGTGGCGGTCGCCGACGCGCCGGCCCACATCTTCGGCTACACCCTGGCCAATGACGTGACGGCGCTGGAACTGCTGCAGCGCGACCCCAGCTTCCCGCAGTGGACGCGCGCCAAGGGCTTCGACGGTTTCTGCCCGCTGGGCCCGGTGATCGCCACCGACTTCGACCCCGTCGCGGCCACGCTGCGCACCCTGGTGGGCGGCCGCGAGCGCCAACGCTACGCGCTGGCCGACATGTTCTTCAGCCCGGCCGAACTGGTGTCACGCATCTCGCAGGACATCACGCTGCAGCCGGGTGACGTGATCCTGTGTGGCACCTCGCTGGGTGCCATGCCGATGAAGCCGGGCACCGAGGTGCAGGTGGTGGTCGACGGCATCGGCACGCTGGCCAACACCTACGGCTGAACCGGCAGTGGGCGGCTGATTCGGCCGCTCAGGCCGGCTGCAGCCCCACCTTGGCCTTCTGCTGCGCCAGCGTGTGCGCCAGCAGCTTGGTGGCGGCGTAGATCGCGTCGATCTGCGGCGTGGGCACGCCGGTGATGCGGCCCAGCTCGACCACCGCGCCCACCAGGGCCTCGATCTCGACGGCGCGCCCGGCTTCCACGTCCTGCAGCATGCTGGTTTTGTGCGCGCCCACGGCTTCGGCTCCGGCGATGCGCTTGTCCAGCGAGATCTTGAACTGCACCCCCAGCGCCTCGGCCACCTTCTGGGCCTCGGCCATCATGCCGGCAGCGAGCGCGCGGCTGGCCGGGAAGCGGCAGATGTCTTCCAGCGTGGCATGGGTCAACGCGCTGATCGGGTTGAAGCTGAGGTTGCCCCACAACTTGATCCACAGCTCGCTGCGGATGTCCTTGCTGACCGGCGCCTTGAAGCCGGCGCGGATCATGGCTTGGCTCAGCGCGTCGATGCGCGCGGTGCGCTCGCCGTTCAGCTCACCGATGGTGAAGCGGTTGCCTTCGATCACCTGCACCACGCCGGGCTCCAGCAGCTCGGCCGCCGGGTAGACCACGCTGCCGATGATGCGCTCGGGCGCGATGTGGGCGGCGATGCGGCCACCGGGGTCGACGCTGTCCAGGCCGCGGCCTGCATGCGCGCCGCCCAGCTGGTGGAAGTACCACCAGGGGATGCCGTTGATCATCGTCACCACCACGGTCTGCGGGCCGAACAGCGCCTGCAGATCGGGCAGCAAATCGCCCACCTGGTGGGCCTTGACGGTGAGCAGCACCACGTCCTGCGGGCCGGCGTCGGCCATGGCCTGCACCGCCCGCACGTTGGTGGCGTGCTGGGTGCTGCCGTCCTCGTTGATCAGCTTGAAGCCGTTGGCGTTGATCGCCGCCAGGTTGCGGTTGCGGGCAATGAAGGTGACATCCTCCCCTGCGATCGCCAGCTTCGCCCCCAGATACCCGCCGATCGCGCCGGCTCCCACCACTGCAAACTTCATCGTCGCGCTTTCAGATCACTTGGCTTCGCCGAAGGCACCGCCCTCGCGCCGCGACAACTGGCGCTTGACCACGCCCCATAGCGGCCACAGCAGCATCAGCATGGCCAGGCCCATGATGCTGCCCACCAGCGGATTGCTCCAGAAGATGGCCATGCTGCCCTGGCTGAGCAGCATCGCCTGCCGGAAGCTGGCTTCGGCCATGTCGCCCAGCACCAGGGCCAGCACCAGCGGCGCCAGCGGGTACTTCAGCTTTTTGAACAGGTAGCCCAGTACGCCGAACACCAGCATCAGCACCACGTCGAACATCGAGCTGTGCACGGTGTACGCGCCGATGGCGCAGATGACGATGATCACCGGCGCGATCACGCTGAACGGGATGCGCAGGATGGCCGCCCACCAGGGCACCGTGGTCAGCACCACGACCAGGCCGACGATGTTGCCCAGGTACATGCTGGCGATCAGGCCCCAGACGAAGTCCTTCTGCTCGACGAACAGCATCGGCCCGGGCTGCAGGCCCCAGATCAGCAGGCCGCCCAGCAGCACCGCGGCGGTGGGGCTGCCCGGGATGCCGAGTGTCAGCATCGGCAGCAGCGCGCTGGTGCCGGCCGCGTGGGCGGCGGTCTCGGGGGCGATCACGCCCTGGATGTCGCCCTTGCCGAAGCGCTCGGGGTGCTTGGACATGCGCCGGGCCATGCCGTAGCTCATGAACGACGCCGGCGTGGCGCCACCAGGCGTGATGCCCATCCAGCAGCCGATGGCCGTGCTGCGCAGGAAGGTCTTCCAGTACTTGAAGATCTCGCCCCAGGTGTTCCACACCGCGCGGCTGCTGATGCGCGCGCTCTTGCCCTTGAAGGCCAGGCCTTCTTCCATCGTCAGCAGGATTTCGCCGATGCCGAACAGGCCGATCACCGCGATCAGGAAGTCGAAGCCCTTCAGCAGCACTGGCTGGTCGTAGGTCATGCGCAGCGTGCCGGTCACCGCGTCCATGCCCACGGCGGCCAGCGCAAAGCCCAGCATCATGGCCGCCAGGGTCTTGGCAGGCGGCTCCTTGCTCATGCCCACGAAGCTGGCAAAGGTGAGCAACTGCACCGCGAAGAACTCGGCCGGGCCGAACTTCAATGCGAACTTGGCCAGCAGCGGCGCCAGGAAGGTGATCAGCAGCACCGCGAACAGCGCCCCCACGAAGCTGCTGGTGAAGGCCGCCGTCAGCGCCTGCGCCGCCTTGCCCTGCTGGGCCATCGGGTAGCCGTCGAAGGTGGTGGCCACGCTCCACGGCTCACCCGGGATGTTGAACAGGATGGACGTGATCGCCCCGCCGAACAGCGCACCCCAGTAGATGCAGCTCAGCATGATGATCGCCGAGGTGGGGTTCATGCTGAAGGTCAGCGGCAGCAGGATGGCGATGCCGTTGGCGCCGCCCAGGCCGGGCAGCACGCCGATCAGCACGCCCAGGATGATGCCCACGAACATGAAGCCGATGTTGGGCAGCGTGAGCGCCACGCCGAAGCCGTGCGCGAGATTGCCGAGTTCTTCCATGGTGCGGCTCCGTCAGAGCCCGAGCAACTGCTCGAGCGGGCCCTTGGGCAAGGGCACCAGGAACCATTTTTCGAACACCGCGTAGAAGAACAGCGGCACGCCGATGGCCACCGGCAGCGCAATCACCGGTTTGTACTTGCCGTGGCGGAACATGAAGTAGCCGATCAGCACCGCCGATGCGATGTAGATGCCGATGGCGAAGATCAGCGCCACGTACAGCACCATCGGCCACAGCACCGACAGCACCAGGCCCACCTGCTGGCGGGTGGCGAACTCTTCACTCTCGGCCGACCAGGCGCGCAGCTGACCGATCAGCACCCAGCCGCTGGACGCGGCCAGCAGCAGCCCGATGTAGAACGGAAAGTAGCCGGCCCGCGGCCCGTCGTCGGCCCAGCCGATGCCGACGCGCAGGCTGTCGGTGATCACCAGCACCGCGATGAACAGCAGAAAGCCGGCGACGGCAAGCTCGGGGCCCCGGGTGCGCACGGCGGTGGAGGTGTCTTCGCGGTCGTGGTCGCTCATCGTGGAATGCCTGGTCTGCGACCGATCACTGCGCCAGGAAGCCGGCTTCGCGCATCAGCACGCGGTGCATCTGCTCGTTCTTGCCCAGCCAGTCGAAGAATTCTTGGCCGGCAAGCGCGGTGGTGTTGAAGGCACCCTTGTCCAGGAACTCTTGCCAGTCCGGCAGCGCCCGCACCTTCTTGAGCAGGTCGGTGTAGAACGCCACCTGGTCGGGTGTGACGCCCGGGGGCATGAAGATGCCGCGCAGCATCACATAGTCCACCGGCAGGCCGGCCGACGCGCAGGTGGGGATGTCGGCCCAGCTCTGCGTGGCGGTGAGCTTGGTCTTGTAGGGCATCGGTGCCTTGTCCATCACGCACAGCGGGCGC
Organism: Aquabacterium sp.; assembly: GCA_040400895.1. Lineage (GTDB taxonomy): Bacteria > Pseudomonadota > Gammaproteobacteria > Burkholderiales > Burkholderiaceae_C > Pseudaquabacterium. The sequence goes on from JBBAPL010000075.1 coordinate 20,790, forward strand.
AGCTTGCCGGCGCGCCAGTGGCTTTCGGCCTCGATCGGGTTGTTCACCGTGCTGGTCACGTGGTTGCCCACCAGTTGCACCGCCACGTCGCCACCGCCCTTGTAGGGGATGTAGGTGATCTTCTTGCCGGCGGCCTTCTCGATCATCACCGTGATGATCTGGTCTTCCTGCTTGCTGCCGGTGCCGCCCATCTTGAAGCTGTTGGGCGCGCCGGCCTTGACGGCGTCGAGGTAGGCCTTGGCGGTCTTGTGCGGGGACTCTTCATTCACCCACAGCACGAACTGGTCGAGCGCCAGCATCTGCACCGGCGTCAGGTCGCGCCAGTTGAACGGCACGCCGGTGGCCAGCGGGGTGGTGAACAGGTTGCTGAGGGTGATGACGATCTTGTGGCCGTTGCCCTTGTCGCCCTTGACGTCGAGGAAGCCTTCGGCCCCGGCGCCACCGCTCTTGTTGACCACGATGATCGGCTGCTTCATCAGCTTGTTCTTGGCCACCACGCCCTGGATGAAGCGGGCCATCTGGTCGGCACCGCCGCCGGTGCCCGCCGGCACCACGAATTCAACGGGCTTGGTGGGCTCCCAGGTGGCCATCGCAACTTGGGGTGCGGCGATCAGGCCGAGGGCGGCAGCGGCCGAGCAGGCCAGGCGGGTGAACAGCGGTGTCAAGGTGTCTCCTCGGATGAACAGGCAATGCCAGGCCCCGAAGGGCCCGTTCGTCAACAGACTTTAGGAAGGCCGGAGAAGCTGGTCAATTCAGATCGGCTTGCGGTTCAATTCAGCAAAAGCTGAACTGAACGCCGCTTGAGATCAGCCCAGGCCCAGCTTTTGGGCCAAGCCGATGCGCTGCAGCTTGCCGGTGGCGCCCTTGGGGATCTCGTCCATGAACAGGATCTTCTTGGGCACCTTGTAGTCGGCGGCGCGGCTGGCCACGAACTGCTGCAGTTCACGCTCGGTGGCCTGCTGGCCTTCGCGCAGCACCACCACGGCGGCCACTTCCTCCCCCAGCTTGGGGTGGGGCATGCCGAAGCACACCACCTGGGCCACGGCGGCATGGTCCATCAGGATCTCGTCGACCTCACGTGGGCTGACCTTCTCGCCGCCGCGGTTGATGATCTCCTTCAGGCGCCCGGTGATGCTGATGTAGCCATCTTCGTCCATCACGCCCTGGTCGCCGGTGCGGAACCAGCCGTCGGCAAAGCCCTCGGCATTGGCCTTGGGGTTGTTCTCGTAGCCGGCGGTGACGTTGGGGCCGCGGATGACGATCTCACCGGTGTTTTCCAGGCCTGTGCCGCGCGGCAGCAGGCGGCCGTCTTCACTGCGGATGGCCACTTCGGGGCCGGCGGCCACGCCCACCGTGCCGGGCTTGCGCACGGCCGGCGGCAGTGGGTTGCTGGCCATCTGGTGGGTGGCCTCGGTCATGCCGTAGCTTTCGATCAGCGGGGCCTTGAACACCGCCTCCAACTCGGCGATGACCTGCGGTGGCATCGAGCTGGACGAACTGCGCAGGAAGCGCAGCGGGTGGCGCGCGATCACGTCCTGGTTCTTGCTGGCGCGGCCGACGATGGCTTGGTGCATCGTGGGCACGGCGGTGTACCAGGTGGGTTGGGCCTCGTCCATCCAGCCGAAGAACTTCAGCGCGTTGAAGCCCGGCGTGCAGAACACCTGCGAGCCCGCCGCCAGTGGCGACAGCACGCCGGCGATCAGGCCGTGGATGTGGAACAGCGGCATGATGTTCAGGCCGCAGTCGGTGGCGCTGAACTGCAGCGTGCGCTTGATGTGGGTGGCGCTGGCGGCCAGGTTGCCCTGGCTCAGCGGCACGATCTTGGGCCGCGAGGTCGTGCCCGAGGTGTGCAGCACCATCGACACGTCACCCGGCTCGGCGTAGCCGCCAGCGGCCGCAGCCGTGCCGGTGCCGCCGTCACGCGGCTGCAGCGTGAACAGCCCGGCCGGCGCGCCATCGGGCACCACCAGGTCGATCAGCCGCACGCCCAGCTTCTGCGCCACGGCGATGGCCGGTGAGGTACTGTCGCGCTCGACGATCAGCGCCTTGGCGTTCAGGTCGGCCAGGTAGAACTCGAACTCATCGGCGCGGTAGGCCGGGTTCAGCGGCGCGCTGGCCACGCCGCTGGCGCAGGCCATGTAGCAGGTGGCCATCTCGGGGCCGTTGGCCAGCACGATGGCGACGCGGTCGTTGCGGCCGATGCCCAGGCCGTTGAGCGTGGCCAGGGTGCTGCCGATCAGGCTGCGCAGGGCGCCGAAGGACAGGGGGCTGCGTGATGGCGCTGAAATGGCCGGGGCGGTGTCGGCGCCGGTCGCAAGCAGGGTCTGGAGCGTGGGTTGCATGGTGGGGGTCGCGGACAGGCAAAGCCTGGAGTTATACCCGAGCCCCCCGACCCGGCACACCCGGGCATGCGTGCGGTTCGCGCCCGGCGCAACAGCCTGGGCTGCCAGATCTCTCAGTCCGTTGGTGGCACCTGCGACGGCAGCTGCTGCAGCTGCTGCAGCAGTGACAGCACCGCCTCGGCCGTCTCTTGCGGCTTTTCCATCGGGTAGAGGTGGCTGCCCTCCAGCCACACCAGGTGCTCGCCAGCCAGCCGGCGCGCGCCGGCCAGGCCGCCCTGGCGGATCTCGGTCGACCGGGTGCCGGCGATGAAGCCCACCGGACAGCGCAGTGGCCGGCGCTGCAGCACCCGGCCCAGGTGGTGCGGCAGGGTGTTGTAAATGCGGGTCTCCACCTCGCGGGTGAAGCGCAGCACCATCTGGCCACCAGCGTGGCCGGGTTCGCGGTGGGTGCCGCAGGCGATGTAGTCGGCCAGCACGCCTGGCGCCCAGCGGGCGAACTTGGGCTTGGCCGCAAAGTGGTCGATGGCCGCTTGCCGGCTGGGCCAGGCATGGCGCCGGGTGGCCGACACCTTGCCCGGCCCCAGCCGCTGGATCAGCCGGCTGCGCTTGAGCACCTGCACCGTGTGGCTGCGCCAGCCGGTGAACACCGGTGAATCCAGCAGCACCAGACCCCGGGCCAAATCGGGCCGCTTGCTCGCTGCCAGCAGGCTGAGCAGCCCGCCCAGCGAATGGCCCACCAGGTACGCGCCCTGCGGCGCCTGGGCGTCGATGAAATCGATCAGCTGGTCGCGCAGCCGGGGCCAGTTGCTGGTGACCGGGTAGGCCGGGTCGTGGCCGAACTGCTCGACCGCCAGCACCCGCCAGCCCGCGGCGCGCCAGATGGCGAACAGTTGGCGGTAGGTGCTGGCCGGGAAGCCGTTGGCGTGGGAGAAGACCAGGGTGGGGCGCATCGCGGGGGGGCAGTCGGGCGGGCAGGTGTTGGGGGGCGTGGGGCGTGCTCGGGAAAACCCGCAAGTGTGCCTTGCGCGGTGGCGCGGCTCCTAGACTCTGCGTTTCAACCACCGCTGCCAGACCATGCTCAACCCCATCCTCTATGCCGTGCCGGTGTTCCTGGCGCTGATGGCGCTGGAGTGGTGGCTGGCGCGCCGGCGCGGGGTGGCGGTCTACGCGCCGGCCGACACCGTGGGCAGCCTGTCGCTGGGCATCGTCAGCCAGCTGGTGGCAGTGTTCACCAAGCTGGCCACGCTGGGGCTGTACTCCGTGGTGCACGAGCATGCTGCGCTGTGGCGGCTGCCGGTGGACTCGCCCGCGGTGTGGATCGGCGCCCTGCTGGCCTACGACCTCTGCTACTACTGGCTGCACCGCCTGGGGCACACGGTGCAGATCCTCTGGGCGGCGCATGTGGTGAACCACAGCAGCGAGCACTACAACCTGTCCACCGCCCTGCGCCAGACTGGCAGCGGCTTCGTGCTGGGCTGGGTGTTCTACCTGCCGATGGCGGTGGTGGGCGTGCCGCCGCTGGTGTTCGCGGTGGTGGGGCTGATCGACCTGCTCTACCAGTTCTGGGTGCACACCCGGCTGGTGGGGCGGCGTTCG
>JBBAPL010000076.1:0-24137 GCA_040400895.1 Aquabacterium sp.
GGCCATCGAACGCCCGCTTTCAGCATCCACAGCAAAGGGCCACAAAGAGCCCAAAGCCGCCACCATCACTCCGCCTTCGCGCCCGAATCCTTGACCACCTTGGCCCACTTGACCATTTCGCTGGCCTGGTACTTGGCCAGTTCCTCGGGGGTGGAGATCCAGGGTTCCAGCCCCAGGGTCTTCATCTTGTCGACCACATCGGGCAGCTTGAAGACACGCTGCATCTCGGCGTTGACCCTGGCCACGACGTCCTTGGGCGTGCCGGCCGGGGCGAAGACAGCAAACCAGGTCGTGGCCTCGAAGCCGGGCACCGTCTCGGCCACGGTGGGCACGTCCGGGGCAGCGGCTGAGCGCTTGGCCGTGGTCTGCGCCACTGCGCGGATCTTGCCTTCCTTGGCCATCGGCAGGGCCGACGGCATGTTGTCGAACATCAGCTGGATCTGGCCGCCCACCAGGTCGGGGATGGCGAACTGCCGGCCCTTGTAAGGCACGTGCTGCATGCTGGTGCCGGTCATGCTCTTGAACAGCTCACCCGACACATGCACCGAGCTGCCGATGCCCGGCGAGCCGAAGCTGGCCTTGTTCGGGTTGGCCTTGAGCCAGGTGATCAGTTCGGCCACCGTCTTCACTGGCAGGTCGTTGTTGACCACCAGCAGGTTGGGCGCGCTGGCCACATGCGCCACCGGGGTGAAGTCCTTCACCATGTCGTACGGCATCTTGGTGTAAAGCGCACCATTGATCGAGTGCGTGCCCACCGTGCCCATCACCAGCGTGTGGCCATCGGGCGGGCTCTTGGCCACCTTGTCGGCGCCGATGTTGCCGCCAGCACCGGGCACGTTGTCGATGACCACCGGCTGGCCGAACTGGGCCTTGTCGGCGAACAGCCGCGCCAGGATGTCCGGCGCACCGCCGGCCGGGAAGGTGACGACCATCCGGATCGGCTTGTTGGGGAAGCCCTGGGCCAGGGCCGAGGTGGTGGTGGTGGCCGCCATGGCGCTCAGCAGCAGGGCACCGGCCAGCCGCGTCGGGTTGAATCGCATCGTGTCTCCTTGAGGTGGTCAGCGGCCCGTGGCCGCGGCCGGCAGGATACGGGATGCAGGTCAGCCCGCCGGTCTCTGGGGTGACCTGCCACCGCCCACGCCGCCACGCCGCAGAATCACGCCATGCGTTTGACCACTGCCTGCGCCGCCTTGTGCATCAGCCTGCTGCTGCCCGCCAGCGCCGCGGCGCAACCTGCGCCCACGCTGGCCACCCTGGCCTGGCTGGCGGGCTGCTGGCAGAGTGAGCTGGACGAGCCCGGGTCGGGCGAGCAGTGGATGACACCGGCCGGCGGCAGCATGCTGGGCATGGCGCGCACGGTGAAGGCAGGGCGCATGGTGCAGTTCGAATTCATGCAGCTGCGCGAGACCGCCACGGGCGTGTCGCTGCTGGCCCAGCCTGGTGGCCGGCAGACGTCGGTGTTCATGGCCAAGGACGTCTCGGCCGATGCAGCAGTGTTCGAGCGTCAGGCTGCCGACTTTCCGCAGCGCGTGGAATACCGCCTGCGTGCCGATGGTGGCCTGGCCGTGCGCATCGCAGGCGACGCCGGTGGCCAGCCGCGGGCGGTGGACTTCCCGATGCAGCGGGTGGCCTGCGCGGGCGCGCGCTGAGCCGGCATCAGCCGACGTTGCGCCCCTGCCCCGCCCAGAACGGCGCGCGCAGCACCTTCTTGTCGATCTTGCCCACCGCCGTGCGCGGCAGGTCGGTGACGAACTGCACCTGCTTGGGCGCGTACACCTTGCCTTTGCGGTCGCGCACCATGTCGATCAGCAGCTCGGCCGGCACCTGCTGGCCGGGTTTGCACACCACCATGGCTGTCACCGCCTCGCCCCACTTGGCGTCGGGCACGCCGATCACCGCCACCATGGCCACCGCGGGGTGGCTGCTGATCACGTCTTCCACGTCGCGCGGGTAGACGTTGAAGCCGCCGCTGACGATCATGTCCTTCTTGCGGTCGACGATGTAGAGGTAGCCGCGGTCGTCGGCGCGCGCCATGTCGCCGGTGTGCAGCCAGCCGTTCTTCAAGGTGGCGGCGGTCAGCTCGGGCTGGTTGAGGTAGCCCTCCATCACCTGCCGGCTGCGCACACACAGCTCACCCACGCCGCCGGGCGCCACCGGCTGGTCGTCGTCGTCGAGCAGCACCACCTGGCTGCCGCTGGTGGGCAGGCCGCAGCTGGAAAACAGATCGGGCTGGGCCACGTCGTGGTCGCTGCGCTTCAGAAAGCTGACCGGGTAGCCCTCGGTCTGGCCATACAGCTGGGCGAACACCGGGCCGATGCGCTGCAGGCCTTCGACCAGCCGGGTGGGCGACATCGGGCTGGCGCCGTACAGCAGGGTGTGCAGGCTGCTGAGATCCGTGCGGTCCAGCTCGGGGTGGTCGAGCAGGGTGTAGATCATGGTCGGCACCAGCAGCGTCAGGTTGATGCGCTCGGTGGCGATCAGCTCCAGCACCCGCCCGGGGTGGAAGCCCGACAGCAGCCGCATCGTGCCGCCGCGCATCAGCGTGGGCTGCACCACCGTGCCGGCCACATGCGTCATTGGCGCGGCGGCCAGGTAGTGCGGTGTGTCGGGCAGGTCGAAGTCGCTCAGCTTCTCGACCACCATCGCCGCCAGGCCGGCCTGGGTGCGCGCCGCGCCCTTGCTGCGGCCGGTGGTGCCGCCGGTGTAGTTGACGACCGCCAGCGCATCGGCGCGCGACAGGTCACGCATGCTGGCATGGCCGATGCGGTCGACGGCGGTGGCCAGGCTGGTGCCGAAGTCGGCATCGGCCAAGGTGTAGACATGGGTCAGCCCGGGGTGACGCGCCGCCAGCACCTGCGCCCGCTCGCCAAAGCCCTTGCCATCGCAGACCAGCACCGTGGCGCTGAAATCCTGCAGCTGGAACAGGTGATCGTCCACGCTGCCCAGCTGGTGCAGCGCGGTGGTGACCATGCCGCTGGCAGTGGCCGCCTGTCCGGCGCACCAGGCCTCGACCTGGTTGGCCGCCAGGATGGCCACCCGCGTGCCCGGCCCCAGGCCGGCCGCGGCCAGCACGGCCTGCATGCGGCCGATGGTCTCGGCGGTGGCACGGTAGCTCAGTTCGCCCGCATCCCAGCGGAAGGCGGTGCGGCTGGGGTGCCGCTGCAGGGCACGCAGCAGCAGCGCGCTGGCGGTGGGGCCGGCCTGGTAGGGATGCATGGTGTGGCCTTTCTGCGGCGTCAGGCGACGGCCTTGTGGAATTCCTGTTCGACCTGGGCCAGCATGGCCTCGACCGTCTGCACCTGGCGCACACCGCTGACGCTGTGGCCGGCGCTCCAGATGTCGCGCCAGCGGCGCGGGCCGTCGCCGGTGTTGCCGTGCGATGTGCCGCCGAACATCTGCGCGGCGGTGTTGGGCGTCACCGTCTCGTCGAGCCGGGCCGGGTCCAGCCCTGCGCGCTGGATCGACGGCACCAGCATGCTGGTGGGCAGGCCGGTGAAGGCGCGGGTGAGCTGCACGTCGTCGATGCTGGCCTCCACCAGCATGCCGCGGTAGGCGTCGGGCGCCAGGCTTTCCCGCGTGGCGATGAAGCGCGTGCCCATGTAGGCCAGGTCGCAGCCCAGCACCTGGGCGGCGCGCAGGGCCACGCCGTCGCTGATGCCGCCTGCCAGCACGATGGGGCCGTCGTATTCCTGCCGCAGCGCCCGCACGAAGGCCATGCCGTTGAGCCAGCCGGTCTGGCCACCGGCGCCGGCGCTCAGCAGCACCAGGCCGTCGGCGCCGGCGGCAATCGCCTTGCGGGCATGTGCCATCGTGGCCACGTCAGCCAGCACCAGGCAGCCGATGCCATGCAGCGCCGGCACCGCCGCCGCCGGCGAGCCCACGCTGGTGATCACCAGCTCCACCTTGTGGCGCACCAGGCAGGCCAGGTCGTCGGCCATGCGCGGCGACCGCATGATCAGGTTGGGGCAGTACGGCGCGGCCTCTTCAGGCGCGGCGAACAGCCGGGCCTGGATGTCGGTGAGCCACTGGTCCAGTTCGTCGGTGGTGCGGGCGTTGGCCGTGGGGAAGGCGCCGATCACGCCGTGGCGGCAAGCCGCCACCACCAGGTCGACACCCGACACATTGAGCATCGGCGCAGCGATCAGGGGCAGGCGCAGGCGCTGGGTGATGCGGTCAGGCAGGCGGTGGGTCATGTGCACTCAATTCACGCTGCGGGTCTTGCCCGCCCAGAATGGCGCCCGCAGGTCGACCTTCAGCACCTTGCCGGCGGCCGACAGCGGCAGGGCATCGCGGAACTCGACACTGCGCGGGCACTTGTAGCCGGCGATCAGGCTGCGACAATGGGCCTGCAGCGTCTCGGCGGTCAGCGTCTCGCCGGGGCGCAGCACCACCACCGCATGCACCCGCTCGCCCCAGCGGTCGTCGGGCACGGCAATCACCGCAGCCATGCTGACCTGCGGCAACTGGGTGATGGCGTTCTCCACCTCGGCGGAATACACGTTCTCGCCACCGGTGACGATCATGTCCTTGATGCGGTCGACCACATAGAAGAAGCCGTCGGCGTCCATGCGGCCGCCGTCGCCGGTGTGCATCCAGCCGCCACGCAGGGCCTCGGCCGATTGCTCGGGCTGGCCCCAGTAGCCCTGCATCACCAGCGGGCCGCGCACCACGATCTCGCCCACGGTGCCGGGCGGCACCGGCTGGTCGTCGGCATCGACGATGCGCACCTCGGCGATCAGCACGGCCCGGCCCACCGACCGCAAGCGCCCGGCGGGCTGGCCGGCCGCATGGCACCAGGCCGGCAGCGCGGTGACCACCGGCGCCAGCTCGGTCATGCCGTACAGCTGGCAGAAGCCGGCCGCCGGCAGCGCCGTGCGGGCGCGGGCCAGCAGCGCATCGTCGATCGGCGATGCGCCGTACAGCACGCATTGCAGGCTGCTGGTGTCGAAGTCGGCGAAGCGGGGGTGCTCGACCAGGCGCTTGAGCATGGTGGGCACCAGGAAGGTCTCGGTGCCACGCTCGTCGGCGATGGCCTGCAGCACCGGCAGCTCGTCGAAGCCCGGCAGCACCACCTGGCGCGCCAGGCGCTGCACCAGTTGCAGCACAAGGGCCATGCCACCGACATGGAACATCGGCGTGCAGTTGATGCCCACGCTGTCCACCGGCCGCGGCGCGGCCTGGTTGGCAGACAGCGCGTTGACCACCAGATTGGCCTGGCTGTGCATCACGCCCTTGGGCCGGCCGGTGGTGCCGCCGGTGTACATCACCGCGGCCAGGTCGCTGCCGCTGCGCAGCGCATCGGCCACCGGCGTGGCGGCCGCCACCTGGGCCGGGCCGTCGATGAAGCCCGCCGGCGCCGCGCCATCGCCCCAGTGCACCAGTTGCTGCAGGCTGCGGCTGCGGTCCTTCAGGCCCGATGCGACGCCGTGGAAGTGGTGGTCGACCAGCAGGATGCGGGTGTCGCAGTCGTCCAGCGAGTAGGCGATCTCGGCCGCGCTCCAGCGCATGTTGACCGGGTTGACCACCCCGCCCGCCCACCACACGGCGTGGAAGAACACCACGTAGTGATCGCTGTTCATGCCCAGCATGCCGACCCGGTCGCCGTGCTGCAGGCCCAGGTGCTGCAGCACGGCGGCCAGGCGCGCCACGCGTTCGGTGAATGCGCTCCAGGTCCAGCGGCGCCCGGCGTGCGCCAGGGCCTCGGCCTGCGGGCATTCGATCAGCGCCTTGTGCAGCGGCTGGGTGAGATTCATGGGGCGGGGGCCAGGCTGCGGCGGGCGGCGTGTGATGCCGGGGATCGTAGGCAGCCGCCACCTGCGGCCTCAATCGTCGCTTCGGACGAAGTTGCGCCCGCGCTGTCGCAGCCTCACAGCGCCAGCTGGAAGCCCGCCTCGGCCAGCACCTGGCCGTTGATGCGCACATCCACCGCATGCGCGCCGGGGTGGTAGCGGCGGGTGGTCACCAGCCGCATGGCGTGGCGCTTGACCAGTTGCCGCTGCTCGCCTGGCGCCAGGTCGATCACCCAGCCCTTGAACACCTTGGGCGTGGTGTGGCCGCCGGCCTTGACGTGGTGCACCGCGTAATCGATGGCCAGGCGCTGCGGGGTGGGTGCCGTGGACTGCAGATCCAGCGTGATCGCCAGCACATCGCCAATGGCCAACGCCGTGGGTGACACGGCCAGCGCCAGGCGGCCGCCGAAGGCCGCACCCAGGCCCCAGGCGGCCAGCACCGCCGCATCCCCAGCCTTCACCAGGCCACGGCTGGCGTGGCGCAGCAGCGCGGTGCGCTCGGCGCTGGCGCCGGGCAGGTGGGTGGCGAGCCAGTCGGCCACCAGCGCCGGGTGGTCCTTGGCGATGTCGTTGAGGTGGTTGGCCACGCTGCGGCGCACGTAGGCGCTGGGGTCGTCCTGCAACACCTGCAACCAGGGCAGTGTGGGCGACGGGTCGGCCACCAGCGCCTGCAGGCGCAGGCCCCAGGGCAGGCGCGGCCGGCTGCCTTCACTGACCAGGCGGCGCACATGGGCGCTGGGGTGGCCGACCCAGGCATCCACGGTGCGCAAGGTGGTGGCCGGGTGCTGCATGAAGAACGGCCGGATGGCGAACTCGGCCGTCAGCCGCTGCGTCATCGCCTGCAGCGCCAGCAGGCCGCGCTCCGGTGCGTGGGCGGCCGCCAGCAGCGCCACCGCTTCGGTCAGCGGCCACACCGGCCAGCCGGCGAGGCCGGCGGCGCTGGTGCGCAGGCCGGCCAGGTCGTCGCCCTGGCCCGGCGGGCCCAGGCTGGCTTCCAGGATGCCGCAGGCGCGGTCCACATCGGCCGGCAGGTGGGCCACCAGGGCCTGCGCCACCTGCATCACGCGCGCCTTCAGCTCCAGCCCGTCCAGCCCTGCCAGGCCCTGCTGGGTGAAGCCGGCGGCATCCAGGCCAGGCCAGCCGCGCTGCACATGGTGGGCGATGGCCTGCACCGCTGTGGGATCGATCAGGTTCTTGAGTGGTTCAGCCATGCGGCCAGCATAAAGCGCCGCAAAGCAGGTTGCAGACGGTGCATGACGCACCAAAACAAGGCGAACAAGCGCCGGTATCCGCGCATTTGGTGCGTTCGCACTGCACCAAGCTAGGCATGTCATTTGCTTGATTTGGTGCATCAAGCCGCGCAATGGTGCAACCCAGGCACAACAGCGGCACAAAACCAACGAGGAGACGCTTGTGGACACCACGGCCCAGGGCACCGACGCCCTGTTCATCCTGCTGGGCGCCATCATGGTGCTGGCCATGCATGCGGGCTTTGCCTTCCTGGAGCTGGGCACGGTGCGCAAAAAGAACCAGGTCAATGCCCTGGTCAAGATCCTGGTCGACTTTGCGGTGTCGACCATTGCCTACTTCTTCATCGGCTACATCGTAGCCTACGGCACCAGCTTCATGGTGGGGGCCGAGAGCCTGGCGGCCAAGAACGGCTACGAGTTGGTCAAGTTCTTCTTCCTGCTGACCTTCGCGGCGGCGATTCCCGCCATCGTGTCGGGCGGCATCGCCGAGCGGGCGCGCTTCGGCCCGCAACTGATCGCCACCGCCGTGCTGGTGGGCCTGATCTACCCGCTGTTCGAGGGCGTGGTGTGGAACCAGCGCTTTGGCATCCAGGCCTGGATCCAGGCCACCACCGGCGCCGAGTTCCATGACTTCGCCGGCAGCGTGGTGGTGCATGCGGTGGGCGGCTGGATCGGCCTGGCCGCGGTGCTGCTGCTGGGCGCGCGTGCCGGCCGCTACCGGCGTGACGGCAACATCAGCGCCCACCCGCCCTCGTCCATCCCCTTCCTGGCCCTCGGTGCGTGGATTCTGGCGGTGGGCTGGTTCGGCTTCAACGTGATGAGCGCGCAGACGGTGGCCAAGCTCAGCGGCCTGGTGGCTGTCAACTCGCTGATGGCGATGGTGGGCGGCACCCTGGTGGCCACGCTGATGGGCAAGAACGACCCCGGCTTTGCCTACAACGGCCCGCTGGCCGGTCTGGTGGCGGTGTGCGCGGGGTCGGACGTGATGCACCCCGCCGGCGCGCTGGTGGTGGGCGCCGTGGCCGGCGCCATTTTTGTGGTGATGTTCACCCTGACGCAGAACCGCTGGAAGATCGACGACGTGCTGGGCGTGTGGCCGCTGCACGGCCTGTGCGGCGCCTGGGGCGGCGTGGCCTGCGGCATCTTCGGCAGCACCGCCCTGGGTGGGCTGGGCGGCGTCAGCCTGGCCGCGCAAGTCATCGGCACGGTGCTGGGCGTGGTCTGGGCGCTGGCTGGCGGCTTCGCGGTCTACGGTGTGCTGAAGCTGACGATGGGCCTGCGGTTGAGCGCGGAAGAGGAATACGACGGCGCCGACCTGTCGATCCACAAGATCGGCGCCACGCCAGACCGCGACGTCAGCTGGTGACATCGCCTGGCGCGGCTGGCCGCTGTCGGGGTGCGATCATCCGCACCGACCGCACCCGCCCAAGCCGCCGCGATGACCCTGGACGACACCGACCGCCAACTGATCGCCCTGCTGCGCCGCGACGCCCGCCTGCCGCTGGCCACGCTGGCCGACAAGCTGGGCGTCTCACGCGGCACCGTGTCCAACCGGCTGCGCAAGCTGGAAGACGCGCAGGTGATCGTCGGCTACACGGTGCAGCTCAAGCCCGAGGCCGAGCCCGACCGCATCCGCGCCTGGATGTGGGTGCTGGTCGAAGGCAACCAGACTCGCACCGTCATCGCCAGCCTGCTGGGTGAACCCGGCGTGGTGAGCCTGCACGACACCAACGGCCGCTGGGACCTGCTGGCCGAACTGCGCGCCGACAGCATGGCCGAGCTGTCGCGCCTGCTGGAACGCGTGCGGCTGACCGCCGGCATCCGCAATACCGAGACCAGCATCCTGCTGTCGAGCTACCGCTGATGCAGATCCTGGATGCCGAGGCCACCCGCGCCGCGCTGCCGTTCGAACGGCTGATCCCGGCGCTGCGGCACCTGTTTGCCACCGGCTGCGAGGCACCGCAGCGCCATGTGCACCAGGTGGCCGCGCCGGGCGGCGGCTTCACGTCGCTGATCATGCCGGCCTGGGTGCCGGGGCTGTGCTACGGCGTCAAGACGGTGAACATTGCGCCGCACAACGCGGCGCTGGGCCTGCCCGGGCTGCACAGCACCTACCTGCTCTACAGCGCCGCCACTGGCGCACCGCTGGCCTGGCTGAACGGCGACCAGATCACCGCGCGCCGCACCGCCGCTGCCTCCGCACTGGCGGCGTCGTTCCTGGCCCGGGCCGATGCCCACCATCTGCTGCTGGTGGGCGCCGGCCAGGTGGCCCGGTTGCTGCCGGCGGCCTACCGGGTGGTGCGGCCGATCGACACGGTGACGGTGTGGGCCCGCTCGGCCCCGGCCGCTGCGGCGCTGGCCGGCCAGCTGCGCGCGGAAGGGTTCGACGCTGTCGCCACCACCGACCTGCCCGCTGCCGTGGCGCAGGCCGACGTGGTCAGCTGCGCCACGCTGGCCACTGCGCCGCTGGTGCAGGGCGCCTGGCTGCAGCGAGGCAGCCACCTCGACCTGATCGGCAGCTTCACCCCCGCGATGCGCGAAGCCGACGACGCCTGCTTTGCCGGCGCCGCGCTCTACATCGACACCGACGAGGCCCTGGCCAAGAGCGGTGACCTGCTCGGCCCGCTGGGCCGGGGCGTGATCAGCGCGGCCGGCGTGCGCGGCACGTTGGCCAGCCTGTCGCGCGGGGATGCCCCCGGGCGTGGCAGCCCGGCCGAGCGCACGGTGTTCAAGTCGGTCGGCAATGCGCTGGAAGACCTGGCTGCCGCGATGCTGGCCTGCGGAATCGGCGCCGCAGACTGAGCGGTAGCGTACAGATCAAAAATATTTTGCTGGCCGTGGCTGTTCACAAGCCTGTGCACAACCTGGGCGCAAGCCCGGGACAGGCACGGCGCCGCGCCGCGGCGGCCGGTCTGCCCGGAATTTGAGCAGGGGCAGTCCCGGCCCCCAGTGCGGGGGGAGGGCCCCTTTTCGGCGCGGATCCCAACCGATAAGCTTCGGGAGATGGCCAGTTCCACAACAACCGCACCGAGCGCCAAGGGCTGCATCCTGACGGTGGACGACTGCGCCACCACGCGCGTTGTGCTGAGCGCCATGCTCGAGTCCATGGGCTACAGCGTGCTGGCGGTCGACAACGGCCAGGCCGCCCTGGACGCCGCCGGCCGGCAGGCTTTCGACGCGTTCGTGCTCGACGTGGAGATGCCTGGCTTGGACGGCATGGCCGTGGGCCGCGCGCTGCGGCAAGACCCGCGCACCGCCTGCGCCAAGATCGCCATGCACACCGGCCTGGCCGAAGCCGAGGTGCGCGCCGGCTTCAGCGGCTACGACGCCTTCGTCTCCAAGGCCGCCAACCCCCGCCTGCTGGGCGAGCGGGTGGACGGCATGCTGCGCGGCGCGCCGGCCTGATTGGCCCGGCGGCTCAAGCCGCCTGTCGCAGCGGGGTGTGCACGGCGCTGAGCAGGCCAAACAGGTTCTTCGGATCAGCCAGGTGCGGCACCAGCGCGATGCGCTCGCCGATGCCCAGCGCCAGCGCCAGGCCGTGTACAAGGTGCAGCGCGGCAAAGTCCTCCAACGCAAAGCCGACCGAATCGAACACCGTCACCTCGGCCGCACTGCGCCGCCCCGGGTGGCCGCCGGTCAGCAACTGCCACAGCTCGGTGACCGGGAAGTCGGCCGGCATCTGCTGCACGTCGCCTTCGATGCGACTTTGCGGCGCGTATTCGACGAACACGCTGGCCGCCTGCAGCACGCCGGGGTGCAACTCGGTCTTGCCCGGGCAGTCACCGCCCACCGCATTGATGTGCATGCCAGGCTGCAGCATGTCGGGCGTCAGGATGGTGGCGTTGGTCTTGTCGGCCGTCACCGTGGTCACGATGTCGGCACCGTGCACGGCATCGGCGGTGCTGGTGCACACCTGCAGCACCAGGCCGCTGTCGGCCAGGTTGGCCACCAGCTTGGCGGTGGCGCGGGGGTCGGTGTCGAACAGGTGCAGCGTGGTCACGCCCACCAGGTCGCGCAAGGCGATGGCCTGGAACTCGGCCTGCGCGCCGTTGCCGATCAGCGCCATCACCCGGCTGCCGGGGCGGGCCAGGTGCCGCGCCACCAGCGCCGACGTGGCGGCCGTGCGGATGGCGGTGGCCAGCGTCAGCTCGGCCAGCAGGCGCGGGGTGCCGGTGGCCATGTCGGCCAGCACGCCGAAGGCCATCACCGTGGGCAGGCCCAGGCGCGGGTTGCCAGGGTGGCCGTTGACGTACTTGAAGCTGAACTGCGCCGCGTCGGCGATCGGCATCAGCTCGACCACGCCCTGGCGGGCATGGCAGGCCACGCGGGCCGAGGTGTCGAAGTCTGCCCAGCGGCAATAGTCGGCGGCGATGCGGTCGGCGATGCCGGCGATGGTGGCCGACAGGCCGTGGCGCTGCACCAGCTGCGCCATGGCGCCGGCGCTGAGAAACAGGGTGTCGGTGGGGTGGGACATGCAAGGCTCCTGGGTTGGCAGGAGTCTGCAAGGGGCGCACGGCAGGCGGAAGCCGGCAGACTGCCAGCTTTTCACCAGCAGTCTGCCGAAGCGGCAGCATCGGCTGCCGTTGTGGCAAGCTTGACTGATCAGCCTGGCACGCCAGCCGCCAGCAGCTGCACGATGCGGGCCGCCGGCAGCGCTTGCGCCAGCCCCGACGACTGCCCCGCCCAGGCCTGCATGTGCTGCACATCGTTGTCGGCCACCGCCTGCTGGCGCATGCCAGCCGTCAGACCACGCTGCACCGGGTAGGGCGCGGGCAGCGGCGCGCCGGGCGCGGCAGCCGCCTGCACATAGGCGGTGGCGATGCTGCGGCCGGCGCGGCCGCTGAACGCCCGGGTGAGCACCGTGCCTTCGGGTGGCGTGCTGGCCAGGGCATCGGCCCAGGCGGCAGGCAACCCGGCCTCGGGCGCGCGCAGGAAGCCGGTGCCCACTTGCACCGCGCTGGCGCCCAGGGCGAGGGCCGCCGCCACGCCGCGTGCATCGGCGATGCCGCCGGTGGCCACTACGGGGATGCGCACCGCATCGGCCACCGCCGGCAGCAGGCTGAACAGGCCGACCTGCTGCGCCTCGGCCAGGCGCGCGTCGAAGCAGCCGCGGTGGCCGCCGGCTTCCATGCCCTGCGCCACCACCCCGTCGGCGCCGGCCGCCTCGGCCGCCAGCGCCTCGGCCACGGTGGAGATGTTGGCCCACCAGGCGATACCGGCGGCCTTCAGCTGCTGCACGAAGGCCGGCGGGAACAGGCCCATCACCGACGAGACGATGGGCGCGCGGGCGGCCAGCAGGGCGTCGCACTGGGCGGTGAAGTCGGGCGGGCGGGCGTCGCCCGCGGCGGGCATGACGGTCGGGCCCCACGCGCCAAGCAGATCGCACCAGGCCTGCTCCAGCGCGGCATCCCGCGCCGGCGCCGGGTCAGGCACCCACAGGTTGATCTGGAACGGGCCGTCTGCCGCGGCACGCACGTCATCGGCCCACTGCACGATAGCGGCCGGCCCCAGCAGCAGCGCCCCGCAGGCGCCCAGCCCGCCGGCACGCATGACCGCCGCCGACAGCGCCGGCGGGCAGGCACCGGCCATCGGCCCCAGCAGGATGGGATGGCGCAGCCCATGGCGCTGGCAGAAGTGGCGGGCGCGGTCGGCAGGGGAGCGTGTGTCAGCCATGCCGAAGTGTGGCGCAAGCGGCCAATGCGGGCGCCGCTGCAGGCGCCGGCGGCGTGCTCAGGCGCGGCGGCTGGCGCCTTGCCGCCGGACCATCACCAGCACACCGGCCAGCCCGGCCAACAGCAGGGCCCAGGTCTGCGGCTCGGGGATGGGCGCCGCGTTGAAGACTTCCGTGCCGTCGAGGTTGCCACCGCCGAAGCCCGCCACCGCGTCGGCCAGCGTGCCCTGGATGCGGACACCGCGGTCCAGGTCGTAGCCCGTCGAGAACGGCCCGATCCGGCTGCCATTGGTGCCCATCAGCCAGTTGGTCTGCGAGTAGCTGCCGAAGGTCAGCGTGCCACCGAGGAAGGCATCACCGCCTGTTGCGGCCTCGATGTCGAGACTGCTGAAGATCACATCGGACAACGAGAGCTGCATCACCGTCATGGCGCGCCCGTCGTTCGTGAGCGCCACCCGTTCCAGCGTGGCCTGTCCGATGTTGGCACCGCCCAGCAGGTTGCGTAGCACCACCGGTGCCGTGGCATCGAGCTTCTGGCGCCAGAACAAATCGCTGAAGCTCGGTTTGCCCGCGGCAGGCCCTGCGCCAGAAGGGACCCATGGCGTCGAGACCGACGTCGCATAGCTGTCGATGGCGATCCACTGCTCGTGGCCGAAGCTGGTGTTGTCGCCCGCGATCTGGTGGTCGCCCGTGCCCAGGCGCAGATACAGACCTGCGCGGGCTGGCGTGCTCCGCAGGTTCTCCGCCGGGCTGCGCGCCAGGTCGCCGTTGACCACGCCGGTCTTGACGTCAAAGTTGGTGGTCAGCGGCACCACGGTGCCGGTCGGCTGGAGGATGTTGGCCGTCAGCGCCAGCGCGGCGCTGTTGAGCGACACCTGCTGCTCGATCGGATCGCCGCCGCTGCCGTTGATGGCCCAGGAGCTGACCACCGAATTCTTGGCCGACAGCACCATCCACGGATCCTTGCGCTGGGAGGATGCGCCGTCGACGATCTGGAAGTGCGCTTCAGGAACTACCGCACCGCTGGTCCCGAGACGGAACAAGGGCAACACGCTGGCCATGCCTCCCAGCGGCGTCCAGGCGATGTCCTGCATGCTCGGCGAGCTGACCGTACGCCGGCCTCCATCATCCCTGCCAACGATCACGCTGGCTTGCCAGGTGAATCCTTGCACATCGATCTGGCCCGCGTACCCCGGGGCCCGTCGAATCGCCCGGAATCTTGGACATGTCGAGGTACAGCTTGTTGGCAGCCGTGGCGTCGGCCACCGAGCCGAGCAGGGCAACGGTCAGGGCCAGGAGAGCGGGGCGCAGGGAGATTGTTGTCATGTCAGGCTCGCGGCAGAAGGTGGGGGCGGGCAGCCGCCGTGGTCACAGCGCGTCCAGCCAGGCGGCCAGCGTCTGGCGGGCGTCGGCAGTGCGCTGCAATTCATCGGCATGCCGCTCGGCATAGACCAGGGCCAGCATCAGGGGCACGGTCAGCTGCTGGCGCCCGGCCACCTTGGTGGCCACCTGCAGCATGGCGCCCACCGGCCGCAGCGGCATCGGTACCACGGCCACCGGCGCGTTCAGCGGGTCGGTGCACAGCGTGACCGGTGAGGTGACCAGGTACTGGCGGCAGACGAAAGGCCGGTCGGCGTGGATGCTGCAGGCGCCGTCTTCGAGAAACGGGCAGGCCAGGCCCAGGCTGAAGTAGGTCGCGGCGACGGCCAGGGCCTGCTGGGGGCTGGTGGTGGGCTCGTCGCGCAGCTGGGTGTGAAACAGCCCGGCCTGCTGCAGCCGCGCCACGCCGTCGGCAAAGCGCGCCCGCACCCGCGCCTGGCGGGCAGGCGGCATGGCCTGCACCAGACGGGCGATGGCCAGCGTTTCTGCCGGCGTCACCGGCACCGGCTGCGCGCGGCAGCAGGCATCGCAGCCCTTGCGGCAGGTGATGCTGCGACCCTGGGCCCGCTGTTGCCCGACGCCCACGTCGATCACCGCGTTGTCGACCGCATACATGAACGGCAGCAGTTGGTCGAGCCGGGCCGGGCCACCCGGCGCAGGGTGGGACACCTTGACCCGGCGCCCAGGCACCTGCACGGTGACGGTCAGCGTGGACGACGGCATGGCAGCGGGCAGCCCGGCGCACTGGCGCGGCAGACAGGGCCACAGTCGCGCCGGATCAGCGCGGCAGACGGCGGCGCAGGGCGGCGCCGGTGAGCAGCATGCCGCCCAGCATCAGGGCCCAGCTGGCCGGCTCGGGCACGGCCTGCGCGGGCGACATCGCCATGCGCAAGCCCTCGAACGCCATCGGGTCGCCGCTGAAGAGCGGAGCGCCGCCATCCTTCGGCAGGACGAAGCTGGCTTCGGCCCAGGTGCCCAGCGCCGTCGGGCGGTACCTCAGGGTCACTTCGCCCATGGCCATCGAGGCATTGACGAAGACGTTGTCGTCGCCAGCGCTCGCGCTGAACGAGACACTGGACATGAAGTTGTTCTTGAAGACGGCCTGGAAGAAGTTGTAGCCGCCCTGCCCGGGGCTCACCGCCGACAAGGTGGCCACGCCGAGCAGCAGCTTGGCGTCGGTGGCGTAGCGGAGCAGATCGGTCACGCTGCCGTCCAGGGCCTGTTCCCAGCTCAGATCCTGCAGGCTCACCTTGCCGGCACCGCTGGCCGCAGTGGCAGGGTTCGACAAACCCCAGGACCAGGACAGCAGCGAGATCTGGCCTTCGAATCCCTTCACCGTCGCACTGCCGCCCTTGATGCCCTTGATGTCGAGGTAGTAGTCGGTGGCCTGGGCGGGCAAGGTGGACATCAGCGTGGCGCCGACGAGGGTGGCGAGGAGGGTCTTCATGGGGTTGCTCCGGAGGGTGGGACAGGCCGATGGCGTGACCCGTTCTGTGTGCGCCCGTGACCCAGTTCACGGTCTTCGTGGCGCGTGGGAGGCAGGAATCCCCCGAATTGGGGCCGGGTCGACCCTAGGCGCGCGGGGCATCACCCGCCGCCGGGCCCGCCGGCGCCTGCAGCACCTGCTGCACCACCTGCAGCAGCCGGTCACGCACCCGGGTGATGGGCACGGCCGGGTCGACCAGCCACTGCAGCATCACCCCGCGCATCGCGCCCAGCAGGATCACCGCGGTGATGCCGGGGTCGTTGTGCGGCGCGATCTCGCCCTGGGCGATGCCGGTGGCGATGTGCTGCTCGAACCAGGCCAGCGCGCTGCGGTTGTAGGCGGCCACCACCGGGCGCAGCTCGGGCTGGGCCTCGATGCAGGCCTCGTTCATCATCACCAGCAGCGCCCGGCTGCTGAGCCAGGCCGCACCGCGCCGGCCGAAGTAGAAGCGGATGTTGCCGATGATGGCGTCCAGCCCCGGCTGCAGCGCGGCGCCGCGCGCGCGCTGCTGGCCGAACTGCTCACCGATGTAGCCGGCCAGGGCCTGCACCAGGCCGGCCTTGCTGCCGAAGCGGTGCGCCGCCAGGCCGCGGCTGTAGCCAGCGGCCTGGCCCACCTCGGCCAATGTCATGCGCACGCTGCCGCGCTGGGCCACGATGGCCAGCGCAGAGTCCAGCAGGCGGCGCTCGGCTTCCTCGCGCCTCTCTGCATGGGTGCGTCGGGCCCGCTTGCGGGCAGGCGCCGGATCCGTCACTCGGGCTTGATGCCGGCTGTGTCGGCCACGCGCTTGAAGCGCTGGTACTCGCGCAGCTGGAACTCGCCCAGCGCCTTCGGGCCCATGCTCATCGGCTGCGACGGCAGGCTGGCGTGGTAGGCCTTGCCGGCATCCGACGTCATGATCTTCTGGATCGCCGCGGCCAGCTTCTCGACCACGTCGTCGGGCGTCTCGGCGCGCATGAAGAAGGCCGACCACACCGATGTCTCGAAGTCGGCGAAGCCGCTCTCCTTCATCGTCGGGATGGCGGGGAAGCCAGGGTCGCGCTGCGGCGAGGTGATGGCCAGCACCCGCACCTTGCCGCCCTTGAGCAGCTCGATGGTGCCGGTGAAGTCGATCACGCCGACCTCGAGCGAACCGCCGATCACGTCGGTCAGCATCTGCGCGCCGCCCTTGTACGGGATGTGCGTCACTGGCAGGCCGCTGGCCGTGCCCAGCCAGGCGGCCACCAGCTGGTAGCCGGCCGAGTAGTTGCCCAGCTGCAGCGGGCGGTTCTCCTTCTTGGCCGCAGCGACGACATCCTGGATGGTCTTGTGGGGCGAATCGGCCTTCACGGCAAACGCCACCGGGCTGATGGCCAGGCCGTAGAGCGGGCGCAGGTCCTTGAAGGGGTCGTAGGGCAGGTTCTTGATGGTGATGGCATTGACCACCGCCGGCGAATTGCTGCCCATCAGGATGGTGTGGCCGTCGGCCGGCAACTGGCGCACCGCCTGCACCGCGATCACGCCGCTGCCGCCCGGCTTGTTCTCGACCGTCACCGTCTGGTTAAGCAGTTTCGACAGCTGCTCGCCATAAAAGCGCGACGAGCTGTCGGCCCCGCTGCCGGCGGTGAACGGCACCATGATCTTCATCGGCTTGCTCGGAAAGGCGGCGGCCTGCGCCAGCGCCAGGGCGGGCGACAAGGCCAGCGTGGTGGCGGCCAGGATCCAGCGGGTGAAGCGTGTCATCGGGGTGTCTCCGTCGTGGTGATGGTGGCGTGGTCGTGCAGGTGGCCGATCTCGTCGGCGCTGAAGCCGGCTTCGGCCAGCACCTGGGTGCTGTGCTCGCCTAGCGTGGGCGCATGCAGCGCCAGATCGGCCGGCGTGCGGCCGAACAGCGTGGTGGGCCGCACCGCGGTGATCGGCCCCACTGCCGGGTGCTGCTGCGGCTGGAACAGGCCCACCGCCTGCAGGTGCGGGTGCTGCGGCAGGCTGTCGATGCTGTGGATGCGGGTCGCGGGGATGTCCAGTTGCCGGCACAGCGCCAGCAGCGCCTCGGTGGTCAGCGTGCGGGTGATGGACGCCATGTCGGCATACAGCTCCTTCACGCGGGCATTGCGGGCATGGCGGTCGTCGGCGCCGTACTTGGTGTCCAGGTCGGGCCGGCCGGTGGCGGTGAAGAAGCGCTGCCAATGCTCAGCGGTGTACGGCAGCAGGGCCACATGGCCGTCCAGCGTGGGCGCAGGCTGGCGGCCGCCGGCCAGCAGCCGGGCATAGCCCGCCAGCGCGGTGGCCGGGCGGAAGGTGAGCCCGCCCAGGTGCTCGGCCAGGGTGAAGGCCACCATGGTCTCGAACATCGGCACCTCCACGTACTGGCCCTGGCCGCTCTGGGTGCGCTCGTACAGCGCGGCCAGCACGGCATTGCACAGCGCCATGCCGGTGGTCTTGTCGGCGATCAGCGACGGCACGTAGTTGGGCTGGCCACTCTGCGGGCCGCCTTCATGGCCGATCAAGCCGGCCAGGCCGCAGGCGGCCTGGATCACGTCGTCGAAGGCGGGCTGGCCGGCGCTGGGGCCGTCTTCACCGAAGCCGGTGGCCACGCAGTACAGCAGCTTCGGGTTGATGGCAGCGCAGGCCGCGTAGCCCAGGCCCAGGCGCTCGATGGCGGCGGTGCGCATGTTGTGCACCAGCACGTCCACCGTGGGCAGCAGGCGCTGGAGGACGGCCACACCGGCGGGCTGCTTCAGGTCCACGGCCAGCGAGCGCTTGTTGCGGTTGATGGCGAGAAAGATCGAGCTCATGCCGCGCACGGTGGACACGCCGTTGGCGCGCATCAGGTCGCCCTCGGGCGGCTCGACCTTGATGACATCGGCGCCCCAGTCGCCCAGGATCTGCGTGGCCAGCGGGCCCAGCACCACGGCAGTGAGGTCGAGCACCCGCACGCCAGCCAGCGGGCCGCTGCGCCGCGCGGGTGGCGCGGCAGCGGGTTCAGGAGCAGGTGCGCCAGGAGCAGAGGGAGGCGTCATGGTGGCGACAGCGGCCAGGCACGCCGCGGGTTTGAATCGGAACCCATATGTTTGTTGCCCGGCCAACAAATGCCATCCAGAATTGCCCCACCTCATCCACGGAGACAACCCCCATGCAGGGCCTGATGATCAACCCCGGCGCCTTGCCGCCGGAGGCCGAGGCGCTGCGCGCCGAGGTGCGCGCCTTCCTGGCGGCCGAGATGCCTGCCATCCCACCGCTCAAGCGTTGCCGCAACTGGTCGGGCGCCGACGCCGACTTCAGCCGCAAGCTGGGTGAGCGCGGCTGGCTGGGCATGACCTGGCCCAAGGCCTACGGCGGCCACGAGCGCAGCGCGCTGGAACGCTATGTGGTGCTGGAAGAAATGCTGTGCGCCGGCGCACCGGTGGGCGCGCATTGGGTGGCCGAGCGGCAAAGCGCCCTGCAGCTGATGCGCTATGCGCCGACCACGCTGGCGCCCAAGATCGTGCCGCGCATCGCCCGCGGCGAGGTCTTCTTCTGCATCGGCATGAGCGAGCCCGATTCGGGCTCCGACCTGGCGTCGATCCGCACCAAGGCCACCCGCAGCCACAAGGACGGCCAGGGCGACGGCTGGGTGATCAACGGCCGCAAGCTCTGGACATCGGGCGCCCACCGCGCCCATTACATGATCGCCCTGGTGCGCACCGGCGAGAAGACCGAGAACCGCCACGGCGGCATGTCGCAGTTTCTGGTCGACATGACGACGCCCGGCCTCACCGTGCGGCCCATCGTCAACCAGCTGGGCGAGCACGACTTCAACGAAGTCACCTTCGACGACGTGTGGGTGCCGGCCGAGAACCTGATCGGCGGCGAAGGTGACGGCTGGGCCCAGGTGGGCGCCGAACTGGCCTTCGAGCGCAGCGGCCCAGAGCGCTACATGAGCTGCAGCCAGCTGCTGCTGGAGATGCTGGACGCCGGCGATGCCGACGACGCGCGCCAGGCCGAGGCCATCGGCCGCATCGTGGCCAGCTACGGCACGCTGCGGCAGATGAGCGTGGGTGTGGCCATCATGCTGGCCCGCGGCGAGAACCCGGCCCTCGCCGCCAGCCTGGTCAAGGATCAGGGCGCGCTGGTGGAACAGGCCATGCCCGACACCGCGCATGCGCTGTTCGGTGGCCGGGTGGTGCCCGGCTCCACGCTCGACCAGGCCATGCGCTACACCACGCTGGCCGTGCCTTCGTTTTCACTGCGCGGCGGCACGCGCGAGATCCTGCGCGGGATCATTGCCAAGGGATTGGATCTGCGATGAGCCACGACACGTTGCAAGACACCCTGATCGAGGACAGCGCTGCCAAGCTGTTCTCCACCCAGGTCGACAAGGACCGGCGCCTGCGCACCGAGGCAGGCGAGTGGGACGCCGCGCTGTGGGCGCAGGTGGCCGACAGCGGCTTCCACCTGCTGCTGGCCAGCGAGGCCAGCGGCGGCTATGGCCAGGGCTGGACCAGTGCCTACCCGCTGCTGCGTGGCCTGGGCTACTGGCAGGTGCCGCTGCCGTTGGCCGAGACGATGGTGGCCGCACAGCTGGCATCGCTGGCCGGCTTCCCCATCCCCGACGGCCCGCTCACGCTGATCGAGCAGGGCCAGGGCAACCAGCTCACGGTGGCCGATGGCGACGGCCTGGCCACACTCTCCGGCACGGCCCACGCCGTGCCCTGGGCGCGCCACGCCAAGGCAGCGCTGGTGTCGCTGCAGGATGGCCGCGTCGCGCTGCTCGACCTGCAAGGCGCCCCCGGCGTGCAAGTGCAGCCGCATGCCAACCATGCCGGCTTGCCGAGTGACACCCTGGTGCTGCAGCAGGCGCGGCTGCAGGCCGTGGCGCCCAACCCGCTGGTACTGGACCGGCCGGTGTGGACGCTGGGCGCGGTGGCCCGCAGCGCCATGCTGGTGGGCGCGCTGGAATCGGCGCTGGAGCAATCGGTGCGCTATGCCGGTGAACGGGTGCAGTTCGGCAAGGCCATCGGCAAGTACCAGGCGGTGCAGCAGCAACTGGCATTGATGGCCGGCGATGTGTCGGCCGCGCGCGTGGCCGCCTTGGTGGCCTTGGCCGACGCCCCGGGCGGCGACCAGGCCAGTTGCGCCGCCACCCACTTCTCCACCGCCGTGGCCAAGGTGCGCGCCGGCGAAGCGGCCACCCGCGGCACCAGCATCGCCCACCAGGTACACGGCGCCATCGGCTTCACCCATGAACACGCGCTGCACTTCGCCACACGGCGCCTGTGGGCCTGGCGCGAAGAGTTCGGCACCGACGCCGCCTGGGCCACCGAGTTGGGCCGCGCGGCCATCGCGGCCCGGTCGGGCGGCTTCTGGCCGGGTGTCACTGCCAAGGCCTTCTGACAACACACGACGAGACCAGCCCCATGTCCAACACCTACCAAGATGTGCAGGTCACCTTCGACGGCCCGGTGGCCACGGTGGAGATGTGCAAGCCGCCGCACAACTTCTTCACCATCCCGTTGATCCGCGCGCTTGCCGACGCATTCGAGGACCTGGAGACCGACCGTCGCTGCCATGCCATCGTGCTGGCGGCGCAGGGCACCAGCTTCTGCGCGGGCGCCGACTTCAGCAACCGAGAGGCCACGCCGCCGCAGCGCAGCCCGCGCGCGCTGAACCCGATCTACGACGAGGCGATCCGCATGTTCGCCTGCCGCAAGCCGGTGGTGGCCGCGGTGCAGGGCCCGGCCATCGGCGGCGGCCTGGGCGTGGCCCTGGTGGCCGACTTCCGCGTGACTTGCGCCGAGGCCAAGTTCTCGGCCAACTTCAACCGCCTGGGCTTCCACCCCGGCTTCGGCCTGACGGCCACGCTGCCGCGCCTGGTGGGCGTGCAGAAGGCGGCCATGCTGTTCTACACCGGCCGCCGCATCAACGGCACCGAGGCCATGGCCATGGGCCTGGCCGATGTGCTGGTCGCGCAGGACCAGGTGCGCACCGAAGCGCTGAAGCTGGCGCGCGAGATCGCCATCTCGGCCCCGCTGGCGGTGCAGGGCACGCGCGACACCCTGCGCCAGGGCCTGGTCGAGCAGATCCGCCTGGCCGTGGCGCGCGAGAGCGAGCAGCAGAACTGGCAGTTCAAGACCGAGGACTTCAAGGAAGGCGTGGCCGCGATGGCTGCGCGCCGCGAACCCGCGTTCAAGGGCGAGTAAACGGCGGCCGCCATGTTCCAGCCTGACCTGCTGGCCGGCCGGCGCATCCTGGTCACCGGCGGCGGCAGCGGCCTGGGCGCGGCGATGGCCGCGCGCTTTGCAGAACTGGGCGCCCGCCTGCTGCTGTGCGGCCGCCGGGCCGAGGTGTTGGACGCCACCGCCGCCACCTTGCGTGCCAGCGGCGCCCAGGTCGACACCGCCGTGTGCGACGTGCGCGACGCCGCCGCGGTGCAGGCCATGGTCGACGCGCAATGGGCCGTGGCGCCGATCGACGTGCTGGTCAACAACGCCGCCGCCACCTTCATCGCCCGCACCGAGACGCTGTCGCCGCGCGCGGCCGACGCCATCCTGGCCACCACGCTGCACGGCGCCCTGTACTGCACACTGGCCCTGGGCAGGCACTGGATCGCCAGCCAGCGGCCGGGCGTGGTGCTCAGCATCCTGTCGACCAGCACCCGCACCGGCCGGGCCTTCACCGTGCCGTCGGCCATGGCCAAGTCGGGCCTGCTGGCGATGACCCGCAGCCTGGCGGTGGAATGGGGCCCGCACGGCATCCGCCTGGTGGCCATCGCGCCCGGGCCGTTTCCCACCGCCGGGTCCAACCGCCAGCTGAACCCGGGCGACCGCGCCGAGGCCGTGGCCCGCGCGCCGCTCAACCCCACTGGTCGGGTGGGCCAGCCCGCCGAACTGGCCAACCTGGCGGTTTTCCTGGTCAGCCCGCAGGCCGGCTACATCAACGGCGAGATGGTGGCCATCGACGGCGGCGCCCACCTGCGCACGTCGGGCGCCGAAGACCTGCTGCAGTGGGGCCCTGAACAGTGGGCTGCGCTGCGCAGGCGCTGACCTGGTCGGCCACCCCCGGGATTGCCCTGTGCGGGGTTTCCGCAACGCACACGGCGTTGGCGGCACGCACACTGCGGCACCTTGCTTCCCCCGGAGACCTTGATGACCCGCCTTCCAAGCCCCGCCGCTGGCCGCCGCCAGTGGCTGGGCCATGCCGTCGTGCTGCTGGCCAGCCTCAGCGCACTGGCCCTGCCCATCCACACACAGGCGCAGGCCTGGCCCACACCCGGCCCGGTGCGCCTGGTGGCGGTGTTCCCGCCCGGCGGCTCGGTCGACCAGGTGGCGCGCATCCTGGCGCCGGCGCTGCAGCAGCAACTGGGCGTGGCGGTGATCGTCGACAACAAGGGCGGTGCCTCGGGCGCCATCGGCACCGGTGAGGTGGCGCGCGGCGCCGCCGACGGCAGCATCTTCGGCGTGGTGTTCGACACCCACGGCGTCAACCCGGCACTGCAGCCCAAGCTGGCCTTCGACACCCGGCGCGACCTGAGCACCGTGGCCATGCTGGGCACCAGCCCGATGGTGATCAGCACCCATGCCGACCAGCCTTACAAGACCTTCACCGACGTGGCCAATGCGGCCAAGGCCGGCGGCAAGGGCGTGGCCTACGGCACCATCGGCAACGGCAGCCTGGGCCACCTGGCGATGACGCTGCTGGCCAAGAGCGCCGGGCTGGACTTCGTGCACGTGCCCTACAAGGGCGGTGGCCCGCTGATGCAGGACGCCATCGCCGGCCATGTGCCGTTGTCGATCGGCTCGGTGTTCGTGGCCCGGCCGCACATCGACAGCAAGCGGCTGCGGCCGCTGGCCGTCACCACCGCGCAGCGCCACCCGTCGCTGCCCGACGTGCCCACGCTGGCCGAGTTGGGCTTCCGCAACTTCGACGCGCCGGCCTGGTGGGCGGTGATCGCCCCGGCCAAGATGGCCCCCGAGCTGGTGGCCCGCATGAATGCCGAGCTGAACAAGGCGCTGCAGACGCCCGACGTGGCGGCCAAGCTGGCGCAGCAGGGCATCAGCGTGAACACCGGCACGCCAGCGCAGGCCCAGGCCTTCGTCGACCGCCAGCTCGACACCTGGGGCAAGGTGGTGCGCGACAACGGCATCACGCCGGACTGACCTGCCTGCCTGCCGCCTGGCCGGGCTGGCCGGGCACACTGCATGCCCATGGACTCCGACCTGCCTTTCCTGGATGCCGCCGCGCTGTGTGCCGCGCTGGGCCCTGCCGGCGGCTGCGCACATTGCGCCGCGCTGCAGTGCGCCGGATGGGAATCGCAGACGGCGCCCTTGGGCCCGCCGCTGCTGGTGCCCCTGGGCACGCTGCGCGACCCGGCCATCGACGAACCCACCTACCTGGAGCGCCACCACCCGGGCACCAGCTTCTGGCATGCACTTGCGCCGGTGGCGGTGCAGCACTTCCCGTACAACCGAAGCACGGTCTGGGCCTGCCCGTCGTGCCGGCGGGGCTTTCTGCAGTACACCGAGGCCGGCGGCTACTACGTCGACCACCGGGTGCGCATGGTGGACCCGGCCTTGATCGAGACCTGATCACTTGCAGGCCCGCGT
>JBBAPL010000077.1:0-23816 GCA_040400895.1 Aquabacterium sp.
GTCGCTGGCCACATGATCGAATACTCCGGCATGGGCTTCGCGATGTTCTTTCTGGCCGAGTACGCCAACATGATCCTCATCTCGGCACTCGCTGCGATCATGTTTCTCGGCGGCTGGGCCCCGTTTTTCACCTTGGGTATCGATATCGGACCGCAGTGGTTCTGGGACTGGTTCTGGCTGTTCCTCAAGACCTTCCTGCTGGTGTCGGTCTTCATCTGGATCCGTGCCTCCTTCCCGCGCTACCGCTACGACCAGATCATGCGTCTGGGCTGGAAGATCTTCATCCCCATCACGCTGATCTGGCTGGTCGTCGTCGGCCTGTGGATGCAGACCCCGTTCAACATCTGGAAATGACCGAAGGCCGCTGACATGGCACAGACTGCCTCCCTGAAGGACTTCTTCTCCAGCTTCCTGCTGCTGGAGTTGCTCAAGGGCATGAAGCTCACCGGTCGCCACTTCTTCCAGAAGAAGGTGACGGTGCAGTTCCCCGAAGAACGCACCCCGCAGAGCCCGCGCTTCCGCGGGCTGCATGCGCTTCGCCGTTATGAAAACGGCGAAGAGCGCTGCATCGCCTGCAAGCTGTGCGAGGCGGTGTGCCCGGCGATGGCCATCACCATCGAAAGCGAGGTGCGTGACGACGGCAGCCGCCGCACCACCCGCTACGACATCGACCTGACCAAGTGCATCTTCTGCGGCTTCTGCGAAGAAAGCTGCCCGGTCGATTCCATCGTTGAGACCCACATCTTTGAGTACCACGGCGAGAAGCGCGGCGACCTGTACTTCACCAAGGACATGTTGCTGGCCGTGGGTGACCGCTACGAATCCGAGATCGCCGCCAACAAGGCAGCCGACGCCAAGTACCGGTAGGCGAAGGGCTTCGGCCTGCCGCCCTTTGCACCCACCGCGACTGCTCGCGCAACCCACCACATGACCACCACCGGCGCACTCTTCTACTTCTTCGCAGCCGTGCTGCTGTTCGCCTCGTTCCGTGTCATCACGGCACGCAGCACGGTGCATGCGGCGCTCTATCTGGTGCTGGCCTTCGCCAACGCCTCGGTCATCTGGATGCTGCTGCGGGCCGAGTTCCTGGCGATTGCGCTGGTGCTGGTCTATGTCGGCGCGGTGATGGTGCTGTTCCTGTTTGTGGTGATGATGTTGGACCTCAACAGCGACGACTTTCGCGACGGCTTCTGGAAGCACCTGCCGTTGGCAGGATTGATCGGCGCTGTCATCGCCCTGGAGATGGCCTTGGTGCTGATGGGCGGCTTCCGCCTCACCGATGTGCCGCCGCCCGATCCGCAACTCGCCAAGCTGGGCAACACCCACTTGCTGGGCGTCGAGATCTACACCAAGTACCTCTACCCAGTGCAACTGGCGGCTGTGCTGCTGCTGGTGGCCATCATCGCGGCCATCGCCCTGACGCTTCGCAAGCGCAAGGACAGCCGCTCGCAAGACCCGTCGCAGCAGGTGCTGGCCAAGAAGGCCGACCGTCTGCGGGTGGTGAAGATGGACCCGGTGCAAGAGCAGCCGTCGTTGCCGCCTGCGCCCCCCGCAGCCCCTGCCGCTGCTGGAGACAAGAAATGAGTTTCGGCCCCATCACCCTCGGGCATTACCTGTCGCTGGGCGGCATGCTGTTCGCCCTCAGCGTCATCGGCATCTACCTGAACCGCCGCAACCTGATCGTGCTGCTGATGGCCATCGAACTGATGCTGCTGGCGGTCAACCTCAACTTCGTCGCCTTTTCGCACTATCTGGGTGACCTGGGCGGCCAGGTCTTCGTGTTCTTCATCCTCACCGTGGCCGCGGCGGAATCTGCCATCGGCCTGGCGATCCTGGTGGTGCTGTTCCGCAACCGTTCGACCATCAACGTCGAAGAGCTCGACACGCTCAAGGGCTGAAGGCCAGGGACCGGACCAACAACATGGCTGCACAACTTTCCCAAAACCTGCTGCTGGCAGTGCCGCTGGCGCCGCTGGTCGGTGCCATCGCTGCCGGCTTCTTCGGCAAGGCCATCGGCCGCAAGGGCGCCCACACCGTCACCATCCTGGGTGTGCTGATCGCGTTCCTGATCTCGGTGTCGGTGCTCATCGACGTGGTCGGAGGTGCTCGATTCAACGCCACCATCTATGAATGGATGGTGCTTGGCGGCCTGAAGATGGAGATCGGTTTCCTGGTCGACGGCCTCACCGCGATGATGATGGTGGTGGTCACCTTCGTGTCGCTGATGGTGCACGTCTACACCATCGGCTACATGGAAGAGGACCCGGGCTACCAGCGCTTCTTCAGCTACATCAGTCTGTTCACCTTCAGCATGCTGATGCTGGTGATGAGCAACAACTTCCTGCAGCTGTTCTTCGGCTGGGAGGCGGTGGGCCTGGTCAGCTACCTGCTGATCGGCTTCTGGTACACGAAGCCCACGGCCATCTTCGCCAACATGAAGGCCTTCCTGGTGAACCGGGTCGGCGACTTCGGCTTCATCCTGGGCATTGGCCTGATCGTCACCTACGCCGGCACGCTCAGCTATGCCGAGACGTTCGCCAAGGCCGACGAGCTCGCCAAGCTGACCTTCCCCGGCACCACCTGGATGCTGATCACGGTCACCTGCATCTGCCTGTTCATCGGCGCCATGGGCAAGAGTGCGCAGTTCCCGCTGCATGTGTGGCTGCCTGACTCGATGGAAGGCCCCACGCCGATCTCGGCGCTGATCCACGCCGCCACGATGGTGACGGCCGGCATCTTCATGGTGGCGCGCATGTCGCCGCTGTTCGAGCTGTCGGAGACCGCGCTGAACTTCATCCTGGTGATCGGCAGCATCACCGCGCTGTTCATGGGCTTCCTGGGCATCATCCAGACCGACATCAAGCGGGTGGTGGCCTATTCCACCCTCAGCCAGCTGGGCTACATGACGGTGGCGCTGGGCGTGTCGGCTTACAGCGTGGCGGTGTTCCACCTGATGACCCATGCCTTCTTCAAGGCCCTGCTGTTCCTGGCGGCCGGCTCGGTGATCATCGGCATGCACCATGACCAGGACATCCGCAACATGGGTGGCCTGCGCAAGTACATGCCCATCACCTGGATCACGTCGCTGCTGGGCAGCCTGGCGCTGATCGGTACGCCATTCTTTTCGGGTTTCTACTCCAAGGACAGCATCATCCTGGCGGTGCAGGCCAGCCAGCTGCCGGCTGCGGGCTGGGCCTACTTCGCGGTGGTGGCCGGGGTGTTCGTCACCGCGTTCTACTCGTTTCGCATGTACTTCCTGGTGTTCCACGGCAAGGAGAACTTCCGCCACAAGCCGTTCCCGGGCGAGCACGACCACCATGCGGACGACGACCATGGGCATGCCGATGACCATGCCGTCGCGCATGCCGACAAGCATGCCGACAAGCACGGCGATGCGCACGGCAGCCACGCCCACACGCCGCATGAATCACCCTGGGTGGTGACCCTGCCGCTGGTGCTGCTGGCCATCCCGTCGGTGCTGATCGGTCTGCTGACCATGTCGCCGATGCTGGTGGGTGACTTCTTCAAGGACGCAATCACGGTGGACGCCACCAAGCACCCGGCCATGGCTGCGGTGGCTGAGCACGCTGGCCACGCCGTGGGCATGGCGCTGCATGCCTTCGCCACGCTGCCGTTCTGGCTGGCGCTGGCGGGTGTGGTGGTGTCGTGGTTTTTCTACATGAAGGCACCACACATTCCAGCGGCCATCGGCCAGGCGCTGTCGCCGGTGGTCAAGGTGCTGGAGAACAAGTACTACCTCGACTGGTTCAATGAAAACGTGCTGGCCACCGGTACCCGGCTGCTCGGCCGCGGGCTGTGGAAGGGCGGTGATGGCTTCCTGATCGATGGCCTGCTGGTCAACGGATCGGCCAAGTTGGTGGGCCTGATGGCAGGCTTGTCGCGGCTGGTGCAGACCGGCCATGTGTATTGGTACGCACTGGTGATGCTGCTGGGCGTGTTCGGGCTGCTGACGTGGCAGCTGTGGCCCGCGTTGGCCGGCCTGGCTGGCCGTTGATCGCGCAGGGCGGAGAAGAACAATGGGTCTCTTGAGTGTTTGCATCTGGCTGCCGATCGCCTTTGGCGCCTATCTGCTGGCCACCGGGCGGGACGACAAGGCCGACACGGCGCGCTGGGTTGCCCTGGTGGGCGCGTTGCTCAGCTTCATCGTCACCATCCCGCTGATCACCGGCTTCGACACCGTCACGGCCGCGCTGCAGTTCAGCGAGAACCTGCTGTGGATCGAGCGTTTCAACGTGCGCTACCACCTGGGGGTGGATGGCATCTCGGTGTGGTTCGTGCTGCTCACCGCCTTCATCACCGTGGTGGTGGTGGTGGCCGGCTGGGAAGTGATCACCGAGCGCGTGGCCCAATACATGGGCGCCTTCCTGATCCTGTCGGGACTGACCGTGGGCGTGTTCAGCGCGGCCGACGGCCTGCTGTTCTATGTGTTCTTCGAAGCCACGCTGATTCCGATGTACCTGATCATCGGCATCTGGGGCGGGCCGCGCCGGGTGTATGCGGCGTTCAAGTTCTTCCTGTACACGCTGGCCGGCTCGCTGATGATGCTGGTGGCACTGATCTATCTGTACTACAAGTCTGGCGGCAGCTTCGACATTGCCACCTGGCACAAGCTGCCGCTGGCCATGCCGGCGCAGGCCCTGCTGTTCTTTGCCTTCTTCGCGGCGTTTGCGGTCAAGGTGCCGATGTGGCCGGTGCACACCTGGCTGCCCGACGCCCACGTCGAGGCGCCCACCGGCGGGTCGGTGGTGCTGGCGGCCATCATGCTGAAGCTGGGCGCCTATGGCTTCCTGCGCTTTTCCATGCCCATCGCGCCCGATGCCAGCCGCGAGTACGCCTGGTTCATCATCGCGCTCAGCCTGATCGCGGTGGTCTACATCGGCCTGGTGGCGCTGGTGCAGCAGGACATGAAGAAGCTGGTGGCCTATTCGTCCATCGCGCACATGGGCTTCGTCACGCTCGGCTTCTTCATCTTCAATGAACTGGGCGTGTCGGGCGGCCTGGTGCAGATGATCAGCCACGGCTTCATCTCGGGTGCCATGTTCCTGGCCATCGGCGTCCTGTATGACCGGGTGCACAGCCGCGAGATCGCCAGCTATGGCGGCGTGGTCAACACCATGCCCAAGTTCGCCGCCTTTGCGTTGTTTTTCACCATGGCCAACTGCGGCCTGCCGGGCACCGGCGGCTTTGTCGGCGAGTGGATGGTGATCCTGGGCACGGTGCAGGCCAGCTTCTGGCTGGCAGCTATCGCGGCCACCGCGCTGATCTTCGGCGCCGCCTACTCGCTGTGGATGTACAAGCGGGTCTACTTCGGCGATGTCACCAATGACGCTGTGCGTGGCCTCACCGATCTGAATGCGCGTGAATTCGGCCTGATGGCGGTGTTGGCCATCGCCACCCTGTGGATGGGCGTGTACCCCAAGCCCTTCACCGATGTGATGCACCAGTCGGTGACGGCGCTGCTCAAGCACGTGGCCATGTCCAAGCTGGTGGGTGGCTGAGGCCGCGGCGGAGAACAACACCATGAACCCGATGAACTGGCTTGTCGTCTTCCCCGAAGCGCTGCTGCTGCTGATGGCCTGCGCCGTGGCGCTGGTCGATCTGTACGTGAAGGACGAGCGTCGCCGCCCCACCTTCTGGCTCACCCAGGCCAGCCTGGTGGCCGTGGCAGCCATGCACCTGGCCTACTACCAGGGCGGCGCCACCGCCTACGGCATGCAGGGCATGCTGGTCAGCGACCCGATGGGCCACCTGCTGGCCTTCTTTGCCACAGTGGCGGTGATCATCACCATCGCCTATGCCCAGCCCTACATCGCCAGCCGCGAGATGCTCAAGGGCGAGTTCTTCAGCCTCACCATGTTCATGCTGCTGGGCATCTGCGTGATGTGCTCGGCCAACAACTTCCTGGTGGTGTACCTGGGGCTGGAGATCATGAGCCTGTCGCTGTATGCCCTGGTGGCGCTGCGGCGCGACCATGGTGTCAGCACCGAGGCGGCGATGAAGTACTTCGTGCTGGGCGCGCTGGCCTCGGGCTTCCTGCTCTACGGCCTGTCGATGATGTACGGCGCCACCAAGTCGCTGGAGATCAACGAGGTCTTCGCCGCCATCGGCACCGGCCGCATCAACGGCACCGTGCTCACCTTCGGCGTGGTGTTCGTGATGGCCGGCCTGGCCTTCAAGCTGGGCGTGGTGCCATTCCACATGTGGGTGCCCGACGTGTACCAGGGCGCGCCCACGGCCGTCACCCTGCTGATCGGCGGTGCACCCAAGCTGGCGGCGTTTGCCATCACCGTGCGGCTGCTGGTCGAGGGCATGCTGGGCCTGGCGGTCGACTGGCAGCAGATGATGGTGGTCCTGGCGGTGTCATCGCTGGTCATCGGTAACTTGGCCGCCATCGCGCAGACCAACCTGAAGCGCATGCTGGCCTACTCCACCATCAGCCAGATGGGCTTCATGCTGCTGGGCATGACGGCCGGCGTGGTCAGCGGCAACACGCTGAGCGCTGGCAACGCCTACAGCTCGGCGATGTTCTACGTGGTCACTTACGTCATCACCACGCTGGGCACTTTCGGGCTGATCATGTTCCTGGCCCGCACCGGCTTCGAGAGTGAGGAGATCGCCGATCTGTCCGGCCTGGGCAGACGGGCGCCTTGGCTTGCCGGCATCATGACGGTCTTCATGTTCAGTTTGGCAGGCGTGCCGCCGATGGTCGGCTTCTACGCCAAGCTGGCCATCCTGCAGGCGCTGATCACCACCAACCTCACCAGTTACCTGGTGCTGGCTGTGGTGGCGGTGCTGCTGTCGCTGGTGGGCGCCTTCTACTACTTGCGCATCGTCAAGGTCATGTACTTCGACGAGCCGCTGGTGGCCAATGCCAGCCGGCCGCTGCAATCGACCGGCGTCAGCGCTTTGCTGGCGGTCAACGGCGCCGCGGTGCTGGTGTTCGGCTTGCTGCCCGGTGGCCTGATGGCGATGTGCCGCGACGCGATCCTGCGCGCGCTGGCGACCTGACCGCGATGCGTTGCGCCAGTCTGCGCACGGCGCATGTTGCGCCAGGCACTGGCTGCGGCTGACCCCACCGATGCACGACGACGACAGCCTGATCGAGCGCCGGCTCAGCGGCGAGCGCGTGTGGCGTGGTAGTTTTCTGGATGTGCGGCGCGACGTCATCGTGCAGCACGGTGGCCATGTCGCAACGCGCGAGTACATCGTGCACCCCGGTGCGGTGATGGTGGTGCCCGTGCTCGACGACGGCAGGCTGGTGATGGAGCGGCAGTTCCGCTACCCCGTGGGCCAGGTGCTGCTTGAATTCCCGGCCGGCAAGTTGGAGCTTGGTGAGCCAGTGCAGCGCTGCGCCCAGCGCGAACTTGCCGAGGAGACAGGCTACGCCGCGCGGGAATGGGCCCGCGCCTGTGTCATCCACAACGCCTGCGCCTACAGCAACGAGGGCATCGAAATCTGGTTCGCCCGCGGTTTGCAGCTTGGTGCGCAGCAACTGGATCTGGGCGAGCGCATCCAGGTCTGCCTGCAGACTGAGGCGGAACTGGACGCGCTGGCAGCCCGCGGCGCGCTCACCGACGTCAAGACCCTGATCGGCCTGCAGTGGCTGCAGAAGTGGCGCGCCGGCTTGTGGTCACTTGACTGGGTGGCCGCGGTGTGAACCCCGGGCACAGATAATGTCGGCACGATGAAGGTGCTGAATCTCCGATGCAACCACGACCACGGCTTTGAAGGCTGGTTCGCCTCCGAGACCGATTTCCAGGATCAGGCCGCGCGCGGCGTCGTTGAATGTCCGTTGTGCGGCAGCCAGCAAGTGCACCGCCTGCCCAGTGCGCCAAGGTTGAACCTGTCTGGTGCCCGCGCGCC
The DNA here is from genome assembly GCA_040400895.1 of Aquabacterium sp. GTDB lineage: Bacteria > Pseudomonadota > Gammaproteobacteria > Burkholderiales > Burkholderiaceae_C > Pseudaquabacterium. Next base: position 7,885 of record JBBAPL010000077.1, read on the forward strand.
TGAAGCAGCCGCACCGGCACCCACACCAGCCGCAGACGGTGTGGCAGATGCCGCCACTCTGCAGGCCCAGTGGCTGCAAGCGGTGGGGCAGGTGATCCGGAACACCGAGGACGTCGGCGAGCGCTTCCCCGAAGAAGCGCGGCGCATCCACTATGGCGAGACCCCCAACCGCGGTATCCGTGGTCAGGCCAGCCCCGCACAACGTGCCGAGTTGGCCGACGAAGGCATCGAGGTGGTGGCCTTGCCGCTGCCTGCGGCGCTCAAGGGTCCGGCGCACTGATCCGCCGCCGATCGCGTGGACCACTGCGAGCCTGTGGGTCTTTCGCGCATGCCCGCTCGACACACCCAAACCGCCTTGCGCGCCGTTGCAAATGTCCGGCATCGCCTGTGCGGTGGCTGCGCTTTGCGCCTGGATCAGGCCGGGCTTGGTGCGCCGCTCGGGCACGATCGAATCCTTCACAGGCGCTGAGCCCCGTACAAGCGATCAGGCGCATCAATCATAAAAATGATAAATTCTGATACATCGACTTCGTGGAGGGGCGTCACGGCTTGAGGGCCCTCGCGTCAGAGGTCGATGCTCTGCCACGCCATCGCGATCGCCACCGACATCCCATGAACGCTGCCAGGCTTCCGCCCACCGACCGTGTTGCTCCAGCCTTGGCACAGGCCGAACGCCTGGCCTGGCTGTTTCGGGCGGTGCGTCCCGATGAGCTGCCGCACCCGTTGCGGCAGCCGCTGGCCTGCCTGCGAGAGGCTGCCGATGTGGCCGCCACGGCGACGTCGGTTGCGGGGTGCCGGCTGGCGCCGCACTTGACTCGACACACCGTCGACCGCACTTGGCTGCAACAGCAGGTGACGAGCCTGCCAGCGCTGCCTGCGGCGGTGGCTGCGGCATTGCGGGTGCTGCAGGCCGAAGACAGCAGCACCCGGGCCTGCGCGGATGCGCTGAACAGCGATCCTGCGCTCGTGGCCAGGCTGCTGCGACTGGCCAATGCTGCTGCCTACGGCCGTTCTGGCCACATCGGCACGGTGCACGATGCCATCACGCTGCTGGGCCGCCGTACGGTCTCGGCCGTGCTGACCGCAGCGGCGGTGTCGTCGTCATTTGACAACACGCGCTGCCGGGGCTTTGATCTGGGCTCCTTCTGGCGCGAGGCCTTCGCCTGCGGCATCGCCGCCCAGACCTTGGCCACCGAACTGGGCGTCGACAGCGGCTTGGCGTTCACCGCCGGCTTGCTGCATGACTTCGGCCGCCTGGTGCTGGTGCGCCATCTGCCCGACGCCGAGGCCCAGGCCATGGACTGCGCACGCCTGCATGACCAGCCCCTGCATCTGGCCGAGCACGAGGTGCTGGGCATGGACCACGCCGAAGCTGGCGCGCTGGTGGCGCAGCACTGGCAGTTCCCGCCCGCCATCGTGGCTGCCATCGCCGGCCACCATGGCGCCACCGGCGCGCAGGGCGATCCGGCCCACCAGTGGCTGGTCGATGTGGTGCAGGGCGCCGACGCCATCGTGCATGCGCTGGACTTGCACCACGCCGAAGATGAGCGCGTGCCTGCCCTGGCACCTGACCTGTGGCAGCGGTTGCAGCTCAACCCGGCCAGTTGCGCCCGGGTGCTGGCCGTCACTGAGCAGGGCGTGTCCTCGTTGGCCGGTTCGCTGGCGATGTGACGCCCCGGGCGGCGCGCCCGGTCAGACCACCCGGCCTGGGTTCAGACGCCCTTGTGGGTCCAGTGCCAACTTGATGGCGCGCATCAGTCCCAGCGCCACCGGGCTCTTGCGGTTTGCCATCTCCTGCAGCTTGAGCGCCCCCACGCCATGCTCGGCCGAAAACGAGCCGCCTGCCGCCTGCACCGCGTCGTAGACGATGCGGTTGATGCCCGCCTCATGCGTGGCCAGGAAGGTCAGCGACTCGGCACCTTCGGGGCACTGCACGTTGTAGTGCAGGTTGCCATCGCCCAGGTGGCCGAAGTTGACCAGCCGCACGCCCGGGATCTCGGCGCGCAGTGCGGCGTCGGTGTGGGCGCAGAAGCGCGGGATGGCGGAGACCGGCAGCGCGATGTCATGCTTGACGTTCAGGCCTTCCTCGCTCTGCGCCAGGGGGATGGATTCGCGCAGGTGCCACATCGCAGCCGACTGCGCCAGGCTCTCGGCCACCGCGGCATCGCCGATCAAGCCCTGGCCCAGCGCGGCTTCCAGCAGGGCCTCGAAGCGGCTTCGCGCGCCGGCTTCACCATCGGCGTCGGCGACCTCCAGCAGCACCGTCCAGGGCGCTGGCGGCAGGGGCTGGGCCAGCTGCGGGAAGTGCCGCCGCACCAGTTGCAGCGAGAAGGTGTTCATCACCTCGAAACCAGTCAGCCCCGCGCCCAGCCGCGCCTGCGCCAGCCCCAGCAGGGCCACGCACTGGTCCAGTGAGCCGGTGCTGGCCAGTGCCGTCAGGCTGGCCGCGGGTTGCGGAAACAGCTTCAGCGTGGCCGCGGTGATGATGCCCAGCGTGCCTTCACTGCCGATGAACAGGTCGCGCAGGTCGTAGCCGGTGTTGTCCTTGCGCAGGCCGCTCAGGCCCGACCACACCTCGCCGGTGGCGGTCACCACCTCCAGGCCCAGGCACAGCTCGCGCGCATTGCCGTAGCGCAGCACCTGGGTGCCGCCGGCGTTGGTGGCCAGGTTGCCGCCGATGGTGCAGCTGCCCTCGGCCGCCAAGCTCAGCGGGAACAGCAGCCCGGCGTCGGCAGCCGCCTGCTGCACCGCCTGCAGCACCATGCCGGCCTCCACCGTCAAGGTCAGGTTGGCGGGGTCGGTGGCCCGCACGCGGTTCATGCGCTGCAGGCTCAGCAACACCTGCGTGCCGCTCAGGTCGGGCACGCCGCCGCCCACCAGGCCGGTGTTGCCACCCTGCGGCACCAGGGATGCGCCATGGCGGGCGCAGGCCTGCACCACCTGCGCCACCTCGACCGTGCTGCCCGGCCGCACCACGGCGAGCGCCTGGCCATGCCAGCGCTTGCGCCAGTCACGTTCCCAGGCCGACAGGTCGCCATGGTCGGCGCGGGTCAGCACCTGGCCGGGCCCGAGCAGGGCGCGGAGTTCGTCAAGCAACAGGCTCATGGCGCCACCTCCGCGGTCTTGTGCTTCAGCCGCCAGCGCACATGCGCCGCGCAGGCGATGAACAGCAGGCTGCACAGCAGTGCCTGGCCCCAGGCCAGCCATTCACCGATGCCCAGCATTGCGCCGCTGGGCAGGCCGGTGGCGCGCACGATGCCTTCGGTGAAGTACAGCCACACCAGCAGGCTGACCCAACGGTAGGTGTAGAGCCGGTGCTTCAGCAGGCCGGCCAGCGGGATCACCAGCGGCAGCACCTTGAACGCCATGAAGCGCGATCCGGTGGGCGCCAGCCACAGCTCCCAGGCCAGCCCCAGCACGATCAGGCCCAGCAGCGACCCCACGGCCACCGCCCTGGTGACCTGCACAAAGGCATGGGCGGGCTGGTTCGACAGGCCGCTTTTGGTGAACGGAACAGCCGGATTGGCCGGCGCAGGCGAGGTGGACACGGCAGACTGACAGAGCGGGCAACGTAGCGGCTGGCATCATAGTCGGATGACTTCCACCACTTCAGTCCTGCGGCGTTGGCGGCAGTGGCTGGCCGGTTTGGCCCAGGTGCTGCGGCACTGGCCCTGGTTCGACACGCTGCGCACCCTGCGCCAGCGACTGCGGGACGACAAGCTCGCGCTGACAGCCGGCAGCCTGACCTTCACCACGCTGATCAGCCTGGTGCCGCTGGTCACGGTGATGCTGGCGGTCTTCACTGCGTTCCCGATCTTCGGGCGCTTCCAGGTGTCGCTGCAGCAGTACTTTGTGCAGGCCCTGGTGCCGGACAACATCGCCCGTCCAGTGCTGCAGGCGCTGACGCAGTTTGCCGGCAAGGCCAGCAAGCTGGGCAGCGTGGGCTTGCTGCTGCTGGGCATCACCGCACTGGCGCTGATGCTGACCATCGACCGCACGCTCAACAACATCTGGCGTGTGCCGCGCCTGCGCCCGCTGGCGCGGCGGCTGCTGGTGTACTGGGCTGCACTGACCCTGGGGCCGCTGCTGCTGGGGGCCAGCCTGTCGATGACCTCGTATGCGCTGTCGGCGTCCCGCGGGCTGGTCAGCGCGCTGCCGGGCGGGCTGGCGCTGCTGATCAACCTGCTGGAATTCACCCTGCTGGCCACCAGCATGGCCGCGCTGTTCCGCTTCATGCCCCACACCCATGTGCGCTGGCGCCACGCCTGGGCTGGGGCGGTGTTCGTGGCGCTGGGGTTCGAGCTGGCCAAGCGTGCGCTGGGCTGGTATGTATCGTCGGTGCCGGCCTATTCGATGGTGTATGGCGCCTTTGCCACGCTGCCGATCTTTCTGCTGTGGATCTACCTCAGCTGGCTGATTGTGCTGCTGGGTGCGGTGGTGGCCGCCTATGCGCCCAGCCTGGCGATGCGGGTGGTGCGTCGCCCCGACCGCCCAGGCGAACGCTTTGCGTTGGCGGTGTCGCTGCTGCAGGCACTGGCCACGGCCCGCCGGGCCGACCACCGCGGCCTCAGCGCCGAAGCCCTGGCCGGCCAGCTACGCACCGACCCGCTGCAGGTGGAGCCAGTGCTCGACGACCTGCTCGCCCTGGGCTGGTGCGGCCGGCTGGATGAAGAGGGTGCCCAGCGCCATGTGCTGCTGATCGACCTGGCCGCCACCGCGGCGCAGCCACTGGTGGACCGGCTGTTGTTACAGGATCAGGACAGCACCGCCGCCTTCCGACGGCGCAGCGGGCTGGACGCGCTGTCGGTGGCCGATCTGCTGGGCTGACGGCGAACGGCTGCGCCAGGGATAATCCGCGGTTCTGTGAATCCGCCCGCCCCGCCCGACCTGCCCGACCGTGCGGTGAGGCCGCCCCAGCCCGCCGCTGCAGCGCACCCCGCGCGTGCGCCCCGGCCGCCGCGACCCGCCACACCGATCCCGCCCATCACCTACCCCGAATCGCTGCCGGTCTCGGCCCGGCGCGATGAGATCGCGCGCGCGCTGGCCACCCACCAGGTGGTGATCGTCTGCGGCGAGACTGGGTCGGGCAAGACCACCCAGCTGCCGAAGATCGCGCTGGAACTGGGCCGAGGCCTGGGCGCAGGGGGCAGCGGCCTGATCGGCCACACCCAGCCGCGCCGGCTGGCCGCCACCAGCGTGGCCAAGCGCATCGCCGACGAGCTGAACAGCCCGCTGGGCGAGGTGGTGGGCTACAAGGTGCGCTTCCAGGACCGGTTGCAGCCCGGTGCCAGCGTCAAGCTGATGACCGACGGCATCTTGCTGGCCGAGACGCAGGGCGACCCCGACCTGCGCCAGTACGACACGCTGATCATTGACGAGGCGCATGAGCGCAGCCTGAACATCGACTTCCTGCTGGGCTACCTGCGCCAGTTGCTGCCACGGCGGCCGGACCTGAAGATCGTGGTGACCTCGGCCACCATCGATGCCGACCGTTTTGCCAGGCACTTTGAGAGCCGACTCGGCCCGGCGCCGGTGATCCAGGTGAGCGGGCGGCTGTTCCCCGTTGAACAACGCTGGCGGCCGTTTGAGGATTCACGCGAATACGGTCTGGACGAAGCCATCGCCGATGCGGTGGACGAGCTGTGGCAGGGCGGTGGTGCCGGCGACATCCTGGTCTTCCTGCCCGGTGAGCGCGAGATCCGCGACGCCGCAGACCACCTGCGCAAGCACCTGGCCAAGCAGCACAAGGGCGGGCCGCAAGCGGAGATCCTGCCCTTGTTCGCCCGCCTGTCGCAGGCCGAGCAGGAGGCTGTCTTCAACCCCGGCAACGGCCGGCGCATCGTGCTGGCCACCAACGTCGCCGAGACTTCGCTCACCGTGCCGGGCATCCGCTACGTGATCGACTCGGGCTTCGCACGGGTCAAGCGCTACAGCTACCGCACCAAGGTCGAGCAGTTGCAGGTCGAGGCCATCAGCCAGGCCGCGGCCAACCAGCGCGCCGGCCGTTGCGGGCGGGTGGCCAACGGCATCTGCATCCGGCTGTACGACGAGAAGGACTTCACCGGCCGGCCGAAATTCACCGACCCCGAGATCCTGCGCAGCAGCCTGGCCGGCGTGATCCTGCGCATGAAGAGCCTGCGCCTGGGCCAGGTGGAAGATTTCCCGTTCCTGGAGGCGCCGCGGGCCAAAGCGATTGCCGACGGTTACGAGCTGCTGGGCGAATTGGGCGCGGTGGACGACGACAACGCGCTGACAGCCACCGGCCGCGAGCTGGCGCGCCTGCCGCTGGACCCGCGCGTGGGCCGCATGATCCTGGCCGCCCGTGACCGCGATGCGCTGCACGAGGTGCTGATCATCGCCAGCGCGCTGAGCGTGCAGGACGTGCGCGACCGGCCGATGGACGCAGCGCAGGCCGCCGACGAGACGCACAAGAAGTTCGACGACGAGAAGTCGGAGTTCATGGGCTACCTCAAGCTCTGGGCCTGGATCGAGGATGGGCGGGGCACCCACGGCCACCCGGGCGCTGCCCAGCAGAAGGTCGACAGCCACAAACTCAGCAACCGCCAGCAAGAGCAGCGCCTGCGCGAGAGCTTCGTCAACCTGCGGCGGGTGCGTGAATGGCGCGACATCCACAGCCAGCTGCACACCGTGGTGGCCGAGCAGGGCTGGCGCCTGAACGGCAGCGCCGCGACCTACGAGCAGATTCACCTGGCCATGCTGGCGGGCCTGCTGGGCAACATCGGCTGCAAGTCGGACGACGATGAGTGGTACCTGGGCGCACGCGGCATCAAGTTCTGGCGCCACCCGGGCGCACACCTCAGCAAGAAGCCCGGCCGCTGGCTGATCGCCGCCGAGCTGGTGGACACCACCCGGCTGTACGGCCGGGGACTTGCCAACATCGAGCCGCAGTGGATCCCGCCGCTGGCCGGCCACCTGCTGAAGACCCAGCTGCTGGAGCCGCACTGGGAGAAGAAGGCCGCCGAGGTGGTGGCGCTGCAGCGGGCCACGCTCTACGGCATCGTCCTCTACGCCAACCGCCGGGTGAACTTTGGCAACGTCGACCCCAGGGCCGCGCGCGAGATCTTCATCCGCGAGGCGCTGGTCGAAGGTGATTGGGAATCCAAGCTGCCGTTCATCGGCCACAACCAGAAGCTGCTGGCCCAGGTGGAAGAGCTGGAGCACAAGAGCCGCCGCCAGGACGTGCTGGTCGACGACAGCCTGATCTTCGCCTTCTACGACCAGCAGCTGCCGGCCACGGTGTTCTCAGGCGCCACGCTGGAGCGCTGGTACCGCGACGAGGTCAAGCGCCAGCCCGAACTGCTCAAGCTCACCCGCGACGAGCTGATGCGCCACGAGGCCGCCGGCATCACTGGCCAGGCCTTCCCCAAGACCATCCGCCTGGGTGGGGTGGACTGCGCCGCCACCTACCTGCATGACCCGGGTGATGCGAAGGACGGCGTGACGGTGACCGTGCCGATCTATGCGCTTAACCAGGTCAGCGACGAGCGCTGCGAATGGCTGGTGCCAGGCATGCTGCCGGCCAAGGTGACGGCGCTGTGCAAGAGCCTGCACCAGCGCCCGCGCAGCCGCCTGGTGCCGCTGCCCGACTACGTGGCCGAGTTCGTCGACACCCACCCCTTCGCCCAGGGCGCGCTGATGGACGTGCTGCTGAAGGCGGTGCGCGAGCGCAGCCAGATCGCGGTGCAGCGCAATGACTTCAAGCTCGACATGCTGCAGCCGCATCTGTTCATGAACTTCCGGGTGGTGGACGAACATGGCCGCCAGTTGGGCATGGGCCGCCACCTGGCCACGCTGAAGGCCGACCTGGGCGGCCAGGCGCGGTCGGCCTTCCAGGCGCTGGCGGCATTGAAGCTGGGCAGTGCGGCAGTGGCGCCGGCACCCGCGCCGGCGCTGGCTGCACCGGCACCGGGTGGGGCGCGGCGGGTGGAGAAGGCGGCAGCACCGCCGCCGCCAGCTCCTGCGCCGGCCGCGCCGGTGGCCCACATCGCCTGGACCTTCGGCGCGCTGCCCGAGCTGATGGAGATCCACAAGGCCGGCCAGGTCCTGATCGGCTTCCCGGCCCTGATCGACAAGGGCGCGCATGTCGAGATCGAGGTCTTCGACGAGCCCGACGTGGCCGCACTGAAGCACCGCGCCGGCCTGCGCCGGCTGGTGGCGCTGGCCATCAAGGAGCCGCTGAAGTACCTGGAAAAGAACATCCCCGACCTGGTGAAGATGGCAGCGCTGTACATGCCCTTGGGCAGTGCCGACGAGCTGCGCAACCAGATCATCGCGGTGGCGCTGGACCGCGCCTTCCTGGCTGACCCGCTGCCGGCCGACGCCGACGCGTTTGCGAGGCGCATCACCGAGGGCCGCGGCCGGCTGAACCTGATCGCGCAGGAAGTGGCACGCCTGGCCGGTGTGGTGCTGACCGAGTACGCCACTGCCCAGCGCAAGCTCAAGGACAGCCGGCCCGCCAAGGAGGTGGCCGACGACATCGCCGCGCAACTGCAGCGGCTGGTGCCAAAGCACTTTTTGCAGGCCGCGCCGTATGCCCAGCTCGTGCACTATGCGCGCTACCTCAAGGCGGTGACGCTGCGGCTGGACAAGTGGCGCGCCGACCCGGCCCGCGACGCCCAGCGCCTGGCCGAGTTGCGGCCGATCGAGCAGCGCTACATCCGCCGCCTGGCCGAGCAGAAGGGCGTGGCAGACGCCCGGCTGGATGAGTACCGCTGGCTGCTGGAAGAACTGCGGGTCAGCTTCTTCGCACAGGAGTTGCGCACGCCGCAGCCGGTCAGCGTCAAGCGGCTGGACAAGTCCTGGGCCCAGCTGTCGAGCTAGACGCCCAACCTGCAGACTGCGGCGGTCAGAGCCGTTCCAGCGCGTTATCGACCACCTTGATCCGCGCGCCTGACTTCAGCCCCGGATCCTGGGCGTAGTCGAAGCTGCGGGTGGTGCCGTTGTCCAGCCGCACACTGACGCGGTGCACCTGCTTCCTGTTCATGTTGTTCTCGACCCGGTTGCCGGCATAGGCGCCGCCCACGGCACCGGCGATGGTGGCCAGGTCACGCCCGCTGCCGCCGCCCACCTGGTTGCCCAGCACCCCGCCCAGCACGCCGCCTGCAATCGTGCCCAGCACATTGGGGTGGTCGTCCTTGACGGTGACCAGGTTCACTGCCGTGACCGACCCGCACTGGTTGCACGTGGCCGCGGCCTGGCCGCCACCCTGTGCGCCGTGGTGGCCGGTGTCATGGCGCACCGTGGTCTCGCGGTGGTTCACCACCAGGCGGCCGTCGGCCACCAGGTTGCCGCGCAGCTTGTCCTTGCGGCGCACCACGTAGGCCGCCTCGTAGATGCCGGGGCGCACCTCGGCCAGTGCGATGCGCTGTGCAATGCCCTGCACCGACGCGCTGGCCTGGCCGCCGGGCTGGCCGTGCAGGGCGAACACCAGTTCGTCGCCCGGCTGCACCTGGGCCGGCGCGCTGACATGGAAGCTGCTGATCGGCCCGCCTGCGGCCGGGCCAAGACCGCTCCCGGCCTGCAGCGACTGGCCCAGCGTGGCTGTCACGGACCGGCCGTTCTTCTCCAGGCGCGCCGTCACCGGGCTGTTGGCACTGAGCTTGTCGCGTGTGCGGATGGTGTACTCGCCCTCGTAGCGGCCAGGGTTGGTCTCGTTGAGCTGCAGCGTGCCGCTGGCGCCGCTGATCTGCACGCTCACCCGCCCGTCGGGCGTGCCGTCGAGCTTGAACACCAGCACTTCGCCGGGGCGCAGTTGGTCCAGCGGCGTCACGCCGAAGCCGGTGACACCCAGATCGGCCTGTTGGTGGCCGGACTGGGCCAGCGCCGTGTTGGGCAGCCAAAGGGGCAGGGCGGCGGCCAGGGCCAGCGCCAGGGTGGAGAGCGTGCGAGTCAGCAGCATGGGCGTCCTTGGTGGTCGTGGTGGGCCTCTCACCAGCATCGTGGCTGGCGGGCCTCCCTGGATCAACGGCTGGCGGCGCGCAGTCGCCGTCGGCAGCCGCCGCGACACGCTGTAGGACAACCTGCCGCCTGCCGGCGGCGTCAGCCCGCCGGCAGGCGGCCGCCGTCCAGAAACGTCTGCAAGTCGGCGTTGACGCGCGCCGGCACTTCAAAGTACGGCAGGGCGCCGGTCGGGTAGACGGTGAACTGCCAGTTCGGCTTGGTCTGCACGAAGCTGCTGCCAAGGTAGTTGGTGAAGTCTCCGCGCACGCCATGGCTCATCCACACCGGCATCTGCAACTGGTCGTAGAGCGTGTGGATGTCGGCCGAGAACAGGCCGGCCGACAGGAAGTGCAGCGGTGCGAACTCGGCGCCGGGCTGGCGCGTGGTCAACAGGTCGTACTGCCACAGCGCCTCGTCGATGGCCTTGCTGCCCCAGGTGCGCTCCAGAAAGTAGCGGATCACGCCCGGACGGGTCAGGCCGCGGAACAGCGCGCCACCCCAGCCCGGTCCGCGCAGCACGGCCATCATGCCGCGCACTTCGCGGGTGCTGCCCGGCGCACCGCGCCAGACGCGTCGGCCGTTGAAGCCGGTGGGACTGACCAGTGACAGGCTGCGGTAGTCATCCGGCCGCTCGGCCGCCGCGCGCGCCAGGAACTCGCAACTCAGCGACAGCGCCAGTGCGTCCACCGGCGCGCCGCCATGGCGCTGTCGCAGCCAGGCGGTGCAGGCATGCAGCGCATCGGTCATCAGGCGCGGGGTGTAGGCCACATCGGGCCGGTCGCTCAGGCCGTAGCCTGGCAGGTCGGGCGACATCACCGTGCGCCCCTGGCTGCAGTGCAGGTGCAGCGGTCGCATCTCTGCAGCAGATGCCGAGGCGTTGATGCTGTGCACCAGCAACAAGGGCGGCCCGTCACCGTCGACACAGGCGACCACCCGACCGAAACCCGGCAACTGCAGCGCCACCGGTGTGCCCGACACGGCGGGCGGCAGCGTGGGTGGGGCAGCACGGTCTGGCGTGGAAGGGGCGGGTCGCGACACCCTGGCAGTGTGCCACCCTGGCTGGCAGCGGACAGGCTGCCCCTTTCGCGCCAGTGACCCACAGGACACCTGCCGAGCGCCCTGCGAATGGCGTCAGGATCTAGGGTAATCTAGACATTCCCTGTGGGGACGTCGCCTGGGGTGCCGTCCCGGCGCATCATCGCGTTGCAGCCCGTGCCGCATGGCCGCAATATCCTCACACCCAGGTTGACAGACAGGCACTCCATGGCCAGCTGCGCGATCACCGATGAACCCTCCGGTAGCCGGCCTCAGGCCGCGCCGTCCACAGCAGCCGGCGCGCTGCCGGGCCTGGCGACCGACGCCGCGATCCGTGGCCGGGTGCTCTACATCGACGATGAAGAGGTCAACCGCCTGCTGATGGAGGCGCTGCTCGGCTTCCGCCCCGGCGTGGCCCTGCAGTTGGCAGAAGACGGCACCACCGGCATCGCCGCCGCGCTGGCCGCCCCACCCGACCTGGTGCTGCTCGACATGCGCCTGCCCGACATGACCGGCCTGCAGGTGCTGCAGCAGTTGCGCGCTGACCCGGCCACGGCGGGCGTGCCTTGTGTGGCGGTGTCGGCCAACGCCATGCCGGCCGACATCGCCGAGGCCATGCAGGGTGGCTTTGACGCTTACGTCACCAAGCCCATCGCCTGCGGCCTGCTGTTCGCCGAGGTCGACCGCCTGCTGGCACCGCGGATGGGCTGACTGCTGCTCGGCTCAGGCCGGGGCGCCAGCCCGTTCGGCCAGCGCCAGTGCCTGCCAGCGGCCCAGGCTTGACACCAGCCGTGCCTGCAGCTGTGCCGCCTCGGCCGCGCGGTGCGCCGCCACAGCTGCGTCGCAGGCCTCGCCGAAGCGGCGCTGCTCCTCGGCCGAGCCGATGCGCTGCGGTCCGGCGCCCAGCTCGGGCCGCCCCTGGGCCAGCTCCTGCCGCACCCCGTCGGGCAGGCCGGCCTGCGTCAGCTGTTGGCCGTCCAGGCCGCGCAGCAGCCGGGTGAACGATGCATACGGCACGCCGGCATCGCTTCGCTGGCATTGGGCCAGCGCATAGGCACCGCGGCTGGCGGCGAAGTCACGCGCCAGGCGGGTCTTGCCCACGCCGGCCTCGCCTTGGATCAACATCAGCTGCTGCGTCTGCCAGGCGGCCTTTGCAGGGGATGCATGGCGGCGTTGCGGCCGGCCAGGCCCAGTTCGCGCAGCAGGGCATCGCGGCAGCGGCCGTGCTGGGCCAGCGCCGCGCTGCGGTCGCCTGCAGCGGCGTGCAGGCGCATGGCCTGGCGGTGCAGATGCTCTTGCAGCGGGTCGTCGGCCAGCGGGCCGTTTCACAGCGCCAGCGCGTCTGCACTGCGGCCCGCGTCGGCCAGTGCGGTGAAGTCCAGCGCATCGCAGCACACTGTGGGCGACAGGGTCAGCACTTCGCCCTGGCTGGATCGCCACACGCGCCCTCCGGGTCCCGGCCGCGCCGTTGGATTCGCCGAAGTCGCGCACCGAGCCCCACAACGGCGGCAGCGCATCCGGCAAGGCGCACTCGCTGTCATAAACGTCGGAAGCGACCCCATTGGTCCGGTCGTTGAAGTTGCTGCCGCCCAGACTGGTGCCTTCCACCCGGACCTCCACATGCATGACCACATGGGCGTCGGGTACGGCCAGGCCCGCCCGCGCGAAGACGGACAGCATGGCGCGCACGACCGTGCCCCGGCATGTGGCACGGTGGCAGGGCGCATCGGTGTGCTGGGGCATGGGCGACCACCCGGTCATCGCTGCAGCATGCGCGCTGCAGGTGTCCGGGTTGTCCCATGCGGGGCGTTGCAAGCGTGTTGCAACGCGGCGGTCCTGCATCCCCTGATCTGGGCGCACCGGCCGCGGGGTTCGGCCGGCAAGGAGCTGACCGGGCCGTCAAGCCGGCACGGAGGGCAAGCCCGACAGCGCCATCGCCAGCTCGTCCTCGCTGTAGCTCTGGTCGGTCAGCTTGCCGGCGAAGTAGTTGCTGTAGGCCGCCATGTCGAAGTGGCCGTGGCCGCACAGGTTGAACAGGATGGTCTCGCTGCGGCCCTCGGCCTTGCAGCGCAGCGCCTCGACGATGGCGCCCTTGACCGCATGGTTGGCCTCGGGCGCCGGCACGATGCCTTCGGCCCGGGCGAACAGCACGCCGGCTTCGAAGCAGGCCACCTGGTGGTAGGCGGTGGCTTCCAGCAGGCCCAGCTCCTTCAGGTGGCTGACCATCGGCGCCATGCCGTGGTAACGCAGGCCGCCGGCATGGAAGCCCGGCGGCGTGAAGGTCGATCCGAGCGTGTGCATCTTGGTCAACGGCGTCATGTGGCCGGTGTCGCCGAAGTCGTAGGCGTACTTGCCGCGGGTCAGGCTGGGGCAGGCGGCGGGCTCCACCGCCACGATGCGGCGCTTCTTGCCGCCACGCAGCTGCTGGCCGATGAACGGGAAGGCGATGCCGGCAAAGTTGCTGCCGCCGCCGGTGCAGCCGACGATCACGTCCGGGTCGTCACCGGCCATCTCCATTTGCAGCATGGCCTCCTGGCCGATGATGGTCTGGTGCAGCAGCACATGGTTCAGCACCGAGCCCAGCGCGTACTTGGTGTCGTCGTTCTGGGCGGCGATCTCCACCGCCTCAGAGATGGCGATGCCCAGGCTGCCGGGGTGGTCGGGCCGGCCGGCCAGCACCGCGCGGCCGTAGGCGGTCTCGTTGGACGGGCTGGCGATGCAGCGGGCGCCGTAGGTCTCCATCAGCGCGCGGCGGTAGGGTTTTTGGTCGTAACTGACCTGCACCTGGAACACGGTGACATCCAGCCCGAACAGGTTGCCGGCAAAGCTGAGCGACGACCCCCACTGGCCGGCGCCGGTCTCGGTGGTCAGCTTCTTCACCCCGGCCTGGGCGTTGAACCAGGCCTGCGGCACGGCGGTGTTGGGCTTGTGGCTGCCGGCGGGCGACCCGCCTTCGTACTTGTAGTAGATCTTGGCAGGTGTGCCCAGCGCCTTCTCCAGCCGGTGGGCGCGGAACAGCGGCGCCGGGCGCCACAGCTTGAAGACCTCGCGCACCGGCTCGGGGATCTCGATCTCGCGCTCGGTCGACACCTCCTGCAGGATCAGCTCCATCGGAAACAGCGGCGCCAGGTCGGCTGGGCCGATGGGCTGCAGCGTGCCGGGGTGCAGCACGGCCGGCGGCGGGCTGGGCAGATCAGCGGCGATGTTGTACCAGTGCTTGGGCATGCGGCTGGCGTCGAGCAGGAACTGGGTGGCGGACATGGCGGGGGCCCTCTGGGTGGTGTGGATGGTCAGGGCCTGGATGCTAGGCAAGTCGCCTGCCGGCGGCCAGACGGGCTTGCCCGCAGCCCGCCGACCGCTGCCGCCGCACAAGGTCGGTGCCAAAACGTGACAGTGTTGACGTCTGGTCTGGTCAAGCTGGCGGCGCGTCCGCCGATACCACAGGACAGGCAGCCCGCAACCGCGGGCCCGGGTGTCGGTGCGGACCGCCAGCCCGTCCACCCTGGTTTCTGCAGCTGGAGAGCGTCAACGTGAGTGATCTGTCGGATGGACCGGATGCCCTCGACGAGCTGGATGCGCTGGTGCGCCGCCTGGGCGCCACGCTGGCGGAACTGGGCTGGGACGTGGCGCTGCACCAACTGGCCGATGAGTTGCCGGATGCCAGCGACCGCCTCGCCTACGTGGGCAAGATGACCGAAGACGCCGCCATGAAGGTGTTGAACATGGTCGATGCGGCTCAGCCCGTGTGCCAGTCGGCCGCCAGAGAGGCGGTTTCGCTGGCCGACCGGCTGCAGGGCGTGGGCGACCACCCCGACTTGGGCATCGGCGAGGCGCGCGCCGCGTTGGCCGAGGCCACTGCCGCACTGCGCCACCAGGCCAGCCTGCAGCAGGCCCAGAACAGCGTGCTCACTGACATCATGTTGGCGCAGGACTTCCAGGACCTGTCAGGCCAGGTGATCAAGAAGGTGGTGGTGATCATCGGCCACGCCGAACAGCAACTGCGCCAGATGCTGGCGCAGAGCGAAGGCAAGGCACCGCCGACGATGACCGCGCCCGACAAGGCCCAACTGGCCGGGCCGCAGGTGCCTGACAAGGCCGTCGCCCAGGAAGGCGTGGACGACCTGCTGGCGTCGCTGGGGTTCTGACCCGCCTGCGGGGCGCCGACCGCGTGGGCATGACGGGAGTCAGGCGCCCAGCAACTCCAGTGCCCGGTCCATGCCACCGGACTCGATCGAGATCATCGCTTGCTCGCGCACCGCGGGCTTGCCGTGGTAGGCGATGGACAGACCGGCCGAGCGCATCATCGGCAGGTCGTTGGCGCCATCGCCCACGGCAATCGCCTGGGCGGGCTCGATGCCCATCAGCTCGCACACTTCCAGCACCACGCGGCGTTTCTCGGCACCGTCGCAGATGTCGCCCCAGGGCCGGTCGAACAGCGTGCCGGTGAGCCGGCCGTTGAAGGTGCCCAGGCTGTTGGCGCGGGCGAAGTCCAGCCCCAGCCGGTGGCGGATGCGCTCGGAAAAGAAGGTGAACCCGCCCGAGACCAGCAACGTCTTGAGCCCCGCACGCTGGCAGGCCTGCACAAAGGCTTCCACGCCTGGGTTGAGCTGCAGGCGCTGGTCATACACCTGCTGCAGCGCGGTTTCGCGCACGCCGGCCAGCAGGGCCACACGGCGGCGCAGACTGTCCTTGTAGTCGGTGATCTCGCCGCGCATCGCGGCCTCGGTGATGGCGGCCACTTCCTCCTTGCGGCCGGCCATGGCGGCGATCTCGTCCACGCATTCGATGTTGATCAGCGTGGAATCCATGTCGAACGCCACCAGCTTGTAGGCCGACAGCGGCAGCGGCGGGGTGAAGCCGCGGATGAACAGGCCGGGGGCGAACTCTTGGGCCGACGCTGGGGCTGAGGTGGTGGCTGTCATGGCGGCGCGGATGTT
>JBBAPL010000078.1:0-23760 GCA_040400895.1 Aquabacterium sp.
AAATCCCGTCCACCATCAGCCTGAAATGCCGTCCACGATGGGCTGAAATACGCACCTGAGCGGTTCGCCCTGAAATGGCACGGGTTCGGTGGCCACCACGAGCGGCGGGCGCTGAGTGCCGATCAACACAAAGGTGCGAACCGCGCTTGGCCTACAGTTGGGCCCGCAGCCGTGCGCAGCGCCGCCGCATCCACCCCCAACGCTGGAACAAGGAAAGCCCCATGCTGGCCGTCGTTGTTGAATTCCGCATCAAGCCCGAGCAGGTGCAGGGCTTCCATCACGCCATTGTCGAAAACGCCCGCCTATCGGTGCAGGACGAACCCGGCTGCCACCAATTTGACGTTTGCTGCGACCCCTCACAGCCGACGCTGTTCTACCTGTACGAGCTGTACGACGACGAGGCCGCTTTCCAGCTGCATCTGCAGACGGCGCACTTCCTGAAGATGGACGCCGCCACGTCAGGCTGGGTCGAGGGGCGGACGATCCGCAAGCTGCATCGCGTGCAGCCGCGCTGAAGGCCGCGGCCCCTCAGGCGGCAAACACTCAGACCTTCAAGCCCGGCAGACCCCGCAGGCCGCCGCGCACCTGGGCATCGAGCCGGGCCTCGGCCTCGCGCACCACCCCCAGCCGCTGGATGACGGCGTCGATGCGGTCAAAAGGCACCACCACCACGCCGTCGGGGTCGGCGGCCACGATGTCGCCGCTGGCCACCGCCACACCGGCCAGCACCACTGCAAAGCCCACGGTGCCAGGGCCCACACGGGCTGGCGAATTGGGCGTCACGCCGACCGCAAAACACGGCAGGCCCATGCTGCGAATGCCGGCGATGTCGCGAGCACAGCCGTCGGTGACAAAACCCACCGCGCCCCCGTTGCGCGCCATGCCCAGCAGCAGGTCGCCGGTGATGGCGCAGCCGGTGTGGCTGTTGCATGCCGCCACCAGCACGTCGCCCGGCTGCAGGTGCGGCAACGCGGCAAACACGGCCAGGTTGTCGGCCGGCCCGGCATTGCAGGTGAGCGCCACACCGCAGAAAACCGATTGCTCGGCCACCACCGGCTTGACACGGTAGTCCAGGGCGCCCGAGCCGCCGAGAGCATCGACCAGAAAGCCGGTGGGCACGCCCGTCAACGCTGCCACCTGCGCCGGCGTCGGGCGGGGCCGGGCTGCGTTCACCATCACCGCAGGGGGGTTGTCGATCATCAGGGTTCCTTCTGTTGGCCGCCCCGTTGTCGGGTCATAGGCTGCCACGCCTGCAGCGAAGGCTGCATTGAAAGCTGCGCTACCGCCGGCGACCACACCGCCGTCATCACCGCCCACACCACACAGGCTTGCCCTGCAGGTTGCAAAACCATCATAGTTCAGGTGATGAGCCTTCCCAACGACTGGCGGCGCGCCGGCTACAGCATCGAGCAAATGCGCCTGCTCGCCCGCCGCGTGCTGCCAAAGCCGGTGTTCGACTACGCCGACGGCGGCGCCGAAACCGAATCGACGCTGCGCCGCAACGAGTCGGCCTTTGGCGCGCTGGCGCTGCTGCCACGCCCGCTGCAAGGTGCTGCCGAGCGCGACCTGTCGGTGCAGCTCTTCGGCCAACGGCTGTCGCTGCCGCTGTTGATCGGCCCCACCGGCCTGGCCGGGCTGTTCTGGCCCGACGGTGAACAGGCGGCGGCGCGGGCGGCGGCGCGTGCAGGTACCGTTTACTGCCTGAGCCACGGCTCGGTCTGCACGCTGGAGGCGCTGGCGGCGGCCGCAGATGCCCACTGTGTCCACAGTGCCCACAATGACAAAAGCGCCAGCCTGCTCTGGATGCAGGTGTTCATCTACAAGGACCGGGGCTTCACGCGCGAACTGTGCGACCGTGCCGCCGCTGCCGGCTACCAGGCGCTGGTGCTGACCATCGACAACCAACTGCTCGGGCACCGCGAGCGCGACCTGCGCAACGGCTTTGGCATACCGCCGCGCTTCTCGGCGCTGGACACCTTGCGCATGAGCCGGCAACTGCACTGGTTGTGGCGCATGCGCCATGCGCTGCCCCGGCTGACCTTTGGCAACTACGTGCGCCCAGGGGCGGCCGAAGACATGGTCACGCTGGCCAGCCGCATGGGCGCACTGCTCGACCCGGCGATGAACTGGGACGACCTGGCCGAGCTGCGCGCGCGCTGGAAGGGCCCGCTGCTGCTGAAGGGTGTGCTCGACCCCGGAGAGGCGCTGCAAGCGGCGCGGCTGGGCGTGGACGGGGTCATCGTCTCCAACCACGGCGGGCGGCAGCTAGACGGTGCCGTTTCCAGCATCGAGGCGCTGCCGGCCGTCGTGGCGGCACTGCGGCCGGCTTTTCCGCAACTGCCCATCTTGCTGGACGGCGGCATCCGGCGCGGTACCGACCTGGCCAAGGCCCTGGCGCTGGGCGCGACGGCGGCGCTGATCGGCCGCCCGCAACTGTGGGGGCTGGCGGTGGCCGGTGAAGACGGCGTGTTGCACGTGCTGGACACCTACCGGCGCGAACTCGACCGCGTGATGGGCCTGCTGGGCGCCCACTCGGTGGCGCAGATCGACAGCACACGGCTGTTGCACCTGCCGCCGGCGTGAACGCACCTTCCACAGGCGCCCGCAACCTGTGCAAAGGCTCGCCCGCCGGCCAGGTTTGGCGCGCAGCTTGGAAGTTCCAGCGGCGCTTTTCGTCGTCCAACACCGCCCAGCTGCCCGGCGGCAGCAGTTGGGCTGTGGATGCCTATTGGGCGCCCGATCGCAGCGCCAGCGCTTCGTTGCCCGCCAGGGCAAGCAAGACCAACAGCCCGCCGCCCAGCACCGCCACGCCGGGCGCCTCACCCGCGCCCAGCCAGGCCCAGGCCACGCCGAACAGCACTTCCAGCAGGGCCAGCAGAGAACATTCCGGGCAGCTGAGGGCACGGGCCGCAGCCACTGCCATGAGGCAGGGAATGGCCAACTGCACCACACCCAAAAGCGCCAGCAAACCGATGTCCTGTGGCACGGCGGACAAGGGCACCGATAGTGGCAACGTGACAGCCGCTGACAACAGCGCCCTGAACAGCGGCCCGAACGCCAGGGTGACCGGCACGTTGGCCACGGTGTTCAGGGTCAACGCCACCCGGGCTGCCGCCGGGCAGCGCTGCCGGTATTGATGTGGCTGGTGTCCGAGGCGGACGGCGCGACTCAGGCGGGTCTTCAGTCGTGCCCCTGCTCGCGCGCTCGGCCCCTGGGTGGCGGCTGCGGATCCAGCCCCAGGTGGGTCAGGATCTTCTCGAGCACCGGCCGCTCAAGGATGGCCGCGATGATCTTCAGTTCCCCGGCGCGGCCGTTTGGGCAGTGCTGCATGTGGATTTTGAACACCCGCTTGAGCAGCCGAGCCCAGCTGATGCGACCGGGTCGAGCATCGGCAGTCTCGATCTCAGCGCTCGCAGTGGACCGGGGTGCCTTCGGGCACCCGCTGGGGCTGCTGGCCGATGGCTTGCAAGCTGAGATCCCGGTGAGGTGAGCCCACACGGTCTCAAGCCGTGCTCCTCGCAACCATCGCCCTCAGGGACGCCTACCGATGTGTGCGCTCCGCCGCGAGACCACCTTCGCGTGTGTCGCTTTGGTCTGACCGGCGGCTTCAGGGCGACGAACTTGGGGGGCTCGGATGTCCGGTCAGGGTCGACCACTGGCGGCCGTGGACGGCAGCTATCCGGCGGCTCAAGTCGAGGGGCAGCTTTCCGGCGGTGAGATCGAGCGCTTGACCGGCGCTGGCCGACCCGTTGCCGACATAGCGCTCGAAGAACTCGATGCCGCGAAGCTGCCTATCGGTTGGTGCGGATTTTGTTTGGGCCAGCACCGGGCGGGTGATGAAGCGGCACAGGCCTTCCAGCGCCTGGCGATCGTCGGCCGCGCAGGGCTATTCCCCGTGCAGGCTGAAACCGTCGATGTGGACGCACAGCGTCTGCTTGAACTCCGCCCCCTGGGGCATGCTCCCCGATGCTTCCGGCCACGTCAGGGAAGTTGCACCTCGATGCTTTTCAGGAGCAACGGCTGGTTCAAGGCTGAACCGTTCGGGATCAATTGCAGCCCGACGAACTCAATCTGCTTGCGCTGCTTGCCCTGCTGTGCAAAGTCACGCTCGGTCAGTGTCAGGACCACGTCTCGGTCCGCGTCGGCTACGAAAGAGGACAGCCTGCGCTGCGATCCGCTCCATCGGTGGAAGCCTTCGGCACCGGCCTGGATGAACAAGTAGAGGTCGAGCTTGCCCTCGTTGAAGTAGGCGCGGGGAATGCTCAGCGTGTACTTGATCTGGAACCGCTCGAAGTCGTGCATGCTGCCAAGAGGCTGCACGAGGGAGACCTTGCCGGAGTGGCCTGCTGGCATCTGGCTCCTCAACCACATGGGGGTGAGCAGCAAGCCTGATGACGCGTCATTCAATCGACGGCCAATGTCGATGGTCTCGTCGGAAGTGCGTGCGACAACACCGGCAATGACTGGTTCCGTGTCGTATCTGAACGCATAGTGTGAGCGCGGATTGATGACCTTGGCATCAGGTTGTGGCGGCACGATGCGGTCGCTGTTCAGGTCGATCGTGGCACGACGGATCCGGATGGGCGCCGCCACCATCGACCCGTTGCGGTGGAAGATGAAGTTGACCCGCTCGATGGCCCGCAGCTTCTTGGGCGACGGCGCGTCCGTGAAGTCCTGGCTCGCCCTCACCCGGACGCGCTGATACTGGCCAGCCGCACCGGAGAAGTCGCTCATCCTGAAGGTCTTGCCATTGAACAGATAGTCGCCCTTGGCGCCGGCCTGAAGCGAGAACACCAGCCTGAGCTTGCCCTCCCGGATGTACTCCATGGGAATCAGGATCTCGAACTCGACATCGGCCTGGGTGCAATCGCTGGCCTTGATCGTTTGGTAGATGTGCAGGCGGCTGTTCTCGACATTGCGGATGTCAGCTTCAGGTGACGCAAGATCGCTCACGGACCAGGTCGGGCGAATGACGGTGGCTTCGCTGTCCCGGTCAGCATCGATCTGCAATTGACGGGTGCCCAGATGGACCGTGTCGACGGTCCACAGCGCAGGTTCGAGCATGTTCAGCTGGAAGTCAGGGCCGGCCTTCCTGACTTCGCCTCGCGCAGCGATTGAGCCTGCAGACCCTTTGGCGGTGTCTGCAGAGCGCACCACCGGAGTTGCGAGTGCGACCAGCAGACAAGCGATCAGCGTACAGGCCCAGGTCTTCATCTTGCAAACCGCCTTGCAGTGTCATGGAGCCACCAGCGCCGTCGATAACGCCGCCAGCGGAGACCTTGGATTCGTGCGCCCGTCGGGCTGTCAGCGCCCCCGGTGCACTTCGATCGTCAGGGGATGTTCCGCCCCTGAGCCGCCACCCAGAGCGCAAACCAGTCTTCCCGCTCAAGGCGGACCGACAGGGCCTTGACGGCGCTCTCGATGCGGTCGATCTTGTTCGTTCCGATGACGGGGTACGGGCGGCTGGGATGCGCCATGATCCATGCGTACGCCAGTTGCTCCAACGTGGCGCCACCGTACTTCGGGGACAAGGCTGCCGCGACCTGGGCCAGCCGCACCGCTGCAGGCTCGTTCGCGTCAAAGAGCCGGCCCCCCGCCAGGGGGCTCCAGGCCATCGGTCGCACCCGGTGTTGCTGGCACTGGTCGAAGCTGCCGTCGACCATGGGGTCCACGCGCAAGAGGTGGAACTCGATTTGGTTGGTGAACAGCGGCACGCCCATGAAGCTGTTGAGGGCCGCAAACTGGCTGGCACTGTAGTTGGACACCCCCGCCTGGCGGATCTTGCCTTCCTGCAGCAACTGGTTGAGCCCTTGCGCCGTGTCTTCGACGCCCGTCAGCCAGTCAGGGCGGTGCACGAGAAACAGCTCGATCTGCTCGCAGCCCAACATCCGCAAAGATTGCTCGACGCTGCGCCTGAGTTGTGCCGCCGAGGCGTCGTAGAAGCCCACCTTGCGCTGCGGGCTCAGGTCGTTGGGCACGTAGATGCCCGTCTTCGTGACGATGGCCAGCTTGTCGCGCAGCCCGGGCGAGAGGGCCATGGCGTTTCCGAGTGCTGCCTCCACCCGGTACCCGCCATAGATCTCTGCGGTGTCGATGGTCGTGATGCCCAGTTCGACACAACGGTTCAGGCGGCGATTGATGTCCTGCACCGAAGGCTTGTCGTCGAGCATCCGCCAGGTGCCATAGACCATGGCCGACAAACTGGGCATCGCAGCGTTCGAAGCGTCGTTCTTGATCATCTCGGGCGATCTCTACTTGTGGTGATTCGCGATGGCGCTGTCATAGGTCAGCAGCGCTTCCAGCAGGAAATAGTCGCCAAAGATCAGGCCGGTGTTGGTGAGGCGATGGCTGGCGTCGCCGTGGAAGTTGCGGGCCTGGTAGCGCAGTGCGCTGGCATGGCTGGGCGACGACGAGAAGTACGGTGCCTGCACCAGGCTCTTCAGCGCGTTGACAGCCGCCCGCCAGAAGCGGGCCTGGTCGGCCGCCTCCGGGCACAGGCGGCTGAGCCGGAAGAAGGCGCAAGACGCCAGCGCGGCCGCACTCGAATCCTTGTACTCCAGGCCCGCGAGCCCGCTGTCGAAGTCCGACGGCGGCACCTGGTCCGCCGGCAGGCGCGCCAGGTAGTAGTCGGCCGCCGCGACGGACTGCGCCAGATAGCGCCGGTCCCCGGTGACCTCGAAGAGGTAGGCATAGCCATAGATGGCCCAGGTCTGGCCACGCGACCAGCAGCTCTCGTCGGCCAGACCCTGGTGCGTGTACTTTCGCTTCAGCGCACCGGTCTGCGGGTCGAAGTCGATGACGTGGTAAGTGCTCTGGTCGGGCCGGAAGAACTCCACGCACGAGCGGTCGGCATGCTGCGTGGCGACCTGGCGACACCGCTGCGGGCCGCCGTTGTCCGATGCCCAGACCAGCAACTCCAGGTTCATCATGTTGTCGATGATCACGACGAAGTTTTCCGGGTCGTCGATGGCGCCCCAGGATCGGATCAGGCCGACGGTGTCGCTGAAGCGCTTCGACAGCGACTCGGCCGCCTGCAGGACGACCGCCTTGTAGGTCGGATCGCCGGTCAGCCGGTAGCCGTGCCCGAAGCTGTCCATGATCATGAAGCCCAGATCATGGTTGGTGGTCGTGAACTGTTCATCCGTCAGGCCGGTCGTCCAGATGTGCGCCCGCTGGCGCCAACGGTCTTGATCGGGCCACTGGCGGCGCATCGCGAACTCATAGACGTACCACAGGGCGCCGGGGTAGAAGCCGCTGACCCAGTCTGGCGCAGGCACCGTGGACCAGACATCGGCCTTGGCCTCGTTCGGGTAGGCCGACTTGTCGGGTTGGTGGTCGTCATAGTGGGCCAGCTTGCGGGCCATGCTGACCACGGCGGCGTCGATGTCGATGCCATCCAGGGTACTGGTGGCTGGTGCGCTTCGGCTCACTGGCTGCGCTCCTTGGCGACCGCTGCCGTCAGGGACAGGCCCGCGTAGTCCTGGGCACGGAAGAAGCGGCCGCTGACCCCGTCATCCAGTAGCGCAGGCACCAGTGCACCGGGCAGCACGGCGCTCGGGTCGTTGGGCGCCCTGGGCCCGCCCAGGTCGGTGCGCAACCAGCCGGGGTCCAGCAGGTTCATCTGCACGCCGGTGCCAGCCAGCTTGGGCGCGAAGTCGCGCACCAGCTTGTCGACCGCGGCCTTCGAGATCGAATACGCCGACAGCTCGGGCTGATCCTGGATGCCCGACGTGAGGTTGATGACGCGCCCCCACCGCCGCGCCATCATGGGCGGCACCAGCCGGTGGCAGATGCGCGCCAGGCTGATGACGTTGACCTCGAAGCTCTTGCGGTAGTCCTCTGCCGGAATGTCGAAGAAGTTCTCGCGGAACGGCGTCATGATGGCCGCGTTGTTGTAGACCACGTCGATCTGCCCCGCCTGCTGCAGGGCGTGTGTCAGCATGTCGTCCACCTGGGCCTGGTCGGCAAGTTCTCCCGCCACGCAGACCACGCGCACGCCCAGGGATCGAAGCTCGACCGCCAATTGTTCGGTGTGGGCCAGGTCTCTGCTGTGCAAGACCAGATTGGAGCCCAGCCTGGCCAGCCCTGCGCTGACATGCCGACCAACGCCGCGGCTTGCGCCGGTCACCAGAGACCACTTGCCTTTCAATCGATCCATGCCAGTCACTTTCAGTGCGATTCGACATTGAAGCCAATGCGCACGGCCAGGGGCTCGATGCCCATGGCCATGCCAGTGGACAGTGCGTTCAGCCCACCAGCACGTGGCTGAAGCTTGCGGACACGCGTTGCGCGTCGTTGTGTGCCGTGACGGCCAGCCCGAGGAATCCGCTTTGCGGCTGGTTCTGGGTGTGGTTGCTGTACGTCTTCCAGGTCGTTCCGTCGCGGCTGAACAGCCCGGTGAAGGTGTCACCCCTTCGCACCAGCTTCAGCCACACATGTGGAAAGACCACGGGGAAGTCGGGCTCGGCTGGCAGCGGCTGCGGCGGGTAAAGGGCCGCACACGGGCCACCCTCATCCTGGCGGAACTGGAACTCCAGGCCGCCGTTGTTCTTGTTGCGCGGCTCGTTGTTGCCGAAGGCAAAGACCATGACATGCGGCGAGCCATCGGCAAGCGATGACCGGAACATGATCCCGGCCTTGGTGTACAGGTCGGCCATCTCCAGCGAATCCACGCGGGCGCTGATCTCGAAGTCGCCGCGCACGGGCAGATGTGCGAAGTGGCCTTCGTCGCGCACCCCCCAGATGTCGACGCCGCCTGCCAGCAGCTGGACGGCGGTGGGCGTCTGCCGAGTCTCGCCAGGCAGCCTTGGTGCGCCGATGTCGGTGCCTTGGAGTGTCGATGTTTTCATTCTTCTGGGATCCCACTGGAGGTCTGTCTTGGAAATCGGCAGGCGCCGAATGCGTGTGCCGGTTGCAGCAAAGATCGCGTTGCAGACGGCGGGTGCCACCGGGGGAAGGGCCGGCTCGCCCAGGCCCGTTGGCGCCGTCTTGGTCTCGATGAAGTGCACATCCACCTGCTTGGGGGCGGCATCGATCCGCAGCAAGGGGAAGTCGTGGAAGTTCGACTGCTGCACGGCCCCGTCGGCGATGGTGATCTCCTGCAACCAGGCGGCGCTCAGCCCATCCATGATCGAGCCCTGTACCTGGCTTTCCGCACCACTGCGGTTGATGATCGGCCCCACGTCCACCGCCGCGGTGACGCGCTTCACGGCGAGCACGCCCTCTGGCGAGACGCTGACTTCCGCCACTTCGGCCACGTAGCCCTGGTGGCTGAAGTGAAAAGCCATGCCCTGACCCGACCCGGCGGGCAGGCGCTTGCCCCAGCCCGCGCGCTCAGCCGCGAGCTTGATCACGGCCTTCATGCGCGCCGTGTCGAAGGCGGGGTCCCAGCGCCCCGTGCCCGCCAGGACGCGGTCCTCACCCAGCATGGCCAGGCGGAACTCCAATGGATCCTTGCCCGCCGCGTGTGCCAGTTCGTCCATGAAGCTCTGGAACACGAACGAGAAGCCATTGGCGCCCGGTGCACGCCACCAGTTGGTCGGGACGTTGGCGCTGACGACGGACCGCTCCAGCCGGAAGCTGGGCAAGAAGCGGCTGGGAAACTCGTTGCCACCAATGTCGGCGGACGTGCCGGCTCTCGATGTGCTGTTCAAGCCGACGGTCACGAAGTGATTGCGCCAGGCCACCGGCTTGCCCGCGCTGTCGAGCCCGCCCTGCAGAAAGTGCCAGCCTGCAGGCCGGTACTTGCCATGCTGGGTGTCACTGTCCCGGCGCCAGGTCAGCTTCACGGGCCGACCGACACGTTGGGCAATCGCAGCAGCTTCCGCCACAAAGTCGTTGACGAGCCGGCGGCCGAACGCGCCGCCACTGCGGATGAACTGCAGCTCGACCTTGCCGGTGGGCAAGTCCAGCACCTTGGCTGCAAGCTTGTGCGCGTCCTGCGGAGACTGGGTGGGCGCAACGATCTTCATTCCACCATCGGGCAGCGGAATGGCCAGTGCATTCATGGGCTCCAGCGGCGCATGGTGCAGGAAGGGGTAGTGGTAGGCCGCCGAGATGGACTTGGCTGCTGCGCGCAGGCCGGCGGCCACGTCGCCCACACTCCGCACGTTCGAGCCCTGCGTGGCCGCAAGCTCCGCCGCACGGCGCTCATAGGCCGCCGAGTCCTGGCCAAGCTTCGCACTGGAGTCCCAGGTCACACGCAGCTCGTCCTGCGCCTTGAATGTGGCCCAGGTTGAATTGCCGACGATGGCCACGCCAGGCAGCAGTCCATAGGCGTCTGCGGTGCCCGCCAGGATGAAGGCGTCGACGATGCCGGGAAGCCGCTTGATGTGGTCGAGGTTCGCGGACGCGACCTTGCCGCCTGACGCTGGGCACTTCACGTAGACGGCGTGCACCATGCCAGGCGCCGTCTGGTCGATGCCAAACAGGGGCTGCCCGGCGACGATGGCCTGGTTGTCAACGCCGCCGATCCGCTGGCCGATCAGGCGCTGTTCACGCGGCTCTTTCAGGACGATGTCCGACGGCGCAGGCATGGGCAGGGCAGCAGCCCTGGACGCCAGATCACCGAAGGTCAGCGTTCGGCCTGTGGGTTGGTGGGTCACCTTGGAGTCTGCGGCGCTGCACTCCTTGGTCGGCACAGACCATTGAGCGGCGGCAGCCCGGACCAACAGCGTGCGTGCCAGGGCGCCGGCTTCGCGCAGCGGCTGATGGCTGTCGAAGACCGACATGCTGCCGCCGGCCTCCTGCGAACCGAACCTGGGATCCAGCGCGCCGGACTCGATCTGGACGGTCTGGAAGTCCGCACCCAGCTCATCTGCCAGGATCATCGGGAGGGTCGTCTTCACGCCCTGGCCCAGCTCGGGAATCTTGGCCACCAGGACGACGGCGCCATCGGGTCTGATCTGGATGAACGGGCTCGGCGCGAAAGCGCCCTTGCCACGCTGCGGCGACGTCTCGCCCTGCGGCCGGGTCGACTGTGCGCGCACCTGGCTCAGCAGCAGCCCACCGCCAGCCAGCGCCGAGACTTGCAGGAACCGCCGGCGCGGCTTGGAGGCCGGCGTCCTCACTGGCGACCTCCCATCTTGGCAGCGGCGTCCTTGATGGCCGCGCGGATGCGAACATAGGTGCCGCAACGGCACAGCACCCCGGCCATGGCCACATCGATCTGTTCATCGGTCGGCGAAGGATGCTGCTTCAGAAGGGCCGCGGCGGCCATGATCTGCCCGCCCTGGCAGTAGCCGCATTGCGGCACGTCCAGTTCACACCAGGCGCGCTGGAGCGGATGCGCCCCGTTGGCATCGAGCCCCTCGATCGTGGTGACTGCTTGCTGGCCCACCGCAGACACCGGCGTCATGCAGGACCGTGTTGCCTTGCCGTCCACATGCACCGTGCAGGCGCCGCACTGCGCCAGCCCGCAGCCGTACTTGGTTCCGAACAGCGACAGGTGATCGCGAAGCACCCAGAGCAGCGGCGTGTCAGCGGCCACGTCGACGGTGCGGCTCTGATTGTTGATCTTCAGTGTGTGGGTCGTCATGTGGGACGGTGATGCTTCATGGAGCTTGGCGCATGCACGGGGGCGGGCTCAGGCGGGCGCGACGTAGTGGTGCTGCCCACCGTGCTGCTGCCACTTCCGATAGACCACCCAACCCAGCCCGACAGACGCGAATGCCAGCACACTGCCAGCCAGGAAGGTGTACCGGTAGTCATTGCCCAGGGCATCGAGCAGCAACCCGAGCACAGGCCCCAGGCACATGCTGAAGCCTGCCGTGATCAGCCCGCCTGCGGCCCCGAACTGGGCAAACTTCATTTGCGGGTACAGCATCTGCCCGATGGCGGCCGTGCCGGTCCAGTAGATGCCGGAGACGACGCCATGCACGAGCAGCGCGACACCGAAAGAGGCCTGATCGCGCAGCAGGAAGTACGCGATCAGCATCAAGCTGCCGTAGAGCACCAGCGCCACCTGCGCGACACGAATGGGATGGAAGCGGTCGACCAGCCAGCCGATGGGCACAGCCAGCAGGAACGAGCAGGTGAACGTGGCGACCATGTACTTGCCGTACAACTCCATGCTCATGCCGAAGCTCTTGGCGGCAAAGATGGCAAAGGTGTTGACAGGCAGGTAGGTGACCGTGCCCAGGGCGATGAAGCAGAACACCCACAGGTAGTAGGGCCGCGACAGGCAGTCACGGTAGTAGTCGGTGATGGCGATCCGAAACAGGCTCTTGCCTGGTTCCCGTTCGGGGGGCGGCGGGTACGCGCCCTCCTTCACCTTGAGGCACATGATCGAGAAGCCCACCCCGTAGATCAGGCCGATGCAGGTGAAGACCAGGGCGAAGTTGCCTTCGACATGTCCGATGACCTGGTAGTTGAAAATCACGCCGACGGCCAAGCCGACGGCCCGGAACATGCCGTAGAAGCGCCCCAGCCAGGCGCGCGGAACCACGTCGTTGATCAGGCCGTTGAAGACCGAGTTGGAGATCACGACGCCGATCTCGAAGACCGTCCAGAACAACACCATGACCATCAGGATGGTCAGGTGCTCGGTGCCTGGGCTTCGGCCCAGCCATTGGTGCAGGGCCTTTCCGATGAACGGGCTGTAGCCCAGGCCGATCATGGACAGCGACGTGATCGGAGTCGGCCACAGCAGAAACGGAATGCGCCGGCCCCAGCGGCCGCGATGGCGATCGCTCCAGTAGCTGATCACGGGCCCCAGGAAGAAGATGATTGCCTGGGGGATCGTCAGCAGGAAGATCCCGGTGGCGAAGTCCGACGCCTGGTACGCCTTCAGCATCAGCTGCGTAGTCGGCGCGGCCGAACGTTCGCGCAACATGAACGCGAAGTCACCGAAGAGCAGCCAGAAGAACAGCAGCGCGAGCCCGGCAGCGCTGTACTTCAGCGTGCCCGCCGTCCAGGTGGGCGCTGAAGTCTTCGTCACGGCAGATGTGCTCATGTCACCGTGCCGGCTGGATGCGGCACAGCGGGGGCTGCGACATGGCGAGCGATGTACTCGGTGTGATCAGGCATGTCGCGCACGGTCATGGCGATCGCCCTGTGCACACCATCGAAGTGCTGGCGCAGTCGACCCAGGTCCATCAGATCGACGAATGGGTCGTAGTTCGCAGGATGAATTCCCAGTCCCGTCATGATGGCGACGAACGAGGATTCCATGAACCCGTTCGGCTCGTACACCACGACGCGGCCGGTTTGCTTGAACAACTCGATCTGATGGCGCAGGCTGTCGGGCAGTTTGATGTCAGCGCAGTAGCGCCAGAACTCGGAGTCCGAACGCTGGGTGAGCTTGTAGTGAAGGATGATGAAGTCGCGGACCGACTCGTACCGCGCTGCCAGCAGGCGGTTGAACTCATCACGCAAGCCTGGATTGAATGTCGAGTCAGGAAAGTTCTGAATCAGTGTCCCGATCGCCGTTTCAATGAGATTGAGGCTGGTCGATTCGAGCGGTTCCAGAAACCCGGCCGACAAGCCAATGGCCACACAGTTCTTGACCCACTGGCGCCGTCTGCGTCCGGTCGTGAAGCGCAGTTGACGGGGGTCGTCGAGCGGGCGCCCGTCCAGTCCTGCGAGCAGGGTCTTTGCAGCCTCGTCGTCCGTCGTGAACCCGTTGCAGTAGACGTGGCCGTTGCCGGTGCGGTGCTGCAGCGGAATACGCCATTGCCAACCAGCACGATGGGCCGTGGATCGGGTGAACGGCGTCAGCTTGTCCACCCTGGCGCTGGGCACCGCCAGGGCGCTGTTGCAAGGCAGCTGTGTACTCCAGTCTTCGTAATCCGACTGCATGGCGCCCTGGATCAGCAGGCCGCGGAATCCGGAACAGTCGATGAACAGTTCGCCGTCGATCCGGCGTCCATCGCGCAGGCGCAGTGCGGTGATGAAGCCTGTCTCGGGATGCAGCTCCACACCATCGATCATGGCCTCGATGCGCTGGACGCCGCGCTGCATGGCGTAGTCGCGCAGATAGGCCGCGTAGAGACCGGCGTCAAAGTGGAAGCCGTAGGAGAACGCGTTGCTTGCCGAGGGTTGGTCGCCCGCCGGCGGTGTGAAACGCTGGTGCCGGGCCATCACCGTCGCGACGGAGAAGTCCTCCAGTGGCCGCTGGGTCGCGCCGGAACGAACCAGGCGCAGCCAGTGCATGTAGGGCGAGCGGGTCTCGATGGTCGGGCCATAGTCACCGAAGCCGTGAAAGAAGCGGTTTCCGATGTGGCCCCAATCTCGAAACTCGATGCCGAGCTTGAAGGTCGCCTGGGTTCGGCGAACGAAATCGGCGCCGTCCAGGCCCAGTGCCCTGTTGTAGTAGCGGATGGTCGGCAAGGTCGCCTCGCCCACCCCGATCGTACCGATCTCGGGTGATTCGACCAGCACGACCTCGCAGTGTTCGGCAAGGCGCTGGCTCAAGGGTGCGGCCGTCATCCACCCGGCCGAGCCGCCACCCACGATGACAATCTTGCGGATGGGTGCAGCGCCAGGACCCGAGGGTTGGGCAGTGGACGCTGTCATGGCGTGGCCGACCCGTGCGTCAGGCTCTCGAAGAAGATGTTCCAGTCCGACCGCTTGGGGCGCGCCGTGCTGGCAAGCAAGGCCTTGGTGTGGGGAAGGTCCATGCCCCATCGACGGTGGTAGTGGTTGTATCCGATGGCCCAGGTATCGAACAAGCTCTTGGTGGTGACGGGGTCAGCGCAGGTGCCCTGCATGTCGCCGGTGTTCACTTGCCTGGCCAGCAGTTCCATGGCCGCGACATAGCGGTCCTTGTTATCGGCGTAGATGCTGTCGTCCTTCTGGTTCCAGGCCACCTCGGCCGCGCGCAAGGCAGAGGCCAGGCCGTATTGCGTGTGGTGACCGTTGTCGTTCGGTGGCCTGGCATTGGTGCGGCAGGTCTCCTGTGTGAGGCCGGCCACCCACTGGGTCGGGTTGAACCAGGACGGGTTGGTACGGTTCACGCCCACGTCCGTCGGCATGTAGAAGAATCTCGGATTGCGCCGCTTCAGCCGCAGCTTGGCTTCTTCAAACCAGGCCTTGTTCTCGTTGAACACGGCGATGTTGATCAAGGCGTCGATCTGGGTCAGGTCCACGTTGCCGTTCCAGTTGCTCTCCTGCTGCAGGGCAGGATAGAACTTGGTGGCGAACATGTGCTTGACATCGGTGCGCTGCTGTTCGGTCCAGCCCTTGTAGCTGCCCAGCACCTCTGCCGCCGAGCCCATCAGCGCGCCGATCCATCCGGCATTCAACTGCGACTGTCCGCTGACGCCAGGCTCGACGAGATAACCCGCAAAGGTCTTGGTCCAGACGTCGAACACCGCCATGGCGTTCTGGGCGTATCGGGGGTCGTCGGTGTAGTACCAGGCCAGCGCATTGGCATACGCCTTCCTGGCATCGTGCTTGGCGTCGCCCTCGTCTGACCCGGTGTTGCCTGGTGCTCGATTTCTTGTGTAGGGCGTGGCCAACTCGAAGAGGGGCCCGAACCTGCCGGTCTTGCTCCACTGATCCGGTGCCTTCTTGATCTCCTGCTTCACCCTGTCGAGCTCTGCCTTGCCGTTGACAGCGCCTGGGTGGACGAAGCCGATGAAGGTTTGCGCCCAACCAGAGGTGCTGCCCAAAGGCAGGAGAAGCACACAGGCGAGGGCCAACTGCAGGAAGGGCAGTGCCATTCCCACCTTGCGGTCGACGGTCGACCCTGGCCTTGTGCGCATCTCTGCTGGTCCTAGAAGGTGTAACGCGCAGAGAGGCTGTAGCGCGGTCCGGACGAGATCCAGGCGTGGTCGATCATGCCGACGTGCTGCTGCATCTGCTGCTTGAACACCGAGTCGGTGAGGTTCTGCACCTCGACACCCACCGACAAGTTGTTGGCGAACTTGTAGAACACCGACGCATCGACTTGCCCGTACGCGGCAGCCCACAGCGGCAGCGCGTAGTTCAGGTTGGTGGCGCCGAAGTTCGGGCTGGCCGGGTTGGTGTCCTTGCCGTCACTGAAGAGCGTTCCGAATGAGTTCCGGATGCCTTGCAGATACTTCGAGCGCCAGTTGTATGCCAGTCGGGCCGAAAGTGGCCCCTGCTCGTACATGAGGGCCAGGTTGATCGTGTTGCGTGACAGCCCCGTGAGTGGCAGGCCGCTGAAGGTCCGGCCGTCGGTGTCGCAGCCGTTGTTCCAACGGTTG
Organism: Aquabacterium sp.; assembly: GCA_040400895.1. Taxonomy (GTDB): domain Bacteria; phylum Pseudomonadota; class Gammaproteobacteria; order Burkholderiales; family Burkholderiaceae_C; genus Pseudaquabacterium. Next base: position 16,170 of record JBBAPL010000078.1, read on the forward strand.
AAGTTGTCACTGTTGCCTTCGCCGCCCGAGCAGTAGGCTGCGCTGACCGGGTTGTACAGCTTGCGTTTGCTGTCGACAAAGGTGTAGCTCGCCTGCACACCGAAGCCACGCGCCCAGTCGGGCAGGTTTTCGTAGAACTGCTGGTAGGCCACCTCGAAGCCTCTTGCGGTTCCACTGGCGCCATTGACCGGGGATGTCACCGAAAAGTTCTGTGGCGTTCCGTTGATGTCCGGAATGGTGTACGTGCGTGACTGGGTCACGATGATGTCCTTCAGCCTCTTGTCAAAGGCTGCGACCGTCAGCGAGCCCGCCTTCGCAAAGTACCACTCAGCGGTCAGGTCAACCTGCTTCGATGTCACGGGCTTCAGCAGCGGATTGCCCTCGGATTCTCCGGTCAGGTTCACGCTCTGGACGGTGATGGCCCCGGTGACGGGGTCGGTCGTCGTCTTCACGTCCTGCTTGAGCGTGGTGTAACCCTGCAGCTGCGAGAAATCAGGCCGGGACACCGCTTCAGCATAGGCGAAGCGGAACTGCAGATCCTTGCCCGCCTTCATGCGCAGGTTCAGGCTGGGCAGCAGGTTGTGGTACGTGTGCTCGTAGTTCTGGGCCTTGGCAAAGTTGGGAATGTTCGGGACCGGCAAGCCGCCAACCGGAACGCCTGGCGGGAAATTGGTTCCATTGGCCGAGAACACGGTGTAGCCAGCAGCTTTGGTCTTGGTGTTGACGTAGCGAATGCCGACATTGCCATCGACCGGGAACTTCCAATCGTCAAACCCGAACTTCAGTTGCGAATAGAAGGCCTGGGTCTTCTCATCTACGTCGTTGCGGCCGGAAGGGTCACTGCCGAACAAGGCTGTGCGCTGGTAGCCGGGCGTGCCCCATTGCGTGCAGTCACCCCATCCGTTCGCGGCCTTCTGTTCCTCGCACAGGATGTTGTGGTAGTTGTGGAGTTGATCGTAGGAATTCTTGACGTCGCGAAGAAAGGCCTGCGTGGCGAAGATCCCGGGCGGCGCGGCAATCTTGCCGCCGAAGAAGTTCTTGAATGCATGGGTGCTCGTCGCGCCCGGCGCCGCGAAGCGCGGGTCTCCGAGATATGCCAGGCCTGAAATGTTCCAGCCCAGCATCCAGGGTTGCGTCACGCCCTGCCAGTTGTAGCTGGGGACTTCATTCGTGATGCTCGACTGACGGTCATTGAAGCGCAGGCCGAACTGGAGTTTGTGGAGCACCGGATCGTCGAGGGAATACTCGAGGTCGCCCTTCCAGGCTTTGCTCTTGGCGGTGGACCGGTCCTGGTGGTCCATCGTGTAGGCCCAATAGTGCTTGTTGGGGTCTGCCAGTTGCGCCAGATCGGTCTGATCGAAGATCAGCTTGGGAACTGAGCCCGTCAGGTCCAGGCTCTGCCTCTGCAGTTGGTGACCGGTTGCGATTTCGGATGCGAAGCCAGCGGTCCTGGCCTCGATCACTTGCAGATCTGAACTGAGTTTCAGACGCGGGGAGAACTTCCAATCGAACTTCCAGGCGAGGTCCTTGGTCGAGGAGTCTCGGCTCTCAACGCGGTGCGCCGGGTTGTGGTTGATGCCGTTGGAAGCGGGGTCTGAGAGTGTTCCGCTCTTGAAGATGCCGTTCTCGTCGTAGACACCATCGGCCACCTTCATGGTGAAGGGCGAGTTGTGCTCCATCGCCATGAAGCGCTCGGACCAGTTGATCTGGTAGTCGGACCTGAAGTAGGTCAGGGTGTTCGTGATGTCCGCGTTCGGCCGCCATTGCAGTGCAAGGTACTGGCCACCCCGTTCGCGGTCCAGATCCTGGCTGCGCCACATCGCACCCTTGGGGACCCAGACCGTTTTGCCCGGCACCAGTTCGTTGTGCGGGTACATGGCGCCCACCTTGACCTGATCGGCACGGGTCGCGCTGTCTGACCTGGCCAGGTCGACCAGCAGGCCAATCTCGCCGAAGCGCGTCGACCACCGATCGGACAAGAGCAAGGAGCCAGAGTTGGAGCCCTTGCCGCCCCGGAGCTTGGAGTAGCTGGTGTCGAAGGACAGGGCGCCCTTGAAGCCCTTGTAGTCGAAGGGCAGCGCGGTCCTCAGGTCGACCAGGCCACTGATGCCGCCTTCGATCTGCGACGCTGAAGGATTCTTGTAGACGTCCACCCGCGACAGCAGTTCGGGCGGCACGTCTTCGAAGTTCAAGGCCCGGCCGCCATTGGCTGAGAACGAGTCACGCCCGTTCATCTCGGAGCGCACGTAGTTCAGGCCGCGGATGGCAATGCTGTTGCCTTCGACGGAGAAGTGCTGAGGATCATTGGTCATGGACCGATCGAGCGTCGCGCCGACGATGCGTTGCAGCACCTCGATGACGGACCGGTCCGGCAGCTTGCCGATGTCGTCGGCACTGATTGAGTCGACGATCTCGTCTGCTTCTTGCTTGACCTTCTGGGCCGACTGCAAGGCCGCCCGCTGGCCAGTCACCGTCACCTGCGCGGCTTCCTCCTTCTTCTGTGGCTGGCTCGGGGCTGCCGGTGTCTGAGCCCAGACGGAGCCGCCAGAGATCAAACCCAGTTGCGCGATCGCAGTCGCTATCAGCGTCTTCTTTGCACTTGCCATTTTCTTGTCTCCTATCGGTGATGGGTGGCGGGCACTCGCTGGTGCCTTGCCGGTGACTTGGCGCGCCGTCGAACGTCGGGGCGGGTGCTGTTGCGCGCGCCGATGACATGCGATGACGCCGACTCAGGTGGGTGCCTGCGGGATGGGGGCGACGGTGGTGAAGTGCGTCATGCGCTGGTTCATCACGCCTGCTGGATCGGTTGACGACGCATTGCATGGTGGGTTCATTGAATGAGAAATCGTTTTCATAACAAGTCGAGAAGAGGATTCATCTCGACTGTTTCCGCGCACCGCATCCCTGCAGTGGCAGCGCACGAGGCGGGCAAATCCGGGTTGCGAGATTTCCCGTCAGAACTGGGTCGAACATCGACGAGATGTTTCGCCCTCGTGCTCACCGGGTCATGATGGCGACCAAGTGTGGCAACGATTTCAGAGTTAGTTTGCCAACCCACCTGTGAGGCGTCAAGCGAAATGGCACGCACTTGGTAGAAGTCCCAGGCCGGGCGGGTGGCAGAGAGGCTGCACCAGGTGCGGAACGCGCCAGCGGCCCAGGCAAAACCGGTGGGTGATGCCCCTTGGAGATGGAACAACCCCCGCATCACCGGGCCAATCCTGCGTCGAGCGCAAGGCTTGCACCCTTGAGGGCCGCCTGCTCCGTGCTGAGGATGATGTAGCTTGGAATCTGGGAGAGGAAGTCGCGAAATCGGCCCTTGGCCTCGAAGCTCTGCCGAAAGCGCGCTGCATTGAAGTGCTTGCCCAACCGCTGCACGATTCCGCCGCCGACGTAGACGCCTCCCCTGGCGCCAAGCGTGAGCGCCAGGTTGCCCGCCACATTGCCAAGAAGGCTGGAGAAGAGTTCGAGGGTGTCTGTTGCGAGCGGATCGCGCGTCGCTTGGGCCGCAGCGGTCACTTCGTGTGCGGCCAGTTCGCGCACATGGGCGCCCCGCACCTGCCCAAGCGCCATGTAGAGATTCTCGAGTCCGGGCCCTGACAGTGCACGCTCAGCCGATGCGTGCCCATATCGCCAGTGCAGAACTTCCAGCACAGCGCGCTCTTCGTTGTTGAACGAACTCAGCGTGACGTGTCCGCCCTCGCCTGCGATGGGCACCATGCCTGCGCCAGACAGGGCGGGCACCAGGCCCGAAACGCCCAGGCCGGTTCCCGGGCCGATCAGTGCCATCGGCGCTCTGGCGATGGGAGCCCCCCCGCCGATCTGCCAGCGCTCGTCTTCGCGCAAAGCTGGCAAGGACATGGCAAGCGCTGAGAAGTCGTTCAGCACCATCAACTGCTCCATGCCCAGCGAGGCTTCCAACTCGCGGATCGAGAATGACCAGGGGTGGTTGGTCATCCGCACCACATCGCCAGTGATGGCCGTGGCGATGCCGATCGCACCCCAGCGCGGACAGTCCAGGGTCTCGACCGCCAAGTGGTGGCGGATGGCTTCCAGCAGGCCAGGATAGCTGGCGCAGGCATAGCTGCCGACATGCTGCAGCGGGCCATCAACCTGGCCCTGCATGGCCAGGCGCACGTTGGTGCCCCCGACGTCGGCGAGCAAGCGTGGATAGGGCCGTGGACTGGTTCGCGCGGTCATCTGGATGGTGTCCCCGGGCGACTCAGGCGCAGCCGCCACCGGGTGCCATGCGGCCGAAACATGAAATCGTTGCCACGCATGATCGTCAGCCGACAAGGCAGCCATGACGCGAGCACCATGCGACCCGTTGGCGCAAGTGCGACGCAAGGGTTGCAGCGACGTAGGCGCGCACGGCCGACCCGTCCGGTGCATGTACCCTGGGCGGGGCCTCGATCAGGCTTGGCAGATTGCGCGTCACTTGGGCTAAGTTGGCAACGATTTCACGTCAAGTTTGGCGCAGTGGTCACAGCCATGTCAAGCGCAGATGCGGGTCCTCCGTGAAACCCCTAGGGCGATGGACAGCAGGCCTGCTGCGGGGGCAAGGCGGGCTGGCGGCCTCAGCACGCAGGACACGCGAGTACGCCCGTCGCCGCAGCGAGCTACAAGCACGAAGAAATCGTTATCATGGCGCCCTCGCAGCTCCGACCTCTTGCATCCCGCCATGTCCAAATCGGGAAACCCCTCGCCTTCGCCACCAAGCCGCAGCATGCCGTCCACGCTGTTGGACGTCGCGAAACTGGCGGGGGTTTCGCCCAGCACGGTCTCGCGCATCCTGAATGGCACAGCGCGTGTTGCGGATGACAAGCGTCAGGCGGTCGAAGCGGCCATCGTCAAGCTGAAGTTCCGGCCCAACCTGTCGGCTCAGGGCCTGAGAAGCGGATCCACCCGCACCATCGGCGTGCTGACCCAGGAACTGGAAAGCCCCTACTTTGCCGGTGGCACGAAGGGCATCGAGGAAGGCCTGGCCGGCAGCGGCTACGCGCTGATGGTGGTCACCGGGAACTGGAGCGAGCAGGAAGGCCTGGAGCGCGCTCATCTGCTGATCGCCCGCAAGGTTGACGCCTTGGTCATTCTCGGCGGCAGCCTGACCGATGCGCATGTCGCCGAACTGGCGCAGCACCTGCCCACGGCCATCACAGGCCGCCAGTTGATCGCGCCCGGCGTCTCTTCGTTCCATTGCGATCAGGTTCACGGCGGTCTGTTGGCCACCGAGCACCTGATCCGGCTGGGGCACCGCCACATCGCCCATATCGCCGGGGCAGCACACCACCTCGACTCGAAGGAGCGCTGCGACGGCTACTTCCTGGCGCACCAGAGGGCAGGGCTGAGCGTCGATCCGCGCCTGATCGTGGCAGGGGACTTCCTGGAGGCAAGCGGCGAGCGCGCGATGCACCAGCTGCTCGAGGTCGGCGCGCCGTTCACGGCCGTGTTCTGCGCCAACGACCAGATGCTCTGGGGTGCCCGTCGCGCCCTGTATCGGCGCGGCATTCGCGTGCCTGAGGACATCTCTCTGGTCGGGGTCGATGACCTGCCGCAATCTGCCTACATGACGCCGCCGATCACCACGGTCCGCCAGCCCATCCACGACCTGGGTCGCGCGGCGGCGATCGCCGTGTTGCAGGCGCTCGGTGCCGCCCCTCAGCAATCCATCGGGCATCCGCCGCTGGAACTGATTGTGCGAGAGACGACCGCGCCGCCCAGGACCCAGTGACCGGGCCGCATCGGGGGCAGGGTCACCGCGCCAGCCAGCCGCCATCCACTGCCACCGTGTAGCCATTGACGTAATCGCTGGCCCTGGAGGCGAGGAACACCACCGGCCCGGCCAGGTCGTCCGGCGTGCCCCAGCGGCCCGCGGGGATGCGCTCCAGGATGCCGGCGTTGCGCTTCTCGTCGGCGCGCAGTGCCGCGGTGTTGTTGGTGACCATGTAGCCCGGCGCGATGGCGTTGACGTTGATGCCGTGGCTGGCCCACTCGTTGGCCATCAGCCGGGTGATGCCCGTCACCCCGCTCTTGCTGGCGGTGTAGCTGGGCACCCGCACGCCTCCCTGGAAGGACAGCATCGAGGCCACGTTGATGATCTTGCCGCCCGTGCCCTGCGCCATGAACTGGCGCGCCACGGCTTGCGCGAAGAAGAAGCTGGCCTTGAGGTTGAGGTCGATGACCTCGTCCCAGTCCTTCTCGGTGAAGCTGATGGCGTCGGCGCGCCGGATGATGCCGGCGTTGTTGACCAGGATGTCCAGCCGCCCGGTCAGCGCCCCGGCCTGGGCCACCAGGCCATCGATGCCGCCGATGTCCGACAGGTCGGCGCGCAGGTCAAGGAATCGGCGCCCCAATGCCTCGACCTGGCTTCGCGTGTCGGCAGGGTCTGTCCGGTTCACGCCCACGATGTCGGCGCCCGCCTGCGCCAGCGCACGGGCCATGCCCTGACCGAGGCCGGTGTTGCAGCCGGTGACGATGGCCACCTTGCCGCCGAGCTGGAAGCTGTCCAGGACCACCTGCGTGTTCACAGCAGGGTGGTCATGGCGACATGGTCCATGTCCTTGAAGACCTGGTTCTCGCCCACCATGCCCCAGATGAAGGTGTAGGCCTGCGTGCCCACACCGGCGTGGATGGACCAGCTCGGGCTGATCACGGCCTGCTCGTTGCGCACCACCAGGTGGCGTGTCTCGGCGGGCTCGCCGCACATGTGGAAGACCACGCCGTCGGCCGGCATGTCGAAGTAGAAGTAGACCTCCATACGCCGGTCGTGGGTGTGGCAGGGCATGGTGTTCCACAGGCTGCCGGGCTCGAGCTGGGTCATGCCCATCAGCAGCTGGCAGGTGGGCAGCACGTCGGGCACGATGAACTTGTGGATGGTGCGCCGGTTGCTGGTCTTGGGGTCGCCCAGGGTCTCGGGGCTGGCCTCGGCCAGGGTGATCTTGCGGTTCGGGTAGTGGCAGTGCGCCGGGGCGCAGTTGAAGTACAGCTTGGCCGGCATGGCCGCGTCCACACTGGTGAAGCTGAGCTCGCGCGCGCCCTGGCCGATGTACAGCGCCTCGCGCGGGCCCACGTCGTAGCGCTGGCCGTCGGCCTGGACGACCGCCGCGCCGCCGATGTTGATCAGGCCCAGCTCGCGCCGCTGCAGGAAGAAGTCGGTGCCGGTGTGCTTGCCCAGCTCGGGCGCGAAGCGCACCGCCTGGTGCACCGGGTGGATGCCGCCGACGATGATGCGGTCGATCTGGCTGTAGGTCAGCGTGGCCTGCTCGGGCACGAACAGTTGCTCGACCAGGAAGTGGCGGCGCAGGCCGGCGGTGTCGAGCGTGCGGGCGTGCTCGCTGTGGATGGGCTGGCGGACTTGCATCTCGGATCCTTTCGGGGTGGCTCGCGGCGCAGCCTCAACCGAGAGCGCCTGAGAGCATCGCGACTTGTTTAGCAAACAACAATCGTATAGTATATGTTTACTACTTGTCGACCTCGCAACTGCGACCGCCGGACTGACCCGGTCGATGCAAGTGACGAATCACCTGACCGCAGCTGGCCCAAGCGCGCCGCACCCTGATCCACCGCGACAAGTTGAATGGACTCAATCGACATG
>JBBAPL010000079.1:0-23434 GCA_040400895.1 Aquabacterium sp.
GGCACTGACAGCGGATTTCATCCGAGGCGTCGCGCTTCAAGCTTGAAACCGCCCTCAGTCCCAGCCACGAACAGAACTGCTTGACGGTCTCGAATCGGCTGGGGTTAGGGATTTCGGACAAGAAGTTCATCACTGCGGCCAAGCCGATGCCGTTGGTTCGCGTGAGGTCTACGACAGCCCAGTTGGCCAGTGTCCGGCGAGTATCGAATTTTTGGTGCAAGGGGTCAAAACTCGGTCGGCGCCAACACATCCTGCTGCAGGCCTGTCATGCCCGGGAGGTCATCGAGCGAGCCTTTGTCCTGTGGGGCGCGCCAGAGATCGTCAACACCGACCAGGGCAGCCAGTTCACCGCCACCGAGTTCACCGACGTGGCGTTGGGTCAGGGCTGCCAACTCAGCATGGACGGGGGTGGCGCCTGGCGCGACAACGTCCTCGTTGTTCGCCTGTGGCGCAGCGTGAAATACGAGTGCGTGCACCTCAAGGCCTACGACGATGTCAGCGCGGCGCGCGCCGGCATCGCCGATCACATGGGCTGGTACAACGCCGCGCAGGCCCACTCGCGCCTGGGCGATCTCACGCCTGATGAGCACTACTTCGCCAATCTTCCTGCACAGTCACTGGCCGTATAAGTTGAGATTGCTGGTGCGCCCCGAGTTGCCCACCGCGTCGATCGGTTCGTCGCAAGCGCCGACCGCCGCCGTGGACAACTCTGCACCGTCTGCACCGTCTGCAACCCGCCCGCACTCCACTTATAAAGCGGGGAAAGCTATACAGACAAGCGGGGCCACTTCTATCCACACGCGCAAGGACGCGTCGGTGGCGGCAACTTGGCCGCCGTGGTGTTGCTCTTGATCCGCTGCCTCCAGTCCGGCTCGCGTTGCAGTGCGAACCGTTTCGAACGAGCCGTGGCTCCCGCCCGCAAACCGGAAGGCCATGTAAATGGTGGCTGCAAAGGTTGTGCAGAAATCCACAGTGCATGACGGCATGCGGGAATCCCGGCTCGCTTGGTGCGAGGGCGGCCTCAAGTTTGGGTCTTGGGAAATCGATACCAAGGAGCGGTCGGGTCGAATTGCTCGGCGCGAAAAAGTGCCAGTGCAGCGAATTCACCGAAGCCTCGATAGCCGAAAGAACAAGTTCGTATGCCGTCATCCTCTTCCGCCTTCCTACGCCGCTTCTCTGTGCGGCAGCGTCTGGTGATGTTGGCCTTCTCAGGTCTGCTGGCAGCCGGGGTCTGCGCCGCCATCGGCTTCTGGGCCGGGCACCGGCTCACGGCCATCAGCGAACAAGTCTTCGTGGCCAAGGACGTGGTGGCCGACATCCTGCCTCCGCCGATGTACCTCATCGAAACGCGCTTGGTGCTATCGGAGCTGGTTGAAGGCAACATCTCGCCCGCTGACGCGGACAAGGAAGTGACCCGACTGGCCGATGAATACGAAGCACGCGCGAAGCACTGGCAGAGCAACCCGCCCTTCGGTATCGAGAAGGACTTGCTCGGCGCCCAGCACAGCGCTGGGTTGCAAGTGATCGCTGCAGCGCGGGCGCTGGTTGTACGGGCTCAAACCGAAGCGCCCGACACGCTGCGCGCGGACCTGAAGAAGTTGCACGCGCTGTATCAAATCCATCGCGCTGGCGTCGACACCACGGTGCTGGAAGCCAACCGGTTCGCGGGCGAAAGCATCGCTGCCTTCGGCAGCATCGTGCAGACCACGACGGTGGCCCTCTGGACCGGTCTGTTGCTGGCAGCCGCCGGACTGATGGGTCTGGCAGCGTGGACCGTGCGGTCCATCACCCAGGCGCTGGACGCGAGCACACGGAGCATCCGAAGCATGGCCGCCGGCGACCTGACCGCGGCCGTGAACGTCAGCGGGCGTGACGAGCTCGCCGTCCAGGCGCAGGCACTGCTCGAGATGCGGGACCGATTGCGTGACGTTGTGGCGGGCGTGCGCAGCAATGCCCAGATGGTGGCCGACGCCAGCCGCGAGATCGCACATGGCAACACTGACCTCTCCCGCCGCACCGAAAACCAGGCCAGCGCGCTCCAGGAGATTGCCGCGACAATGGACGAACTCGGTGCCACGGTGCGCCACAACGCCGACAACGCGCAGCAAGGCAGCAGTCTGGCCCAGAGCGCCGCTGCGGTCGCAGTTGAAGGCGGTGATTCGGTGCTCCGCTTCACACAGACCATGCAGGGCATCGAGCAGAGCAGCCTGAAGATCGCCGAGATCATCGGCACCATCGACGGCATCGCATTCCAGACCAACATCCTGGCGCTGAACGCGGCGGTGGAAGCCGCTCGTGCCGGCGAGCAGGGCCGCGGTTTCGCGGTGGTGGCCAGTGAAGTCCGCGTGCTGGCCGGCCGCAGCGCGGAGGCCGCGCGGGAGATTCGCCAGCTGGTCAGCCGAAGCGTCGAGCAAGTCAGCGGCGGCAGTCAGCAGGTGGCCGCCACCAGCAAGACCATGGAAGGCGTGGTGCAGGCCATCTCGAAGGTCAGCAAGGTGGCGCACGAAATCAGCCAGGCCACGCGCGAACAGAGCAGCGGCGTGCAGCAGATCGGCCAGGCGTTGAGCGCGATGGACAACACCACGCAGCAGAACTCGGCTCTGGTCGAGCAAACGGCGGCAGCAGCAGACAGTCTGGGCCAGCAGGCCCAGGCGCTTTTGAGCTCAGTGGCGGTGTTCAAGGTGGACGCCAAGGTGTCAGCCGAGGCCGATCATTGATGCCCGCGTAGCCCACCTAGTCATGTGCCCTCCACATTCACTGTTCTCCGGCTGATCACCGCTGTGCGATGACAGATGGATTCGAGCGCTCTCTCAGCACGGGCCAAGCCAGCCAGATGCCAAGGCAGCTGATTCAGACTCAGGAAAATTGACAGTTTCGGGGCGCCCAGATCAGCACGATGAGTGTCTGCTCAGGGTCGAGGCTGTGTGAAAAGCCCTCGAGATGCCGCTGCAGTTGTCGCCTAGAGTCTCGATCCATATCGAGCACCGGAGTCGGTATGGCTGGCTACATCGAAGGTCGGGATCGGACTCAGAGTGTTCTTTTCCCTGAGCGACTGGATGACTGGATCCACGACGACAGCACGGTCCGCGTCATCGATGGGTTCACCGAAGGACTCGACCTGTCCACGTCGGGGCCCTTGTCGGCGAGCTCGGCCATGCCGGCCAGTGCGATCGTTGCGTCGGTCATCGCTCTTTCCATACAAGGATCAAGGTTGGAATTCGCACCTCAACCCTATCCGGAATCACGATCACCACCCCCAGAGGGACGGCCGCCGCCGCGCGGCAATCCGCTTCGGGCTACGCCCTACGCGTCTCGCCGCGCGGCGAAAGACTGACACCACTGGATGGGACGCCAGCGACCACGGCCACCATGGCCAGGTGGGCCGCTGCCGTCAGGCCGCGCCGTAGCGGTGCAGCTGGTCGCTGCCGGCGGCGGCATGCACGCTGGCATTGAACGACACGATCACCCGCTCCAGCGCGCCGTCGTAGGGCAGCGCCTGGTGCGCCAGCCACGACGGAAACAGCAGCAGCTGTCCCGGCAACGGCGGCACATCCACATGCGGCGGCTGCAGGTAGGCATTGCCCAGGTCGACATGGGCGCCACCCAGCGTGGCGAAGGGTGGGCCGTACAGCCGTGTCACGCCGTTGGCGGCGCCGTACACCGGGTGGCTGCGGCGTCCCGCATCGCTGTCGACCTGCACCACGTACACACCCGACCAGGAGCAGTTGCCGTGGGTGTGCACGTCATGGAAGGCGCCGCCGCGGCTGGTCTGGAACCACAGGCCCTCGATCGCCACCCGCAGGTCGATCGGACCGGCCGGCCAGGCGCCCTGGTTGGCCGCAGTGACGGTGTCGCGCAGGCTGGTGACGAGAAACTGCACGAAGCCCTGCCATTCGGGCAGCCGCACCCGCTGCAGCAGGTCGTCGTCGCTGGCGAAGAACGCGCCTGGTGTCTGGCCCCGGGCATGCAGCTGGGTGGCGCGCAGCGCGCCGAAGATGCGCACCAGCAGCGGGTTCAGTGCCTGTGCCTCGGCGTACTGGTGCAGGCCGATCGGCGTGGGCCACAGCCGCTGCAGGCCCGCTGTCATGCCAGGGCCAGCGCCGCCGGCCAGCGCAGCGTGTGGCCGGTGTCGGCCTCGAAGCGGGCCAGGTCTTCGGGTGTGTCGATGTCCACCCGGTAGCGGCGGTTGTCGGTGACGAAGGGCGCCACGGCCTCGGCGTGGGCGGCCTGCCACTGGCGGCAGCCCACCTGGGCGGCGCCGGTCAGGATCTGCTCGCGCACCGCCTGGCTGAAGATCACCGGGTTGCCACGTTCACCCGCCACCTCCGGGTAGACCACCTCGGCGCCCTCGGGCCGCTTCTTGTAGGCGCCGATCAGCGCGGTGATGTCCTGGGCGTTGAGCATCGGTTGGTCGGCCAGCGCCACCAGCACCGCGTCGAGCTTGCCGCCCAGCGCGGCCAGGCCCAGGCGCTGGGACGACACCTGGCCGTCGTCTGGCCGGGGGTTGTGCACCACGGTGACCGGGAAGTCCTGCACCATCGGCCCGATCAACGCGGCATGGTGGCCCAGCACCACCACCACCTCGTCGACACCGGCGCCCGACAGCGCAAACAGCTGGCGCCGGATCAGCGGCACGCCGCCCAGTTCGAGCAGGCTCTTGGGCCGGTGCCCCAGGCGCGACCCGCTGCCGGCGGCCAGCAGCACCGCGCCCACCACCATCCGGCTGTACAGGCCGCCGCCGCCCTTGAGGATGCATCCCATGGTGCTGGTCCTCAGCCGCCGCAGCAGTCGCCGGGCTGGGCTGCCGGCTGAACGGCCACTGGTGCGGCCACCGGGGCGGCCTCCACCGCGCCACCGCCGCAGCATGACCCGGCGATGGCCGGCAGGTCGGGCAGGGCGGCGATGGCCGCACGCGCGGGACGCTGTGCGGGGCGTGCAGCCGGGGCCGCTTCGGCGGGCCGTGCGTTGGCCGCCAGTGCCGCCGGTTCAGCTGCTGCACTGCCCAGGCCGGCCGCCGGCGCACCCCGGCGCGCCGCCACCACCGTGGCCAGCACCGACAGCGCGATCTCCTGCGGCGTCTGTGCGCCGATCGGCTGGCCGGCTGGCGCCTGGATGGCGGCCACCGCGGCTGCGTCTTCGCCGGCTTCCACCAGCGCGGCCTTCAGCACCTCGGCCTTGCGTGCGCTGGCCACGAAGAACACCTGGCGCGCCCGCAGCGACAGCGCCGCCCGCAGGCCCTGCAGGTCGCGCCGGCCCTGGGTGGCCACCACCACGAAGCTGCCGGGGCCGATGTCGGCGCCGGGGGCGTCGCTGGCGATCACCTGCACGGCATCGGCAAAGCGTGCCGGGTCGGCGCCTTGGGCCAGCACCGTCACCGGCAGGCCCACCCGCGGGGCCAGGGCCGCCAGGGCGGCCGCCAGCGGCGTGTCGCCGACGATGGTCAGGCGCGCGTCGGGCAGCATCGGGTCGATGAAGAGCTCCAGCGTGCCGCCGGAGTGGCAGGCCATGCCGAACTCGAGCACGTCGTCCAGCTCGCGCAGCGTGCCTTCAACCGCCGGGGCGATGCGGATCACCCGGGCGCGGCCGTCCTGCAGCGCCAAGCGCACGGCGCGCAGCACCGCCGGCTGGGCGCAGCCGCCGCCGATCCAGCCGTGCTGGATGCCGTCGGCGGTGACCACCGCCTTGTCGCCCGGCCGGGCCGATGCCGGTGCCAGCACGCGCAGCACGCTGACCAGTGCATAGGCCTGGCCCTGCTGCTGCAGCCGCTGGGCGGCGCTGAGGATGTCGTTGGAGTGCATCGCGGGGGTCTCCTCGAAAGCGGGTCGGGTGGTCGATACGGGATTAGAAGCTGAGGTCGGCGGCCAGGGCCAGGTCGCGCAGGCTGTTCAGTCGCACGAAGCGCTGCACCAGCGGCAGGGCGCTCTGCACCGCCTGCGACGCCGGCCGCTGCGGCGCCGGGTGGAACCAGGTGATGCGTGCGCCATGGCCGCGCACGGCAGCCAGTTCCTCGGCCAGACGCTCGGGCGGGTCGGCGTCGAAGCCGTCGGACAGCAGCCACACCCGTGCCTGCCGGCCCAGCTGGGCCCGGGCATGGACGCGGTGGAAATCGGCCACGCTGGTGGCGATGCGGGTGCCGCCGCCGAACCCTGCGGTCACCGCGTTGATCTTCTCCTGCACCGTGGCCGAGTCGCGCTGCAACAGCGGGGTGACCTCGGCCAGCCGGGTGTGGAAGACGAACACCCGCGCCCCCACCGCCTGGACGAAGGCACGCGCGATGCGCAGGAACAGCTGGGCATGGGTCTCCATCGACCGGCTGACGTCCACCAGGATGAACAGGCGCGGCTTCTCGCGCCGGGCCGCGCGCCAGACCGGCTGCACCGGCACACCGCCGGTGCGCAGGCTGGCGCGCAGCGTGCGCCGCACATCCAGCCGGGTGCCGCGGGCATGGGCCTGCCAGCGCCGGGTGAGCCGGGTGCGCAGGCGCCGGGCGATGCGGTCGGCCAGCTGCTGCAACTGGGCCAGGTCCTGCGGCAGCCATTGCGACAGGCTGCGGTCGTGCAGGGCGTCGGCGCGGCTGGCGCCGCCCTGGGCACGCGGCGCGCCGGCGTCCTGCGCGGTGTCGGCCTCGGCGTCGGGCGCGGCGTGCAGCGCGGTGTCCATCGGCCGCCGGGCGCCGGGCGGGGTCTGGCCGGCCAGGTCGTCGTGCAGCTGCTGCACCAGCTGGCGGATGTCGCGGCGCACCTGGGTCTGGCCGCTCACCCGCACCTGGCCGGTCAGCCGCCCGGGGTGCCAGTAGCGGTCGAACAGCTCGGGCCACTGGCGCCAGGAGCGGGCGTCGTGGCAGGCGATGGCGCGCCAGGCGGCGTCCACCTGCCGGGGCCGGTGCACGGGCAGGGCCAGCGCCGCCTGCACGAAGGCCTGCTGCTCGGCCACGCCCACCTGCAGGCCATGGGCCCGCAGCAGCGCGGCAAAGCCGGCGATGGCCTGCAGCGGCTCAGCCGGCGTGGTGGGGCTGGGCGGTGTCGTCAGCATGGTGCTTGCCCGAGGATGGCACGGCCACGCCGGTGCTGCGGCGGCCTTCCAGCAGCTGCTGCACCCGGTCGGGCCCGAGCTGGAAGCGGTCGTTGCGGGTCTTCAGCAGGCAGGCCAGGGTGTGGGTCAGGGCATGCGGGTCGTCGGGCAGGGCCGCATGGCCCAGGCGGTGCAGGGCGCGCACCCAGTCCAGGGTCTCGGCGATGCCGGGGGTCTTGTCCAGGTCGTCGCGGCGCAGCCGCTGCACGAAGGCCACCGCCTGCTCCACCAGCGCGCTCTCGGCATCGGGCAGGGTGCTGCGCACGATGGCCATTTCGCGGGCCAGCGAGGGATAGTCCAGCCAGTGGTACAGGCAGCGCCGGCGCAACGCGTCGCTGAGCTCGCGGGTGCCGTTGCTGGTCAGCAGCACCAGCGGCACATGGCGCGCGACCAGCGTGCCCAGCTCGGGCACGGTGATCTGCCAGTCCGACAGCAGTTCCAGCAGGAACGCCTCGAACGCCTCGTCGGCACGGTCGATCTCGTCGATCAGCAGCACGCAGGGCTGGTCGCTGCGCAGCGCGGCCAGCAGCGGCCGCTCCAGCAGGTAGTCGGGGGTGAACAGGTCGGCCTCGGACCGGGGACCGCTGCCGGTCTCGGCCAGGCGGATGGCCAGCAGCTGGCGGCCGTAGTTCCATTCATACGCCGCCTGCGCCAGGTCGAGGCCTTCATGGCACTGCAGACGCACCAGACGCCGGCCGGTGGCGCGGGCCTGGGCCAGCGCCAGCGCGGTCTTGCCGACGCCTGCGTCGCCTTCCAGCAGCAGGGGGCGCTGCAGCTCGCCGGCCAGCCACAGCGTGGTGGCCAACGCCTCGTCGGCGATGTAGCCGGCACGCTGCAGCTGCTCGCGCAGGGCCTGGTCGGTCATGGGCGCTTGCCGAAAAGCCCCGCCAGCCAGCCCTTGAGCACCGTCCACATCAAAGCCAAGGCGTTGAGCTCCTTCACAGGGGCGGGTGCCTGCGGGGCGGCCACCCGTGTCGGTGCAGCCACAGCGGCGGTCGCTGCCGGCGCCGCCGCGCTGCCGGTGGCAACGGTCTGCGGCGGCAGGTCAGCCACTGGCGGCGCCGCCTCGGCGGCGACCGGCACGGCGGCCGCCGCGGCCCGGAAGTTGTTGGCGAACTGCGCCAGCATCGCGTCGGACACCGGCACCAGCAGCCGGCTGCCGAACTGCGCCAGCTTGCCGCTGACGGTGACGGTGGCCTGGCCCACCAGCACGCAGCTGGTGGCGTCGTCACCCGCTTCCAGCACGGCGCTGAGGTTCATGGCCGCCGACGACCCCGACTTGTCGGCGCCCTTGCCCAGCATCTGCATCGACCGCGCCGCCGCATCCATGGCCAGCACCTCGATGTCGCCACCGAACTGCATCACCGCCGGGCCCACCTTGCTCTTGACCGTGCCCTTGTAGTGGGTGGCGTCGAGCTGCTCGGTGATCTGCGCGCCCGGCATGCAGCGCGCCACGGCATGGATGTCGGCCAGCACTGCCCAGGCCTGGTCCAGCGTGGCGGCCACCGGGTAGCGCTTGTCGAGTTTGACTTCCATTTACAGGTTCACTCCACTGGCCACCAGCTGCTGCCACACCCGGTAGGCGCTGTGCGGCATGGTCATGTTGGTCACGCCCAGGTGGGCAAAGGCATCGACCACTGCCGAGGTGAAGGTGGGGATCGAGCCCACGTGCGGGGATTCGGCCACGCCCTTGGCACCCAGCGGGTGGTGCGGGCTGGGCGTGACGGTGTGGTCGGTCTCCCAGTGCGGGGTTTCCACGAAGGTGGGCAGGAAGTAGTCCATCAAGGTGTTGCCCAGCAGATTGCCCTGGGCATCGAACGGCATCTGCTGGCCCATCGCCACCGCAAAGCCTTCGGTCAGGCCGCCGTGGATCTGGCCCTCGATGATCATCGGGTTGATGCGGGTGCCGCAGTCGTCCAGCGCGTAGAAGCGGCGCACCTTGGTCTCGCCGGTGGCGCGGTCGATGTCGAGCACCGCCAGGTAGATGCCGAAGGGGTAGGTGAAGTTGGGCGGGTCGTAGTAGTGCACCGCCTCCAGGCCCATCTCCAGGCCGGCCGGCACGTTGTTGTAGGCCGCCCAGCAGACATCCTTCATGGTCTTGTGGCGCGCCGGGTCGCCCTTGACATTGAAGCGGTCGATCTCCCAGTCGAGGTCGTTCTCGCCCACCTCCAGCAGGTGCGCCGCGATCTTGCGCGCCTTGGCGTGGATCTTCCGGGCTGCCAGGGCGATGGCCGCGCCGGCCACCGGCGTGGAGCGGCTGCCGTAGGTGCCCAGGCCATAGGGCGCGGTGCTGGTGTCGCCCTCTTCGACCTGGATCACCTCGCTGGGAATGCCCAGCTCGGTGGCGATGATCTGGGCGTAGGTGGTCTGGTGGCCCTGCCCCTGCGTGATGGTGCCCATGCGGGCGATGGCGCTGCCGGTGGGGTGCACCCGGATCTCGCAGCTGTCGAACATGCCCACGCCCAGGATGTCGCACATCTTGCTGGGCCCGGCGCCCACCACCTCGGTGAAGGTGACCAGGCCGATGCCCATCAGCGTGGGGCAGTCCGGGTCGGCGCGCTTGGCTGCCTGCTCGGCGCGCAGGGCCTTGTAGTCGACGGCGGCCAGCACCTTGTCGAGGGCGGTCTGGTAGTCACCGCTGTCGTACTCGAAGCCGAAGGCGCTGGTGTAGGGGAACTGCTCCTTGCGGATGAAGTTCTTGGCCCGGATCTCTGCCTTGTCCATGCCCAGCTTCTGCGCCAGCACGTCGACCATGCGCTCGATCAGGTAGACCGCCTCCGTCACGCGGAAGCTGCAGCGGTAGGCCACGCCGCCCGGCGCCTTGTTGGTGTACACGCCCTTGACGCTGGCGTGCGCGGCCGGGATGTCGTAGCTGCCGCTGCAGATGTGGAACAACCCGGCCGGGAACTTGGTGGGGTCCGCACAGGCATCGAACGCGCCGTGGTCGGCCACCACGTTGACCCGCAAGCCGGTGATCTTGCCGTCGGCGGTGGCGGCGATCTCGCCGTCCATGTGGTAGTCCCGCGCAAAGGCGGTGGAGCTGATGTTCTCGATGCGGTCTTCCACCCACTTCACGGGCTTGCCCAGCACGATGGAGGAGACGATGGCGCAGACATAGCCCGGGTAGATGCCCACCTTGTTGCCGAAGCCGCCGCCGATGTCGGGGCTGATGATGCGCACCTTGCTCTCTGGGATGCCCGACAGCAGGCTGACCACCGTGCGCACCACATGCGGCGCCTGGCTGGTGATGTGGGTGGTGAGCTCGCCGCGGATCGGGTCGAAGCTGGCCACGCAGCCACAGGTCTCCAGCGGGCAGGGGTGCACCCGGGGGTAGAAGATGTGTTCCTTGACCACCACCGGGGCGGCGGCAAAGGCGGCATCGGCGGCTGCCTTGTCGCCGGCGTCCCAGGTGAAGATGTGGTTGTGGTGCTCGCGCGGGCCATGCGCGCCGCTGGTCTTGCCGGCCAGGTCGTCGCGCAGCACCGGTGCGCCGGGCTTGAGCGCCTCGTACGGGTCCATCACCACCGGCAGTTCTTCGTATTCCACCTGCACGGCTTCCACGCCGTCGGCCGCGCTGTAGCGGTCTTCGGCGATGACGACGGCCACCTCCTGCATCTGGAAGTGCACTTTTTCGTCGGCTAGCACGGCGGCCACGTCACCGGCCAGGGTGGGCATCCAGTGCAGCTTCAGCGGCTTCAGGTCGTCGGCCGTCAGCACGGCGATGACGCCGGGCACCTTCAGGGCTTCGCTCTTGTCGATCGACTTGATGCGTGCATGGGCGTAGGGGCTGCGCACGATGTCCATGTGCAGCATGCCGGGCAGCTTGATGTCGTCGACGTAGTTGCCCTTGCCCTGGATGAAGCGAGCGTCTTCCTTGCGCAGCCGGCTCTCGCCCAGGCCTTGCAGTGCGTCCTTGCGTTGCAGCAGGGTGGGGTCGGTCGGAGCATTCATGCGGCCCCCTTTGCGCTGCGCGCCGTCCCCCCGAGGGGGAATTCACTCTTGAAGCGGTTCTGCGAGTTCATGCGGCCACCTGTTGGGTTTGTTGCAGCTTGGCAGCGGCGTACTGCACTGCCTTGACGATGTTCTGGTAACCGGTGCAACGGCACAGGTTGCCGGCCATGCCGGCGCGGATCTCGGCCTCGCTGGGGTTGGGGTTCTCCTGCAGGAAGCGGTAGGCGCGCATCAGCATGCCGGGTGTGCAGAAACCGCACTGCAGGCCGTGTTCCTTGTAGAAGCCTTCCTGCACCGCGTGCAGCACCGGGCCCTGGGCCAGGCCTTCGACGGTCATCACCGAGCCGCCGTCACATTGCACCGCCAGGTGGGTGCAGGACTTGACGCTCTCGCCGTCCACATCCACCGTGCAGGCGCCGCAGTGGCTGGTCTCGCAGCCGATGTGCGCGCCGGTGAGGTGCAGCTCTTCGCGCAGGAAGTGCACGAGCAGGGTGCGCGGCTCCACCGCTTTCTCCTGCTGGCGGCCGTTGACGGTGACGGTGATCAGTTTCTTTGCCATGTCGTGTCCTTGGTGGTTGGATCCAGCGGGTTCAGGCGCAGCGGGCAGCAGCGGCCAGCAGCGCGCGCTTGACCATCTGGCCGGCCATCGCCGTCTTGTAGGCGCGGTCGCCGCGCAGGTCTTCGGCGGGGTCGCACACCGCCATGGCGGCGGCAGCGGCGGCGTCCAGCGTGGCGGCGTTGAGCGGCTGGCCCAGCACGGCGGCCTCGGCCGCCGGCGCGCGGATGGCCATGGGCGCGACGTTGGTCAGCGCGATGCGCACCTGGCTGACGCTGCCGCCGGCCATGCGCAGCACCACCGCCGCGCCGGCGGTGGCCCAGTCGCCGGTCTTGCGCTTGAGCTTCTCGTAGGCCCAGCCGGTGCCCGGGGCGAAGGCTGGCACCCGCACCGCCACCAGGATCTCGTCCTCGGCCAGTGCCGTCATGTAGGTGCCCAGGAAGAAGTCGTCGGCCTTGACCGTGCGCCGGCCGGTGGGGCCCTGCAGCAGGAAGCTGGCGTCCAGCGCCAGGCTGATGGCCGGGTGGTCGTTGCCCGGGTCGCCATGGGCGATGTCCCCGCCCAGCGTGCCGCGGTTGCGCACCTGGGGGTCGGCGATCAGCTTGGGCGCCTCGGCCAGCAGCGGCACCTTGGCCTGCAGCAGCGGGCTCTTGATCAGGTCGTTCTCGACTGTCATCGCGCCGATGACGATGTCGGCACCGTCTTCGCAGATGCCGCGCAGCTCGGGAATGCGGTTGATGTCGATCAGGTGCGCCGGCTGGGCGAAGCGCAGCTTCATCATCGGCAGCAGGCTGTGGCCACCGGCCAGCAGTTTGGCATCGCTGCCCAGGCTGCCCAGCAGGCGGATGGCTTCGTCCACGGTCTTGGGCGCGTGGTAATCGAAGGCGGGTGGGATCATCGTTGGCTCCAGCGTGTGTTGGACGGGGAGCATATGTTGCTTGGCCGGCTCGAAATTCGCCAGCCAGGGGACATTGCCTCCGCAGTGCCGAAACGCAGCCCGCCTGCATGAACTGCAGCAGGGCTGCACGAACGGCAGGTTGGGCCCGGAACTCCGCCAAAGACCCCGGGAAACTCCTGCCCAGGACTAACCCTGATCAGCGGGCCATGCTGGTGGGCGTGATGCCCAGCCGGGCCATCAAGGCCGGGCTGCTGGTGCGCGAGACCGGCACCTCGGCGTCCTCGCCTTGCAGTCGCAGCACCAGGCGGCCATCCATGCGCAGCAGCTGGGTCACTGCGCGCAGGTTGATGATGTGGCTGCGGTGCACCCGCATGAAGTTGTCGGGGTCGAGCCGGCCTTCCAGGTCCCCCATGCTCAGGTTGCAGAACTGGTTGCTCTGGGCGGTGATCACCCGGGTGTAGTGGCCGTCGGACTGCAGGCGCAGCACATCCTCGGTGTTGACGAACTCGATCTTCTGGCCCGACACCGTGGGAATCTTCTGCAGCTGCCGCCGCGCCGGCGTGCCTGGCTTGCTGGCCGGTGCTTCATCGGCGGCCACGACATCGGTGATGTCGTAGAACACCAGCACGTAGCCGCTGGGGGTGTTGCGCGCATCGGCGGTGCGCGA
Organism: Aquabacterium sp.; assembly: GCA_040400895.1. Classification (GTDB taxonomy): domain Bacteria; phylum Pseudomonadota; class Gammaproteobacteria; order Burkholderiales; family Burkholderiaceae_C; genus Pseudaquabacterium. The sequence continues at coordinate 13,144 of JBBAPL010000079.1, forward strand.
CACCTTGATCAGCAGCACCCGCTCGGGGATGTTGATGATCATGGTCATCGGTGGTGGGCTGACCACCGGGCACACGGCGGCCTGGTCGAGCAGGAATTCGACCTTGGGCCTGGAGCGATCGGGGTGGAAGCTCAGCACCAGGCGGTCGAAGGGCTGCATCTGGTCGACCGGCAGCACCCGGCGGGCAAAGTCGTTCATGCCCACCACGCGGCGCTCGTCGTCCAACTGCACCACACCCATGTCGAAACGCTCCAGCAAGTGCAGCGGAGAGAGGACGGAACGGGTGTCCATGGGAGCGTCGCCTGTCGGGTGCGGCTGGCGGTATGGCCGGCGGCGTCGGACAGGATTCTTTCACGCAGGCGGGCACTGCCGACACCGGGCCTTCCATGACGCGCCACCCGGCGCGCCAGTGCCGCCAGCTGTCACCTTCGCGGGTGCAGGCCGCCGCTGCATCGCCGACGATGCCTGCTGGCGTTGGCGGGGTGTGGCTGGCCGCCCCGCGCCACCCGACTGGAGCCCCGATGAACAAACCCGTCTGTCTGATCCTGGGTGCCGGTGCCGGCATTGGCGGCAACGTCGCCAAGCGCTTTGCCCGCGAGGGCTACCACGCCTGCCTGGCCCGGCGCAGTGACAAAGCCGGGCTGGACAAGCTGGTGGCCGAGATCGAGGCCGCCGGCGGCTCGGCCACCGGCTTCATGCTCAATGCGGTCGAAGAAGGCAGCATCGAACAGCTGGTCAGCCACATCGAGGCCAACATCGGACCGATTGCCGTGGCGGTGTACAACCTGGGCGCACAGATCGGCGACCGGGGCCTGGCCAGCACCACGCTCAAGGCCTTCGAGATGGGCTGGCGCATGGCCACCTTCGGCCTGTTCCGCCTGGCGCAGGTGGTGTTTCCCCACATGGAGCAGCGTGGCCGGGGCGTGCTGCTCGTCACCTCGGCCACGGCGGCGCTGCGCGGCAATGCGGGCCAGCATTCGCATGCCGCGGCCATGGGCGGGCGCCGCATGCTGTGCCAGTCGCTGAACGCGCAGTTCGCCAGCAAGGGCATCCATGTGTCGCACATCGTCATCGACGGCGCGGTGGACGCGCCCGACACCTTGGGCAAGATGCTTGGCCCCGAGCGCTTCCAGGCGCTGCGCGAGAAGAAGGGCCTGGACCACGACGGTCTGCTGCTGCCCACCGAGGTGGCCAACACCTATTTCTACCTGGCGCACCAGCACCGCTCGGCCTGGACCTTCGAGCTGGACCTGCGCGCCCATTCCGACCTGGCCTGGTGGAACCACGCCAGCAGCCCCGACTTGAAGTGACCGGCTTCACCGCTCCCATCCAACAAGGACCCACCATGTCACAGGACCTGATTGAAACCATCGAGGGCGGCGTCGCCACCCTGACCATGAACCGGCCCGAGGCGCGCAACGCCTTGTCGGGCGAGATGTTCGCCGGCCTGTCCGAGGCCCTGCCGCGGCTGGCCAAGGATGCGTCGGTGCGCCTGGTGGTGCTGACCGGGGCGGGTGGGGCCTTCTGCTCGGGCGGCGATGTGAAAGGCTTTGCCCGCCGCGCGGCAGGCGAGGCCGCCGCCGACAGCTTCGACGACAAGGTGACCGACCTGCGTGACCGCATGGAGGTGGTGCGCTGGCTGCACGAGATGCCCAAACCCACGCTGGCCGTGATCCCGGGCCCGGCCGCCGGCGCCGGCTTGTCACTGGCGCTGGCCTGCGACATGCGCATCGCCGCCGACACCGCCAAGCTGACCACCGCCTTCTCCAAGATCGGCCTGTCGGGCGACTTTGGCGGCAGCTACTTCCTCAACCACCTGGTCGGCGCGGCCAAGGCGCGCGAGATGTATTTCACCGGCGAGGTGGTGGTGGGCGCAGAGGCGCAGCGCATCGGCCTGGTCAACCGCGTGGTGCCGGTGGCGCAGCTGGCTGCCGCCGCCGCGGCCTGGGCCGCCGAACTGGCCGCCCTGCCCACGGTGGCCATCGGCTACATGAAGCGCAACCTCAATGCCGGCCTGCAGGGCACTCTGGCTCAGGTGCTGGATGCGGAATCCATCCACATGATCCGCACCTTCGAGACGGCCGACCACAAGGGGGCCGCTGCGGCCTTCGTCGAGAAGCGCGCGCCGCAGTTCAACGGCCGCTGATCCAACCCCTCACCCGAAAGCACCCCATGGACATCCAAGGCAAGGTCGCCATCATCACCGGCGGCGCCAGCGGCATCGGCGCCGGCCTGGCCGAACGCTTCGCGGCCGACGGCGCGCGCGGCATCGTCGTCGCCGACCTGAACCTGGCGCAGGCCGAAGGCGTGGCCGCGGCCATCAACGCCGACGGCAGCAACCGCGCGCTGGCCGTGCGCTGCGACGTCAGCGTCGAGGCCGACATCCAGGCCCTGGTGGCCGCCACCCGGGCGCGCTTCGGCCAGGTCGACATCTACATCTCCAACGCCGGCATCGGCGGCGGCACCGGCGGCTTCGAGGTGGCCGACGAGATCTGGGAGCGCATGTGGAAGATCCACGGCATGGCCCATGTGTGGGCCGCGCGTGCCGTGGTGCCCGAGATGGTGGAACGCGGCGAGGGCGGCTTTGTCGTCACCGCCTCGGCCGCGGGCCTGCTGAACATCGTCGAGACCGCGCCCTACGGCGTCACCAAGCATGCGTCGGTGGCGTTTGCCGAGTGGCTGCGTATCGGCTATGGCCGCCGCGGCGTGCGGGTGTCGTGCCTGTGCCCGCAGGGCGTGGCCACGGCGATGACCGCTGGCGGCGCCGGCTCGGCCGAGGTGAACGGCATGCTGCAGCCGTCGCAGGTGGCCGAGTGCGTCGTGAACGCCTTGCGCGACGAAACCTTCCTGATCCTGCCGCACCCCGAGGTGCTGGACTACCTGCGCGGCAAGACCGCCAACTACGACAAGTGGCTGGGCGGCATGCAGAAGCTGTATGGCAAGGCCGTGCTGGGCGAAGGCAAGGCGGGTTGACCATGCCAATCCTGTACGACTGCAGCACTGCCCCCAGCCCGCGGCGCGCGCGCATCCTGCTGGCCGAGAAGGGTGTGGCGCACGACACCGTGCAGATCGACCTGCGCAGCGGTGAGCAACTGGGCGACGCCTACCGCGCCATCAACCCGCAGTGCACCGTGCCGGCGCTGCGCACCGACGAGGGCGCGGTGCTGACCGACAACGCCGCGATCACCGCCTACGTGGAAGCGCGCTGGCCCGACCCGCCCCTGCTGGGCCGCACGCCAGTCGAAAAGGCCGAGATCGCCAGCTGGAACTGGCGGGTCGAGTTCGAGGGCTACACCGCGATCGCCGAGGCCTTCCGCAACAGCACGCCGGCGATGGTCAACCGCGCGCTGCCCGGCCCGCATGGCTACGCGCAGATCCCGGCGCTGGCCGAGCGCGGGCTGGCGCGGGTGCAGCACTTCATCGACATGCTCGACGCCCGTCTGGCCGGCCGCGATTTCGTGGTCGGCGATGCGCTGAGCATCGTCGACATCACGGCCGCGGTGGCGGTGGACTTCGCCCGCATCGTCAAGGTCAAGCCCGGCGAACAGCACCCGCACCTGCAACGCTGGCGTGCTGCGCTGGCGCAGCGGCCGGCGTTCCAGCTGTAGAGCCGGCCCCGCGGCGCATCACTTCGGCTCGGTCAGCGCCCCGTACACCAGGTTGCGCAGGATCGGCCGGTACAGCACGCGCTGCTTCGGGCTCTGCATCATGAAGACGGTGATCAGGTCGCTGACGGGGTCGACCCACATCGCGGTGCCACCGGCGCCGCCCCAGTTGTATTCGCCCGCCGTGCCGATGCTGCCAGCCTCGCCGGCGCTGGTGCGCACGGCCAAGCCCATGCCGAAGCCGTAGCCCGCCCCCGGCAGGTACAGCGGCGTGCGCTGCACCTGGGGCCCCAGGTGGTTGCTGGTCATGTAGTCGACCGTGCGCGGGCTGAGGTAGCGCTTGCCGTCGAGCTGGCCGCCGTTGCGCAGCATCAGCAGGAAGCGGGCGTAGTCGGGCGCGGTGCTGACCATGCCGCCGCCGCCGGCTTCCATCTTCTGCACCACCCGCGGTTCGCTGATGAAGGCGTTGACGCCGAACTGCCGGTCGTCGGCGAAGGGCTCGGCGATGCGCGCCTGGCGCGCCGCCTCGGGCACGTAGAAGCTGGTGTCGGGCATGCCCAGCGGGTCGGTCAGCCGCTGCTTCAGGTGCGCGCCCAGCGTCTGGCCGCTCACCACCTCGACCACCCGGCCCAGCACGTCGGTGGAATTGCTGTAGTCCCAGGTGCTGCCGGGCTGGAAGGCCAGCGGCATCTTGGCGATCAATTCGGCGAAGTCGGCATTGCTCAGCTCGCCGCGGGTGCCGACCTGGTTGTCGACGTACATCTTCTTGACCAGCCCGGCGCCGAAGAAGCCGTAGGTCAGGCCCGAGGTGTGGCGCAACAGGTCCTGCACCGTCATCGGCCGCAGCGGCGCGACCAGCTCCAGCGACTTGTTGCCGGCGGCGTCGGTCTTCTCGACGCCGACCTTCACGCCGGCGAAGGCGGGGATGTAGGTGGCCACCGGTGCTTCCAGCAGCAACCGGCCTTCCTCGACCAGCATCATCGCGGCGACGCTGACGATCGGCTTGGTCATCGAGTAGATGCGGAAGATGTCGTCGTGCTGCATCGCGCCTGGGGCGTCGGGGCGGCGCTGGCCGACGCTCTCGACATACGCGACCTTGCCGCGGCGCAGCAGCATCACCACCGCGCCGGGAATCTTCTTGGCGGCCACCTCGGCGCGCAGCCAGTCGCCGATGCGCGCCAGGCGCTGCGGCGACAGGCCGACGTCTGCCGGTGCGGCGCTGGCAATGCCCTGGGCGTGGGCGGCCGGCGCCCAGCCCAGCGCCGTGCCAGCCAGCAGGGCCGAGCCGGCGCGCAGCAGGCTGCGGCGGTCGGGGTGCGGCAGCAGATCGCCGATGCGGGCGCATGCCCCGGACAAGTGACGGGTCGTGTCAGTCATGCTGCAGTTCTCCTCGAGGTTGTTGGCGTTGTGCGGCCCATGGTCGGTGGCCCTGCGTCATGCCGCAGTCGCTTCAGCGACCGCGGTCCGGTGCCTTGTCGGGCCGATGCTGCGCGTTCTGCGTTGAGCCAGCAGCCAGGAGCCGCCGACCATGACCCATCGTCCGTCCCGCCGCCTTGTGGACCTGTCGATCGACCTCGAGAACGATGTCGCCTCCGACCCGCCCGGGCCGGCGCCGAAGATCGACGACGTCACCCACGCGGGCGACGGCTTCTTCATCAGCTGCTTCCCGCACAAGATCCGAGGCGCCAGTGCTGGCTGGACGCGGGCGGTGGCGATCTTCGACGAGCGGTTGACCGGCGCCCGCTGAGGCGGCGGTGCCTGGCCCAGGTGCCCTTGCTGCGTTGGCGCGCCGCGCTGGCCCAGCGCCCGGCCTGCGGCGTCGCGTGTGTGACCCCATGGCGCGCCGGCCGCGCCCACACTTTGCAGTTCGCCAGGCCACTGTCAGGCCCGGCCCCAGACCAGGAGAACCCACATGAAGATCCCGTCCTTGAAAGAAGTGGTCAGCGCCGAAGAGTGGGCGCTGCGGGTCGACCTGGCGGCCGCCTACCGCCTGGTGGCCGCCTATGGCTGGAGCGACCTGGTCTACACCCACATCTCGGCACGCATCCCCGGCCCGGAGCACCACTTCCTGATCAACCCTTACGGGCTGATGTTCGACGAGATCACCGCGTCCAGCCTGGTGCTGATCGACATGGACGGCCGCAAGCTGCGGGACTCACCCTTTCCGGTGAACCCGGCTGGCTTCACGATCCACAGCTGCATCCACGCGGTGCGCGACGACGCGCAGTGCGTGTTGCACACCCACAGCCGCGCCGGTGTGGGTGTCAGTGCGCAGAAGCATGGCGTGCTGCCGCTGAGCCAGCAATCCACCATCGTGCTCAATTCCCTGGCGTACCACGACTACGAAGGCATCGCGCTGCGGGATGACGAGCGGCCACGGCTGCAGGCCAGCCTGGGCCCGACGGCCCAGTTCCTGATGCTGCGCAACCATGGCCTGCTGACTGTGGGCGACAGCGTGGCCGACGCCTTCCTCAACATGTACATCTTCGAGAACACCTGCCGCATTCAGGTGGATGCGCTGGCGGGCGGTTCCGCCGTCAACATGATCGGCGCTGGCCCCATCGAGGCCAACCGCGATGCGGTCACCAACGCCCCGCCCGGCTCCCGGGCTGCGCTGGCCTGGCCGGCGCTGTTGCGCAAGCTCAACCGCGAGAACCCGGGCTACGACGCCTGACCCCATTGGTGCTGGCCGCGCCCACTGCGGCCGTCGAGCGCCTGGACGCCCGCGCGCTTGAATCCTTCCGTCAGGCCAGGTTCCACAAAGAAGAAGGTCGGCGATGGGCGCGCGTCCGGTGGCTGTGGGCCCGCCGCTGGCACACTGCGGCCCCCGACCCCTGGAGCCGCCCATGCCCCGCCTGACCCGCCGCCACCTGCTGCAAGCCGCCCTGGCCGGCGGCGCACCTGCCGCGCTCACCGGCACCGCGCCCGCTGCCTTCGCCCAGGCCGGCTTCCCGTCCAAGCCGATCAAGTTCGTCGTCGCCTTCCCGCCCGGCGGTGCCACCGATCTGGTCGGCCGGCTGATGGCCAACAAGCTGCAGGAGAGCTGGGGCCAGAACGTGGTGGTGGAAAACAAGGCCGGCGCCAGCGGCATGATCGGCAGCGAGCAGGTGATGCGCGCGCCACCCGACGGCTACACCGCGCTGGTGACCATCACCACCCACATCCAGAACTCGGCCATCTTTGCCAAGGTGCCGTACGACCCGCTGAAGGACTTCGAGCCGGTCTCGCAGATCTGCCTGTCGTACCTGGTGCTGGTGGTCAAGCCCGACTTCCCGGCCAACAACCTCAAGGAGTTCGTCGCCCATGTGAAGGCCAATCCGGGCAAGCTCAGCTTCGGCTCGTTCGGCACCGGTTCGTCGTCGCACATCGTCGGCGAAACCTTCGCCCGCAAGGCCGGGCTGGACCTGGCCCATGTGCCCTACAAGGGCTCGGCCCTGATGCTGACCGACCTGCTGGGCGGCCAGGTGCCCTGTGCCTGGGCCGATGTGAGCACCGCCACCCAGCACATCGCCGCGGGCAAGCTCAAGGCCCTGGTCGTCACCGGCGAGCGCCGCGCCCCGCTGCTGGCCCAGGTGCCCACGCTGCTGGAGAGCGGCTGGCCCGGCTTCGAGCCGCTGGGCTGGGTGGGCATCCTGCTGCCGGCGGGCACGCCCAAGCCCATCGTCGAGAAGTACTCCAACGAGATGGTGCGCATCGTCAAGCTGCCCGAGGTGCGCGCCCGCCTGTATGAGCAGACGCTGATGCCGGTGGGTGACAACGCCGCATCGTTCGCCCGCACGCTCAAGCGCGACATGGGGCTGTGGCAGAACATCGTCACCGCGGCTGGCATCAAGCCGCAATAGCGCCAAGAGCCCCCCGTCAGGCCGGACTGGCCCAGAAACAGCAAAGGCCCGCACTGCGGGCCTTTGTCATGGTGCGCAGGCGGTCAGTCGGCGTACACGCCGGCGGACTTGATCACCGGGCCCCAGCGCTCAGTCTCCTGCTTCAGCCAACTGCGCAGGCCCTCGGGCGTGAGCTTGCTGTCGGGCACGAATTCTGCGCCCAGCTCGGTCATGCGCTGCACCACGGTCGGGTCTTTCAGCGCGGCGCGCAGCGCCCCGGCGAACTTCTCGCTGGCGTCCTTCGGGGTGTTCTTGGGTGCGTAGATGCCGTGCCACACCACGACCTCGAATCCCTTCAGGCCCTGCTCGGCCAGCGTGGGCGCGTCGGGCAGCACCTTGATGCGGTCCTTGGTGGTGACGCCGAAGAACTTCACCGTGCCGGCCTTGATGTGCGGCGTGGTCTGGGTGGTCTGGTCGCACAGCACGTCCACCTGGCCGCCCAGCAGGGCCTGGAAGGCCGGGCCGGTGCCGCTGTAGGGCACAGTGGTCAGGTCCACGCCCACGGCCTGGCGGAAGACCATGCCGCACAGGTGGCTCACCGCGCCCAGGCCAGCATGGGCCAGATTGACCTTGTCGGCGTTGGCCTTCAGGTAGGTCAGCAACTCCTGGAAGTTGTTGGCCGGCAGGTCCTTGCGGCCGATCAGTGTCATCGGCACGTCGACGACCTGGCTGACATGCTCAAAGTCGGTCTGCGGGTTGTAGGGCAACTTGCGGTACAGCGCCGGCGCGGTGGCCATGCCGTTGTGGTGGATCAGGTAGGTGTAGCCGTCCGGCGCGGCGCGCATCACATGGCCCGCGGCCAGCGTGCCACCAGCGCCTACCTTGTTCTCGACCACCACCGTCTGGCCCAGGCTTCGGGTCATCACCCCGGCCAGGGTGCGGGCCACGATGTCGGTGGGGCCGCCGGCGGCGAACGGCACCACCAGGGTGATGGCCTTGGTGGGGTAGCCCTGGGCCAGGGCCAGTGGGGCGGTGAGCGTGGCCAGGCTGGCCAACGCCAGGCGGCGGATGAAACACATGGATGAGGACATCATTCACTCGGTCAAGATGGGGCTTGCCAGTGTGCCGTCACGGCCGCGGGCTTGGCATGCCAACAATCCCCAAGGCCGGCGCGTCAGTCCGCCAGCGGTCAGCGGCGCAAGTAGAACTCGCCGACCGATTGGTCGTACAACGCGGGCACCTGTTCGTGGCCGACCGACTTGGCCAGCTCCACCACCTGGTTGCGCACGGCGCGCAGCACCCGGTCGACGCTGACAGCGGGCTTGTCCATCTCCTTGAGCAGCACGCGCGTGAACAGGCCGTTGGGGTTGGCGTCGCGCTCGCCCAGGCGGTCGAGCGCCTGCTGGCCGGCGCCGGCTGAGAACATCACCATCTGCCCGGTGGCCGCCGTGGTGGGGGCCAGGCCACGGCCGCCCAGATTTCGGCCAGCGGTCCGGAACGGGTTGTCGCGACAGGCGTCAACGATGGCCAGCGCGAAGCGGGCCTTGCGGTCTTGCAGGTCGTCCAGCACTTTCTGCAGCAACAGGGCGTCGTCGCGCACCTGGTCTTCGGCCTCGCCGCGGATGTCGGTGGGCAGCAGGTAGTTCGCGCCCGACAGCTGCACACCATGGCCGGCAAAGTAGAACAGCACCTCGTCGCCGCCCTGGATCTCGGCCTTGAAGGCGCGCAGTTCGTCCTTCATCGCCCGCTCGCCCAGGTCGGTGCGCAGGCGCACCTTGTAGCCGGTGCGGCCGAGCGCCTCGGCCATGGCGCGTGCATCGGTGCGTGCGTTCTGCAGTTTGGCCACGGACTGGTAGGTGTCGTTGCCGATCACCAGCGCCAGGCGCCGTGCCTGCGTGGCTGGGGCGGCCGCTGGGGGCGGTGGCGCCGGCACGGCGGCAGGTGGTGCCGCTGCCACCTGCGGGCGGGACTTCAACTCGTCGCGCAGCCGCGCAATCTCGGCAGAGAGCCGGGTCAGGTCTGCCGCCGAGACGCCTGGCTGGGCCGCCGGTTGGGCAGCGGCCTGCACCACTGGCGCCGGTGTCGGCTGGGCGCCCGCCGACACCGCTGGCTGCGGCACGGGCACCGGCACCGGCACGGGCATCCGGTCCCGCTCGTGTGCCTGCGCCATCTGGCGGATGCGTTCGGTGACCGCGGCGTCGTTGACCGGTGCGGGTGCGGGTGCGGTCGGCACGGCGATGGGTGCTTCCCGCGGCTGTGACGATGCCATGCGGCGGATCTGCTCGTCCAGGTCCTTGGGCGGCGGCTCGAAGGCGGCGGTCTGCCCTGGCGTGCGCTTCTTGAGGGCGACCTCCTCTAGCGCATACACATAGGCCCCGTTGAACTGCTGCAGCCTGCTGACCCAGGGGTGGGTCTGGCCGGCGCGCCAAGCGTCACGCATCTTGCCCGCGGACAGGCCGGCCCCGTCGACACGCAGGAATGCCTCCACGCGGACGAAGATGCCGCGGTGCTGCGTCACGCTCAGCTCGCTCATGAGCATCTGGCCCGTCAGCCGTGTGGTGTCGGCGTCCAGGACGCCCCGGTGCAGGCCCGCCCACCAGTCGGTGGCGTCCGGCTTCGGCAGGCCGCTGGCGAACAGACGCGTGCAGCGGGCGAACAGCGCGTTGGACAGGGTGAAGTACGTGTCGACGTTGAAGGCGCTGGGGCTCGGCTTGTCGCAGGTCGATGTCCACTCGGCCGGCAGCATGGCGTGGCGGACGAACAGGTACGGCATGCGGGCCTGCGGCTCCACATCGCGCAGGGTGAACACGCGGAAGTCGTGCGGGCCGCTCTTCAACTCCGTCACCGCCGTCACCTGCCAGCGCG
>JBBAPL010000080.1:0-23401 GCA_040400895.1 Aquabacterium sp.
CCTCGCCGCGCGCTACCGGCCTGGGCAGCGCGCCCAGCACCACGAGCCAACTTGTGCATGGCTTGGAACTCGAACGCGGGATGCTCGGCATCTTGGCTGGGTGATCGGCTGCGTTACCTCAGCCAAGCCATCAATTGATTCTGGCTCGACTCGCAGCCGAACCTGCGGCGGGAGATGGCAGAGCGCAAGCGTCGCTCCCAGGACAAGGAGGACCTGTTCCCGAATTTCCGTAAGCGCGTGCAGTGCGGCTTTGCCCGCGGCGTGTTGGCAGGCACCCACGTTTTCACCGACAGCGGCGACCTGCCCCTGGTGGTTATGGCGACCGACGCAGCTTTTAGCGTTCGGCAAGAGCGACCAGAGCCGACACTGATCGCTTATGGGCACCATTTGGGTTGCTCTTCCTTGCGCCTTCGATGATCAGGGATGCAGGTTTGATCGGCTTTCTAGTCTCTGCGTTCAGCAAGCCCGAACCCAGCATGTCGGCCACCCAGGAGCCGCCGACGAGCTCCTCCTACATCGGCAGGATGCAGGCATGTCCGTCTCCGTCCCTGGCGGCGGCTGCAAGCCCAGGGATGGTGCCAGAGTCCTGGGCCTCGCCGTCCACGTCCTCAATACGGACGAAGAACAACTGATTGCCGAGGCGAAACTGCAGGTGCTCAAGCAATGGCACTGATGTGGTGTCGAAGGGCCCTGAATTGGAGCTGCGAGCGGCAGGCCCCAGTAATCAGTTCGTAGCGCTGCGCCGTGTGCTGTAGAAGTGACGACGTTAGAGACTTCGTGCGGTCCCTTTACTGTTCAACTTGTTGGCAGTGAAGGGATATGCTGGAGTTTATGCATGAACTCTTGAAACCTTTGCTCGACAGTTTCTCGTCCTTGAAGATGCAGCTGCAGGCGGCGCTGTCAATTCCGGTGACGGACACCGCGAAGCTCGATGAGCCCGAGGGCGTGGCCAGGGACAGTATGGACGAGCAGGGCGCTCCGGATTCAAGTGGCAAGTCGTTCAGGTGTGTCACCGATCGCCCGGGTTACCTGACCAGCAACGGACGCGGAAGCTTGGAAATCGGGGCCGCTCACGACGATTGAGCTCCGGCCTGTCACCATTCGCCCGACGCGCCGCGGGGCGATTTCCCGGGTGAGGCGGGTCCGACACCAGCCCGGCCGCCTGGGCTCGAGATTGGATCACTCGGCGCTGGGCCGGCCACAGGCACACCTTCCTTGTTGAAGTGCCACTCACCGATCGGTGTGTGCTTGGGCGGGGTGCCGATCTCAGGCGTGCCGGCATTCGCGCCGACTGTGTCCCAGACCGCCTGATTGCCGCCGTGGTTCGGGCTGACCTTGCCGGCGCGGACGGTGGCGCTGTAGTCTTCGCTGAGCGTGCCTGCGCCCTCCGACACCTGACGGCGCCCCTTCTCGATGGCGCCTTCAGCTTCGCGCTGGCCCTGCTTGATCCTGCCTGACATGTCGTTTCCGACCGCCTTGCCCGGCTGCACACGCGCCCCGGATTGACGGGCTCGGACGTCGGCCTCGTTGCGATTGGCCTGGTCGGTGATCGCGCTGCCGTCTGCACTGCGGACCTGGCTCTCGTACTGCTCGCGCAATGGGGACTGCCAGCCCATGGCCTCGGGAAGTGTTTGGCTGGGGCCGAGCGGGCTTTCGGTAGGGACGTAGCCGCTCGCGGCGCTCCCACCACGGGCGTACGAATACGCGATCTCGGCCACTGCCCGCTGCATCTTGATCGGGTCTTCTTCGCGCAGGAGGCCGCGCTCGGCCAGTCGCTGGGCTGCGTAGTTGGTGAAGTCGGTCTGGGTGCCGCTGCCCCATTCGCGCATGAATTGCGCGGTGCGCGCCAGTTCCTTGGCACGGCCATAGGCGCTGTCGCTTGAGGATTGCCGTTCGCTGGCTTCGCGCGACGACGAGTCGTAGCCGGCGGTGGCGCTGGTGCGGTTGCCTCGAGCCCACTGGTAGGCGTCGGACGATCGGAAGTCCTTGACCAGGGTGCTGGCGTCCGAGATCTGAGCGCTTTCGGCTGCCTTGCGGGCGTAGTCGTAAGCGCTCAGCAGGCGTTGCTGATCGACAGAGCGACCCTCCGCCTTGGCTTCGGCACCAATCTCCGTGAGCGGGATCTTCGCGCCGATCGATGCCGCTGCCGCCACGCTCTTTCCAACGGTCGAGTCTTCGTTCAACCCGAGGCGGCGATTCACCTCTTTCGCGACCGTGCTCATCGCCTGGAACTGGCTCGAGGTCGAGCCGCCCTCGGAGGTGCTGGTGGCGCCGGTGCGCTGCTGGGATTTCTCGTAGCTGTCCTGGATGCCGAGCGCGTGGGTCATCGCGGTGGCCTGGCTGCGCTGCATGGCTTCGCGTTGCGTGGTGGCGAGGGATTCGGCCTCGCGGGCGCTCTCGCCCACCGCGGTGGCCTGGCGCTCGGTGACGGTGAACGTGCTGGCCAGGCGGCTGAGGGTCGCCTGGTAGCGGAACACGCCGGCGTCGGGCCCGCTGCCCTGGATGGTGGTGCCGCGGGCGTCGGTGGTGCTGGCCATGAAGGCCGAGGTTCGGGTCGGCGCGAGTTGCTGCTGGTCCATCGAGACCGCGTTCTGTGTCACCAGTCCCTTGGTGGCGCTGGCGGCTTCGCTCGACGCTGCCGCCTGGATGGCGCTGGTTGCGGTCACTGCCTGGAAGGCGACTTCGCCGCCCTTGATGATTGCGGTGGCGATGATGGGGATCGACACCACCATGTAGCCGGCGATCGCCTGGTCGGAGATGGCGCCCTGGTAGATGCTGGCCGCGGTATCCAGCGTCAGGCCCTGGGCGCCCGAGCCCATGCGGGCGGCTGCTGCGAGATTGCGGGCGCTGGCCAGCGTGCCGACGTAGTTCAGGATGGCATAGAGCGGTGGCCAGAGCTGGATCCACACCAGGCTCATCATGAAGCTCTTGATGGCCATGGCCAAGCCGCGACCCTGGGCCAGCAGGAACAGCAGGAAGACGAACGGGAAGACGGCGTAGACCACCGCCTCGATCACGTTGCGCACCATGGGCAGCGCCTCGGCGGCGATGCGGCCCATCGTCAGAAAAGACGCGTTGGTGGATGCGGTGGCGTTGGCGCGAGCGGTGGCGAGCATGGTGGCCGCCGGGTCGTTGAGCTTGAGGCCGGCCAGGCTGTTGGTGTCCTGCACCAGGTTGATCATGATGTTCTGGCGCAGCAGGTCGGCGGCGCCCTGGGCCGCGACGGCGATCTTAGTCTTGGTGTAAGCCTGCTCGATCTGGCCATCGATCACGCCTGGCGCCAGCGCTGGGTCCATCGAGGGGTTGAGCTGGAAGGCGAGCAGGGCGCGGGCTCTGGCGATTTCCGGGGGCAGGCGGTTGGCGAGCTGGGTGTAGACGTTGGGGCAGGTGTCGACCTGTACCGGCGTGCCCCAGGTCGAGAAGCGGGCCGGGTTGGGGTTGCCCATCAGTGACCAGATGTCGGTGCTCTGGGAGAAGGCAGCGGGGTCAATGGTGCCGTCCTGCAGGTCGTAGACGGTGCAGTTGTAGACGTAGGCGATCAGGTCGGTGCGCAGCTGCGGGTCGCGGATGGTGGCCGCGCGCGAGGCCTGGATCAGCCGGTTGCCGAACATCACGCCGTTCTTCTGGTACGCCAGCTCGGCCGGCAATTGGGCGTTGGTGTCCGGGATCACCTGGAAGGCCGTCTCGAAGAACCGGGTCATGACATCGCCGACCCGGCTGGTGTAGTGGCCGAAGAAGGCTGCACCGATCGGCACGTTGCCCACCGCCACTGGTGGCTGGCTGCCCAGCTTGTCGACCACCACCACATCGACCTTGGGCAGGAACATGGCGTTGTAGACCAGCATGAAGCCGATGAACCAACCCCAGCCTGCGAACCGCCCCGGCGTGAAGAGCCCTGCGAAAGCGGCCACCAGCACGCCGGTGATCGCCACCGTCTGGATCAAACCAAAGTAGTCCGCTCCGCCCATGATGGCGGCGATGGCGTTGAAGACCCCGGTCAGGGTGTCGACATTGCCGTAGGCATAGATCTCGAACATCCGTGCTCAGCCGGCGCGGCTTGTCAGGAGCCACGGGGGCCGGCGTTGGCGCTGAAATCCAGCATCGCCTTCACGGCCGGCGGCATGGCGCTCCAGAGCTGGCGCTCCAGGGTCTGCAGGTCCTGGGTCATTGACGATACCGAGCGCACCTTGGCGTAGGCGGTCTGCTTTTCCGCGAGGAGCTGGGCTCTGGCCTGCTGGGCGTGGCTGCGGATCTGGTCGAGGTACTTCTGCTCGACCTCGCTGCGGCGCAGTGCCTGTGACAAGGCGCCCATGGCCTGGGTGAGCGAGCGGCGGAGGAAGGTCTCGGCGTAGTCAAGTGCGATGACGTCCTTGTAGTTCTCGATCAGCGTCTCGGCGGTGCCGGAGCCCGGCACGGCATTGGCCACGGCCAGCATCCGGTAGACCGGCTCGCTGGTATTGTTGATGAAGCCGATGTCGGCAGCGGTCTGCGGGCTGCGCGTGACGATGTTGTCGGACATGCGGCGCAGCCGCTCGGTCACGAGTTGCGTGAACGGCTTGACCGAGACCGTGGTGCGCACCGGGTTCATGCACTCGGCGGGTTCGTCGCAGACGTAGACGTCGACATCGACGTTGCCTTGCGTGTTGGACTCGGCGCGGCCGAGCAGCAGGTCGCGCAGGCCGGTGATGGTGGGCTCGGCATAGCGCGGGCTGGCGCCGCTGCCGTCCTCGGCCGGCGGCGTGAGGATGACGGTGCCGATCAGGCTCATGATCAGCTCGCGCTCTTGCTGGCTGATGTTGCCGCCCACCTGGTTCAGTGCGAGCCAGGTGACGTTGCCCTTGATGAAGGTGGCGTTGCGCACGTTCGGGTCGGCGGAGTTGGCGGCTGTCTTGACCACCGCGGGCGCGTTGGTGGCGCAGGTCATACGCGCCTCCGCGCGATCGGACACGCTGCCCAGGTACTGCGAGATATTGGCGCAACCGCTCTGCACCGAGCTGTCGTACTCACCCACCACGCCGTTCACCAGCGCCTGCGCGGCTTCGCAGGAGTTGATGTTCATGGCGTTGATCTTGTTCATCTGGTCCTGCAGCTCGGTGAGCAACTTGTCGATGTCGGGCGAGATCGACTGCAGGGCCAGCTTGAAGGCGTAGCCCACGGCGTTGGAGCCGATGTTCTGCAGCATGGCAATGAACTGCTGCTTGTTGATGAACGAAAACGCACCGCCGTAGATGTCGATGCCGCCGCAGCCGGCGCGCAGGCTGGGCAATTGCGCATTGACCAAGGGGTAGTTGCGACCCGGCGCGCGCATCATCAGGCTGCCGCCGGTGTAGAGGTTCATGGCCTGGCCGCGAAAGGCGCCGGGGCTGGTCACGTTGCTGAGCGCCCCAAGGTCGTTGAACATCGATTGCATCTCGGTGTTGAGATCGGCCGGTAGTGCGGCGATCGGCGTCACCGCCAGGGTCACCGACAACAGACCGACGATCAGGCGGCGCTTGAGGGGAGCGGATCGCGGGGTCATCGCATGGCTCTCCCTGGGTTTGTGGCGGCATCGGTGCGGTCGCGCGCCAGGGCGGCGACGCGCTCCAGCAGATCGGACATCGACATCAGGCCAAAGCCCACCGGGCGGATCTCGCGTCGGGCTGGGGCGGTGAGGTAGAGCGCCGGCACGGCGGTGGCATTCAGGCGCGCGGCCATGCCGTTGTCGCGGCGGGCGTCGGGGTAGTCGGGCAGGGTGCCGCCGTCCAGGCTGATGGCCAGCACCGTCATGCCGTAGTCCTGCTCGAAGCGCTTGAGGATGGGTGCGAAGCGGTGGCAGAAGGGGCAGTCGCTGCGGAACACGAAGATGAGCCCGTGGGTGGCGGCCAGGGTGCGCACGGTCTGGGCATCACGGTCGCGCTGCTGATCGTCGAAGGCGTTGATCGCCATCGCGTTGGTCGGCCGCCCGCTCATGCCGTAGTCCAGATCGGGGGCGCTCCAGACCAGGCGCTGCCAGCGGTCGGCAAACACCTGGGATTTGTCCATCACCATGCGCTGGAAGCGCATGTAGGCCAGCAGGTTGGTGTCGGTTGGATTCATCACCGCCACCCGCTTGAGCTCTTCCAGGCGCTGTTGCAGGGATTCGAAGTCAGCCAGGTCCTTGGGCTTCTTCGGGGTGGTCGAGGGCGGACGAGGTTTGGGCGGCAACGGATCGCGGTACCAGAACCAGCCTTCCCGGTGCTGGTGCCAATAGGTCATGGCCACGTCCGGCGCGTCTGAAACCGGCATGGGATCGACTGCCGGGATGTCGTCAGCCAGGGCCTGGGCGGCAAGGGCTGCATGAGCAACGCAGGCCACCGACAGGCACAGCGCCAGACCGGCGGCGATGGCCAGTGGCTGGGCGAGTGAGTTTCGGAGGCGCGCTCTGGGCATCTATCGCTCCTCCGGAAAGCGCCCGTCGGCGCAGTAGCTCAGCTGGTAGACCAGTTCCTGGTTCTGGCGTTGGCCAGCGACCAGCACGGCACGCTGGCGCGTCGTCACTTCCAGGCGGCCGCAGCCGGCTTGGGGCAGGGCGCGCAGGCGCCGCACGTCGATCTCGATCGGGCTCGTCGTGTCGAACCTGCGCTGCACATAGGCGGCACCCGTGCCGCCCAGGACACCGTATGCAGTGCCCTGTTCCGCGGCGCGCATCAGCAGCGGCTTGATCTCGCTGACGGCGATCCTCTCGATGGCTGCGGCAACGGCGGGCTGAACGGTGCCGCATGCGATGGCGACCGCTGCCATGGCGACCGGGAGTGCTCGTGTCTTGAGGGTGGTGGGGTGGCGGGTCATCAAGGGCATCTCGTTCACGGCCCGAAGTAGCTGTTGACGCGCTGCTGGGCCTGCTGTTGCAGTGCTCCGACGTCGGGCATCTTGGGCGCGATCTCGGCGTAGAACTCCGTGAGGTCCATGCGCGCGAAGTCCAGAGACTGGAGCTGGGCGACGGTGAAACCGCTGCAGTCGGGGCCCTTCGCGCCACCCCAGCTGCGGGCGAGCTGGGCACGCCCCTGTTCGTTCAGGATGCGGGCGAGCTTGGAGTTGAAGCAGCAATAGGTCTGCGTCGTCTCGACGCAGGTGCCGATGATCGGGATCTTGATCGAGCAATAGCTGCCCACGCTGTGGCACAGGCGGTTGTCGTTCTTCATGGCCAGGATCTGCTCGGCCTGCTCGCACGACAGCAGGCCGGAGAGCTGGATGGCCAACATCGCGAGGGTCCAGGGCCCTGGCACCAACGAGGACATGAAGGAACTCACCGACAGGTCGCCTGCAATCAGGCCGGCCAGCGCGGACGAGCCGCCGCCGGCACCGAAGAGCCCTTCGAAGCCGGCGATCACCAGGTCGGGCGCGTCGGAAGCGAAGAGGGCGTCGTAGGTGTAGCTCGAACCGATGGCACCGATGGCCTGGCCGCCGGCCCCGCTGATCAGACTCATGGTGCTGAACAGTGAGCCGCTGGTGCCACCACCCTTGCAACAGTTGACCAGGCCGAAGAGCTTCTTGCGGCAGCGGTTGTCGTAGCCCTTGAAAATTTCCAGCGTGTTGGGGTCGAGGTAGCGACCGGCTTCGCGCTGCACCTCCAGCCCAGTGACGGCGCGGGCGAAGTCGGGGTCGGGGGCGTGGGAGGTGTCGAAGCACTGGCCATCGATGCAGAACTGCTGGCTGCCGCAGTTCGTCACAGTAGAAGTGGTGCCGGAGGCGACACGGCACTGCCAGGTTTGTTCGAACACCATGCAGGCGCCCTGCGGGTTGGTCTCCACGCAGCTCGACCCGACTTGGCTGCAGCCTCGGTCGCGCAGTGGCTGGCAATCGTCGGTCGAGTTTTGCGAGAGGCAGCTGTACTCGGAGGTGGTGCGCCAGCAGTCCCGATAGACCGGAAAGCCGCCGATGTCGCGGGTGGCCGGGCCTTCGACGCAGACCTCGGTGTTCTTGACGCAATCGGCGGCGCGCGCTGACGACATGGCGGCGAACATCACGGCGGCCGCCAGTGCCAGCAGCCACGGATCTAAGGGCTTTCGGCTCGGCATCACGGAAGTCATTGCGCGCGAGCCTCCAGCGCCGCGCACTGGTTGTCCCAGGTGTCGGTGAAGGTCACCGTGGTGGGCATGGCGAAGGTGCTCACACCGTAGTAACTGGTGCCCTGGCACGGGTTGGAGAACCAGGCGCCGATGGAGCAGTTCGCGCCCGTGCAGGACTGGCTGTAGTAGGTCTGGTAGCAGAAGTAGCCGTCGATGCGTGATGGCCCTGGGGTCTGGGGGATCTGCGCGTTGAGCGTGCCGGGCACGTTCTGCGATCCGAGGTCCATATAGACCTGGCCGCTGCCCTTGTCGAGGGTGAAGACGTGCATCAGGTAGCTGTTGGATCCGCAGCTGAAATCGAAGGCCAGGTAGTCGACGCAGGCCGGGCAGGGATCGGCAGTGACGCGCGTCAGGAACTGCCCGTCCGAACAACCTGGCGTCCTGACCGGTGTGACGATCAGCACCTTGTCGCAGGACAGCGTTTCCGTCGTCCGGTACTGATGACACAGCGCGGTCTCGAAGCGGTCCGGCGTGGTGGTGGTCTGCACCGTGCAGCCGCTGTAGGTGCCGGCGATGTTGCCGGCCCAATCACCCAAGAGCGCCTGCGGATCCGCGGTGATGGTCTTGGCACCGGTCAGCAGCGGATCGTTCGGCGCGATGCTGAAGCTCGGCCGGCGGGTGGGGTTGGTCTGCGAGAAGTTGACCGCGTTGCAGGCCTGCGCGGCATAGCCACCGCTGTTGCCCGGTCCCGTGCAGGCATTCGCCGCTGCCGCTGCAGGTGCTGAGATGCCCGGGCTGCCGAAGTAGGACGTCTGCGGCGGGTTGGTGGTGTAGCCGGGCACGCTGGATTGGGCGGTGTTGCCATTGATCTGGCTGCGGCCCGCGGTGTTGCCGCTGCGGCCGAGCGCCGCGCCCTGGTTGAAGGCATCGGACAGGGTTTGGGCCTGGACCGATAGGCTCAGCGCTGCGATCAGCAGTGCGGCGGTGGTTTGCAGGCTCATGACTTGCGCAGCCTCTGCAAGATCGTGCTCGCGCGCGGCGTGGCTTCGGGGCTTGCGCGCAGCATCGCGTCCAGCGCGTAGTCCAAGCTCACGTCGCCCGAGACCGACAAGAAGTTGGCTTGAGCTGTCGGTGCTGCGCAGCCCGTGCCTGCGCATCGGGGCAGCTCGGGCACCGAGCCGAAGCCCGGTGTGCCCGGCACGGGCTCGTCGGCCAGGGTCAGCACGAACGTCGGAGCGGCGCTGACCTGGAAGCGCGTGAAGGCGTCGGGGTCGATCACCCACGACACACGGCGGGTCTCGATCAGCTCGCCCACCGCCGCCAGGGTCTGGCGCATCGATTGGGCCTTGAGCCCGCGCAGCACCAAGGTGGCGCCCGTCCGGGCAGCCTGGTCGACCAGCCGCTGCAGGCTGCCGCGCGGCATGTCGAGTGTGATGAAGATGCGCAGCACACTGGTGCCAGTCGCTGCCGGGGGCGGCGTGGTGAGCGCTGTACCTTGTCTGGCCATCGCTGCGATGTCGATGCTGCCCGCTGCGGGTGGTGTGGCTGCATCGGGCGCGATGCGGGGGATCGCGCGCGGGGGCTGGGTGGTCAGGCGCTCGGGCGTCGGAAGGGGTTGGGCCTTGAGTGCCCGTGCCATGTCGTCCGGACTTGGCCACTGTGGTGATGGCCGGGAGGATTGCGATGGAGGTGCCGACTGGCCGAGCGCGACGCACGGCACGAGGACGGCGGCCGAGAGCCAGCGCCAGTGGCTGCGCGATCGCTCAGTAGGCGCCGGCACAGCAGTTCCTCTTGCGAAAGATCTGGTACGCGAAGTCTTCGCCGCTCACCGGATAGGCCTTGCCGGAGCCCCAGATCATGGTGGTGCGGCCGTACGGCTGGCAGCACTGGCCGCCCTCCTTGGCGGTGGCCGGCACCGGATAGACCATCTGCAGCTTGTAGTGGGTCTTGTCCATGATCGGCAGCGGGTAGTAGCCGCACAGACCTTGGCTGCCCGCACCGCTGAAGGTGGTGAGCTGACGATGCATCTTGGCTGTCATGCGCTCGGCCAGCAGCACCGAGGCCTGTACGTCACCCACATGAGCACTGACATGGCCGGTCATCGGATAGATCGATCCCTGGCAGCCTGCACACCAGAACAGACTGGCCAAGGGCATACCTGCGCTGGCGGCGACACAGTCGGCCGCACAGGCCGCCTTGGCAACGACGTTGGCGAACAGAACCGCCTCGGGGTTCAGGATCGCCGCAAGTTCGTCGTCGGCCCACAGCGGGTCGACTTCGGTCAGGTAGGCCAGATCCAGCGGTCCTTTTTCCAGGCAGGGGAAGTCGAGCAGCACTTCCAGCCAGCTCAGGATCGGGTTGGCGTACCAGTGCACCTGGTAGAAGCTGTTGCGGGTTTGGCTGTCGTGGCCCACCTGCGCGCCGCGCGGCACCTCGATGCCGGGATCGATGGCCAGGCCGCCGAGGCCGACCATGCAGAAGGGTGTGCGCGTGACGTCGACCAGGCGCACCGGCTCCCAGAAGCCGATCGCCACGCCGATGCGCGGTGGGTTGCTGCAGAAGCACACCGGTGAGGACGGGTTGGAGATGTCGGGTTGGCCGTCCGAGACGAGGGTGGCCGAACCGAGGGTCAACGGAAACATGCAGCTCCAGCAGATGTCGGTGATCGGGTTCATGAACTGGCCGTGGCACGTCGGCCCGGCGGCAACAGGCGTGGCCAGGCCGGCCAGGCTGGTCAGCACCGCCAAGGTGGCGACGATCCGGCGGCGCAGACGGGTCAGTGCGGAGCTACAGCAGTTCATCGATGCGCAGCCTCTTGCCGTCCTGCGTGACGAGCGCGGGCACGTGGCGGATCCCGAGCTGGGTGGTGAGGTGACCTTGTTGGTCGTAGAACACCGCCAGCTTCCAGCGCCGCATCAGGTCGAGGTAGGAGCCGCCGGTCAGGATCAGCTTCACCTGGCCCTTGCGTTCGCCGAGCAGGCGCTGCGCCTGGTCGAGTTGGGTGGTGTCGCGGGCATCGATGAACAGCAGGGGACGCGACAGCGACACGGTGTCGAGCGGATTGACCCGCGTGCCGGGCGCCACGATGACCCGGCCCTCGGCGTCGGTGATGGGGTAAGGCACCTCGATGCTCGGGTCGAAGTGAAAACTCCGCGCACGGGTGGTCTTGGTGATGCCGGCCACTGGCGCTGGCTGCTCGACCTCGCGCCGGATGCGCGCCTGGCTCTCGCGCTGCAGGCGGGACAAGTCGCCGCTGGCCTGCATCTGGCGCAGCTTGGCCTGGATCACATCGAGCAGGCTGGGCTCTGCAATCGGGTAGACCGGCCCGATCACGCCCAGATCCCGAGCGTGCGCGCCATGGCTGGCGAGCAAGGCGATCGCTGCAATGGCGGTGATTACCATGGCTTGCAGGCGGGCCCTGGGCTCAGAACAGCGCATGGGCGCGCCCGATGATCTGGGCCGGCGACACCCAGCCGGTGAGCCCGTACCTGGAATCCAGGCTGTCCGGGTGCGGGGAACGCACGTAATAGGCGCCATCCGGCAGCGTGCCGGTGGGCCCGGGTTCGAGCGTCGGTCCTTGTCGGCTGAGCGGCTTGGCTCGGCCCACGGCGTGGCCATTGACGAAGTAGTCACGCTCCACCTGGGTCACCACGTCGCCGGACATGCCGGCGATCTCTTTGATGAACGTGACGCCGGCCGGGTAGGGGCCGCCACCGAGCCAACGAAAAGCCACGTAGTCGCCCCTGCCGGGCTGCTCACCTCGGTGGATCAGGAAGAGCCGGACCGGCAAGCTCTCCGTGACGTTGAGTGCCACCGTGAAGTGCGCATCGAACCACGCGGCGGCCAGTGCTGCCAACAGGTAGACGAGGGTCCAGCGTTTGAAGTGCCGGATCAGCCGCTCGCGAAAAGCCGCGCAGTCGAAACGCCGAAAGAGGGCTTGCGGCGTGAAGGCGGCGATCGCCGGGAAGTGGCGGGCGAGTGCCGAGGCAGCTGGTGTGGAGGTTGGGGCGGGTGGATGGTCGTTCACGAGCGCTCCTACAAGCCAAGCCGCCGGCGCACATCCGGCGTCAGATCGATCAGTTGGGTGCCGGAGCCCAGCACCGCGCCGCGGGTGAGCACCAGACAGCCGCACTCTTCGGGCAGCGACTCGATCAGCTTGCTGACCTCGCCCCCGAAGGCCGCAACGCGCTGGATCGCCATGGCGCGCTCGGTATCGCTGGTGTCGCGCTTGACGAGCATCGCGGCGACCTGGCTCTCCTTGAGGCGATAGAGCTCGGCGACGTCCAGCGTCCCGAAGGTGGGCTTCTGGGCGCGCAGCAACCACGCCGAGACGCCTCCCACCATGGCCAGGCTGAGCAAGGTGTTGACGGCGATCAGCAGCGCCGCGTCGCGTCGGGTCATGCGGCCGCCCTGTCGCGCAGTACGGCATCGATGGCCTGTGACACGTCCATGCCCGTCGCCCTTTTGGCATTGATGGCGCCGAAGTCCTCGGCCCGGCTGCTGAAGAGCAGCAGGCTGTAGGGGTCGACGATCAACCGGCCGATGCCGTTGCCGGCCGGTGAGTGGATGAAGACCTCGGAGAACGCGCCGTGTTCGGTGCGCAGCGACTGCAGGAGCCGCTTCATCGCGTCGTCCATGGTGAGCTGGCCGAGCTTGTCCATCATCTCGATGGACTCGGGCTTCTGGCGCAGCAGGAACATCCAGTCGGAGTTGTCCAGTGCCGCTTTCGCCGCCGGGTTGCGGTAGTAGTCGTCCACCCCCTGGGTGGCCGACATGAAGGCGCCCTTGTACTTGCGCGCTCGGCGGTAGCCGGCCTCGATGAACTCGGCCGTGGCTCCACCCGACAGCAGGTCCCAGGCCTCGTCGATGATCACGATCTTCTTGCGATCACGTGAGAAGTACATCTCACGGGTGATGCGGTACATCACGATCAGCAGCACCACGGTCTGCAGGTCCTTCTTGGCCTTGAGCTCTTCGAGCTCCAGCACGATGAAGTCGTGTTGGAAGTCGATGGTGGCGTGCGAGTCGAAGTACTTGCCGTAGGTGCCGTCGCGTGTGTAGGGCTGCAGCATGGCGGCCAGGTCCTTCAGGCGCCGGTCGCCCTCTGCGAGGGTGGCCTTGCCGTCCAGGTCGCTGTCCTTGGGGTCGTCGAGTCGGCCGGTGGCGAGCAGATCGTGGATGTCGGTGACGGTCATCTCACGTCCCTTGGTCCGCCAGACCTTCTTGATCGCCGCCCCCAGCGTCGAGTACTGAAAGCCCTCCAGCGGTTCGCGTGGCGAGACCATCTGGGCGAGCAGGGGCTGCAACAGCTCCATGTCCTCGTCGATGTCGTCGACGAAGGTGAACGGGTTCAGCGACAGGCCGGCGTTCTCGGTGAACTCGATGAAGCTGCCGCCAAAGTTTCGACAGGCCTTCTCGTACGAGCGGCCGACGTCGATGATCCAGACGCGAGCGCCGGTGCCGAGATAGGCGGCGGCGATCTCGTTGAGCAGCAGCGACTTGCCGGATCCCGAGGTGCCGGCGATTGCGACGTTGTAGTTGCCGGCCGGGTTGTCGTAGACGTCGAGCTGCATCACCTGGCCGCGTCGGCCGCCCAGCAGCAGCACTGGCGTGCCGGTGCCTTGCCACTCCGCGACCAGAGGTGCGAGGTGCACCGCGTTGGCCGAGGTCTTGGTGGTCACGCGCTTCATGCGGCCGAGGTCGCCATGGAAGGCGGGCGACATCGTCATCGGCAGCGAGCCGATCAGGCCCTGGGTCATCATCATGGTGTCGCGCGAGAGTTCGAACCCACGCGCGCGGAAGACTGAGCGGGCCGACTGTTCGGCGCGAGCCATGTCGCGCAGGGGTGCGAAGAGCGCCACCTGGTGATGGAGGTCGACGAGTTGCTGGCCGTCGTCCATGGCCTTGAGCACGATGTCCCAGTCGGCCTTGCGCTCCTGCATGTCGGGCAGGAAGCGCGCCATGTAGCTCGTGGCGTTGGTGGTGGCGCGGGCCGCTTTGAGATAGGCCCAGTTGCGCGTGGCCTCGGGGTCGAGCACATGCACGCCGAGCGTGATCATGAAAGGGCAGGGGTACTGCAGGGTGGCCTGGTAGAGGTCGCCGATCAGGCTGCCCATGTTCCACAGCGCGAAGCGCGGCGGGAAGGAACGCACGGACAGCAGGCGCAGCTCGCGGCCTTCGGCCTGGGCTGGGTTGCTGAGCTCGATGCCGGTCTGGCGGATGAAGAGCCGGGTCGAGCGGTCGACCACCTGATCGCGCAGTTCCCGGCCCGGGTCGTAGGTCAATGGCAGGCCCTCGCCGCCCTGGCGGTGCGGATCGACCAGCGCGGACACCCAGTTGATGAGTTCGGTCGCGGTCCAGGATCGCGACGGAAAACCCGCTGCGTGCAGCGTGGCGCGGTGCCCGTCGCGCAGCAGCAGCAGCTCGTCGATACGACTCAGGTTCTCCGGGCTGCCCGGTAACGAGACACCGACGACCAGCCGGAAATTCCTGAACAGGTAGCTCTGGTTGGGCAGCAGCGATTGGCGGGCGCCTGCCAGGTAGTGCCCGACGCGACGGCGCGCCATGGTGCGGTGGATGTTGCCGTGTCGGCCAGGACGTCCGAGCTCGTCGAACTCCGGCACGACTTCATCGGGTAGTCGCAGGTCGGCGTAGCAGCCGAGCGTGCCGCGGATGTCGGGGCTGGCCAGCAGGTGGAACTGGATACCGGTGCCGGCAGGGGACGCGGCATAGAGCGCGGTCAGCACCCGCGCCATGTCTTCGTCGGCCCCGGATTGCGGGCGAACTTCCAGGCAGAAGCCCAGCGCGTCGCGGTTGACGAAGATCTGGTGGTCCTCCAGGTAGGCACGGTAGGGCAACCATTGCGACAGGCTGGCGCTGTCGTCGAGAGCCGGCGCTCGACCGGTGCGCGAGCCTGGCAGCAGATCGGTGGCGCGAACATTCGCGAGGGCCGATTCGAGATCGTTGATCAGGTTACGCAGCATGTTCAGGGCTCGGTGGGTGCGAGGTCGGCCGGCGACCTCGTCTCCGGGGTCGGGACAGGGGCCAACGAGGCGGGAGGCGTCAGCGGCGGCGAGGCGATGTCGAGCTTCGTGCGTGATGCCGGGCGGACCCGCTCGATCAGCCACCGCCCGGTGTCGATCACGACGTGCACGAAGGACGCGTCGTGCAGGTCGCCATCGGCGTCTTCCCACGGTGCGATCCACAGTCGCATCACGCGAGGGGCCGAGCGCAGTGCCACAGGGGTGGGCGCCGTCGCAGCACTGGCCGAGGCGCCGGCTGGCGGGATCATCGAGGTTCCGGTCGCCGCAGCGGGCTTGGCTTGACGGGCAGAAGCGGGCCCTGCCATCGTCGCGAGGAGGCTTTGCGGTGGCAGTGGGGCCTCATGCACGGCGCGCGCTGCCAAGGGGTTGGCGTTGGCGTAGACACCGGAGACGGAAGTGCACTGGGCACCGATGGGAGCCTTGCAGGCGTAGTTCTCCGTGCTCCCAACGCCTGACAGGGAAGAGGCGCAGCCGCTCAGGACGATGGTGGTCACTACCGCCAGGCTCACCGGCGCGACCCGCGCGGTCGAGTTCATCGGGGGACGACCTCCGACTTGACGTCGCCTTGGGCACTGGCCGCCGATCGAGCCAGCCAGGCCTCGATCTGCTCCTTGCTCGCCGCGCCCGGCAGCATCCTGCCGTCCGCGGCGATCAGCGTGGGTGTGCCGTTGATGCCCAGTCGCTCGCCCAGCGCCACGTTGCGATCTACCGGATGCGGGCAGTCGGCCTGGGGTACGGCTTCACCACGCCACATCGTGGCGTGCCAGGCGGCGGTGCGATCCTTGGCGCACCAAACAGATACAGCCTTGCTGTGCGCTGCCGGGTGCAGGGACACCAGCGGCATCAGGAAGGTGTAGATCGTGACGTTGGTCAGGGCACGAAGATCGGTTTCGAGTTTCTGGCAGTAGGGGCAGTCGGGGTCGCTGAAGATCGCCAGCACGCGTGAGCCGTTGCCGCGCACTTCCTTCATCGCGTCGGCCAGCGGCAGCGCGTCGAAGTCGATGCGTGCCAGCGTGTCCTTGCGCTCGGCGGTCAGATCCCGCTGCGACTTCATGTCGTAGAGGTGACCGAACAGGAAGTACTGGCCGCTCTGGTCGACGTAGGCCAGGTTGGCGCCCATCACCACCTCGAAGACCCCGGGCCAGGGTGTCGGGTTGACCGCACCGAAACGGGTGGACGGGTAGAGCGCCTGCAGGCGCGCGCCCATCCCGATCGCGGCGGCCGTGGTGTTGGATGCTGCAGTCGCCGTCGGGGTGGCCGCCGGGTTCGCCGATTCAGCCGCAGAGGGCAGCGCGATCACGGCGGCCAGCAGGCCCGCGATAACGGGGGTGAAGCTCATTGCGCGCCAGGCTCGGGTGGCCCGCGTGCGCGGTTCATTCATCGTCATCTTCGGAACTCCTTCGTTGGTTGGCTCGGGCTGCGAGTCGCGGATAGGTCTCGGCGTCCTGTGTGGCGGCGTCCAGTGATCCCTGCAGGGCGATGCCCTGGGTGAGCACGACGTCGACGGTGCGTCCGGCGTCGATCTCGATCACCGGGAAGACCTTCTCGGCGAGGGTGATGTAGTACTGGGCGAGCCGATCCAGGGCCTTGCCCACGCCGGTTCCCAGGCCCGCCTGGAGTTGCTTGGCCGGGTCGACGGTGCTGGTGGTGCCCAGCGGCGAGATCGACATCGTGGTCGCGCTCTGCGTGAAGGCCTGGCCGATGCCACTGGCGACACCTGCCAACAGCGCGTTGGCCAGGATCTGGCCCTGCTTGGAGACGAGGCGGCCGCGCATGCCGGCCTTGCCGTCTTCGCCGGCGACATAGCCCTTGACCGGGACGTCGATGGCTGTCCCGTCGCGCGTGATGCACGACAGTGACTCGGTGCGGATGTAGGCACGCTCGGAACTGACGTCGCCGTAGCCGGCGCCCACCACGAAGCATTCCTTGACCTTGGAGCGGAACTGGTTGGGCAGCACAGCGTTGTCCATCAGGCGCAGCAGCACGGGCTGCGGGTTGCGCTGGGCCTGCCCGCCGGTGGGGGCGTCGAGACCGCCGAGCAGCAGCGCGCGGGTGAAGGCACCACTCGGGATGTAGCGGCGGGTGTCCCGTGGTGCGGCGGTTTTGACCGCGGGGTCGGTGCCGGGCTTCGCGGCCTGGCCCGAGGCCGGATCGGCCAGCGTGATGCTCACGATTCCCGACAGCGGGGCGGCCGGCAGGCCATTCGAGCCGGGTGCGGGCATCGGATTGAGGCTGCCGGCACGGTTCGGCTGTGGGGGTGGAGGGGGTGGGAGCTGCGGGAGGGCCGCAGCGCGTTGCTGCCCGCTGCCGGTTTGCGCCCCATTGGCCGCGTCGGGACCGAAGCTCGGACGGGTGGCTGGTGCCGCGATCGGAGGCGGAGGCAGGGCGGTGAGTCCGCCGCTTGCGAAGCCCGCAGCGCCACTGCCTTCGAGCTTGCGCAGCCGCTCGATCATCTCGCGGCTCTGGCCTTCCATTTCGCTGTCGCGTTGGGCGAGCTCGCGCGACTTCTGCTCGATCGCGCGCAGTTGGGCGTCGGCTTGCCCACGCCAGGCATCGCGCGGATCGACCTGGGCGCCGGGCGCCAGGATGTTGGTCGACTTGGGCTTGGACTGGCGTTCGGTGGCGGGCTTGGAGCCGGTGAGCGACACCGAGAACACCGTGCCGATGACGATCACCGCGCCGACTCCCGCCAACAGCAGGTACTGGCGGCGCTTGACGGCCACCGAACTGGGAACGGGCTCAGTCATCGTTCTTGCGCTCCCGGATCACGAAGAGGTTGGTGGTCTCGCCCGGGCGCAGGCTGGGCTGCTCCAGGCTGACGGCCATCACGCCGGGCTTGAAGAGTTCGGTCTCGCCCAGCTCCAAGGTCGTGTTGCCGATGTTGGTCAGCTGGTACTTCTCGCCCACCACGCCAGACCCCAGCAGCACCCGCTGCAACGTGAGGCGGGTGCCCAGCCACAGGGTGATGTCTCGGGCAGGCTCCTTGACCTCCATGTCGTCGGGCAGGGCGTCTTCGGCCAACGCGAGCAGCAGGTTCTTGAGCGTGCGGACGTGTCGGCCACTGGCCTCGAGTCGGGTGGGCACCGCGCTGCGCTCGCGCGGCTCGCGGATCACGATCGAGTCGCTCGGGGTGTCGACCGGCTGCAGCAGCAGCGCAACCGTGCCGCGATCGGATGTGAGGAACAGGTTGATCGGCTTGGTGCTTTGCGGGTCGATGGGCCGCACGAAGATCTGGCCCTTCTCGTCGTCCTTCTCCAGGACGAACTCGCCGGCGCTGCCGGTGACCTTGCGCACACGCCCGCGCTCGAAAGCGATGCGGGTGACCTCCTTGCGCGAGACCTTGCCGAGCGCGGTCTGCCCGTCCTGCGCATCCACGAGCTGGAGCGCGTGGGCGGGATCAACGAGCAGCAGCAGCGGCAGCAGGATGAGACTGGGTTTCCAGGGGGTCATTGGGGTTGGTCTCGCGGAATGCCTTGAGGAAGACTCGGCCGCCGGCGTACTGCAGCTCGATGGCGTAGCCCTTCGAGACTTCGGAGACGCGCCGGTCGCTGACGTAGGTGGTGAGCTGGCCACGTACGCCCACGCGCTGCGTGGCCTCGTCGACGACCAGGTCGCGTGCGCTGAAAACCGTCGAGGCTCCGTCGCGCTTGAGTCGATCGGCGGTGGCGGCCATGGCCGTGCGCAACTCCCCGTACGACGCCGGGGCGGCGTACTGCATGAGCACGCTGGCTTGGTGGTCCACGCTGTGCGGCGTGACGTCGAGCGTGAGCTGCATCAGGAAATACGCCATCTGCTGCAGGTACTCGGCGCTGACCCGCTCGGACTCGACCCAGAAGGTCTTGTTGATCGTGGGTGGCACCAGCACCACCCGCTCACGGTCGGACAGGCGCACCGTCAGGAAGGCGAGCACGACATTGACGAGCAGCGAACTGGTGAGCAGCAAGGCCAGAAAGGTCGTGGCTCGCCGGGCACTCGCGATGTCGGCGCGCAGCCATTCCAGCTTCATCCCAGCAGGTCTCGCTGGTGGGACGGTGGCGTGCGCTTGAGCCCCGAGATCTGCGCTGGCAGGTGCCAATACAGCAGGTGCAGCGCGTAGGCGGGATGCTCGCCCGATTTGGCCTTGCCGAAGCTCCAGGCCAGCAGCAGGCCCAGGGCGCAGCCGGTCATGAAGAAGCCGGCCACCATCCCGGTCAACATCGCCCCCAGGAAGATCAGGGCGACGTCGATCTCCCACCAGAACATGCGGGGTGCATCGTTCAGGCGGCGCAGGATGTCGAGCGAGGCGTCAGTCATGGCCGCGTCGCGTCAGATCGTCGCCGTCATGATCGAGTCGATGATGGTCGGCACGTAGACCATGAACAGCGCGAACACCACGCCGGCCAGGGCGGGGATCGGCGAGGAGCGGGCCACGCCGATGCCCGCACCGAGGATGAACGCGGCCACGGCGATGGCCTTGCCGAGATAACCGGTCGCCCAGTTCAGCAGCGTCGTGTACATGGTCTGGAACTCGGTCCCAGTGGTGCCGGCGAAGGCCGAGCTGGCGCCGAGCGCCAGGACGATGGCCACGGGCGCGATGACGGCGATGCGGCGGGATGGGTTCATGGGGAAGTCCTTTCTGTGGGGAGGCAGCGGTCGGGGGATGGAGGCGGGCATGCACAGCCGCTACTGCGCGCTCGCCGTGAGTAGCGGTCGGAGGGAGGGGGCGGAGGACGGCCCGGGCCGGTGCGGCGCTCGGGACGCGGTCACCTGGCGGTAGACCCGCTCGGCGTAGGCCCGCCGCAGCGTGGGGCTCGCGGCGTTGTAGGCGCCGACGGCCTCCCAGGTGTAGCCCAGCCGCCGGACGTTGCCGGCGAGGATCCAGGCGCCGACATGGATGCTGGTGCAGGGGTCGAACAGGTCGCGCTCTGCGATGCCGTGGGCAGAGAGGCGGGGCAGCCAGGCGGAGTTGATCTGCATGAGGCCGATGTCGCGGGAGCCGTTGCGGTTGCGGCCGACGGCCTGCGGATCGAGGCCGGATTCCGTGCGGGCGATGGCGTAGAGCAACTCGGGGCTGATGCCGTAGCGTTCGCCGGCCTGCTCCCAGCAGGCGTGTGCGGGGAACGCCGCGATCAGGCTGATCGCGACAAACCACCCCGCCCGGGGACGCCAGCTGATCGACTTGGGCAACAGGACCTCCTCATACGTTGGTACGGGCGCTGGCCACGTTCGGCACAGCGCATTTCGAGGCCATCGTAGGCAGGCAAGGCCCTTGAATCAGGGTCAATCGGGGCCTCGCTGAAGCCCCGATTCCCCCTTGAAGAGCGGGCGATTCCAGTGGGGTGAGTGGCGCTCTCCTTGGAGGTCTTCCGTGTCACTGGGGCGCTTCGCTGGCAGGTCGCCGCGCGAGGGCGGTGTCAAGGCCGAATCAGGGCTTTGCTCGCGCCGCAGTCATTGCTGTTGCTGGCCCGCGCGCGCGGAATACTGCCCGGATGCCTCAACTTGACGTCAGGCGCGAGCCCCACTTTGGAGCCGACATCGGCGAGCGGATGCAGGCGCCGATCGCGACGCGCGGGATGCCTTCAGGTCTGCGTGCCGAATGGCCCGTGCTGGATGCTCAGTCGCTGATCGATCGCCTGGGACTCGGCAATGCCATCCGGTGCCTGCGCATCAAGCTGGCCTTTCCGGCGGAGGTGTTTGCGTTGGCAGTGCAGCCGCTGATCGACGGCCATGCCGAGTTCGTCCAGATGTTGCCCAGGTCGGGCTCAGGACAGCATGGGCAGGCCGGTGGACAACTGCACCGGGCGCTTGCGACAGCGCTGCGCTCGCTCGATCGGCGACGCGGCCAGATCCTGCCGCGCGGTGCCGCACCCGAGGTCATCGGCGCACAGACGCATCGATGGACCTACGCGGTGTTCGTCGCGGCATTGCTGCGCGACTTGCCCTATCTCAGCAATGGGATGCGGGTGTGGATGGCTATGGGCACCGGCGTTCCTCATGCATGGAACCCGGCGGCGGGTTCGATGCGAGCCTGCGGCGCGCTCGGGTATGTCGTCGAGCCGTTGCCACCTGGGGTGGTGCCGGACCCGTTCGATGCGGCTGTGGCCTGGGAGATTTTCGGGCGTTGCGTGCCGGCTGCCATCCAGGATTGGCTCAGGGAAGATCCTGCTTTGATGGCCGACCTCCGAGCGTGTCTGAGTGGCGATGCCGATCCGGACAGCGTCCTCAGCGAGTTGGTGGCGTGGGATTCGCCCAGAAGGCCGCCGGGTCGAGCCCAGGCGGTCAGCGCCACGCCCGCGGTTCCGGCAGCGACACCCGTCGTTGCGGTGAGTTCACCCGAGACGCAGAGCGTCCTCGCCGCGGGTCCGCCTGAATTCCTGGAGGAGGTTTCGCCTGAAGAATCGGCGCTTGCTCATCAGTTCATGGCGTGGCTGAGCCAGGGCATACTCGATGGCAGGTTATCGGTGAACGAGCCTGATGCGCTCGTGCATGTGGTGGCTGAAGGCTTGTTGCTGGCCTCGCCACGCATCTTCCGGGCGTTCACCAAACAGCAAGTCGGGGTGCCAGAGGCCGCTGCCGTTGCGGCCAAGCGGGTGCAACGCGAGGTCTTGCGCGAGGGCTGGCACCTGCGTGCCGATCGCGGCGTGAACATCCTCTGCTACGAGCGCAAGCGGTCCGACCGTGGCAGTACGCGGATCAACGGCATCGTGATTCGCGAGCCGCAGCGATTCGTCCAGACACTGCCCGCCATCGATTCGACGCTGGTGCGCGTGGTGGAAGGCGCGAGCGTACCGACCTGATGGCTTATCCGCTCGAAGCCCTGCTGCGTCCGGCGCATGAACTGCGTTCGGCCTGTGTGTCGGCGCTCGGCGCGGGCGTGGTGATCGGTGCGCCGGGCCTGTTCCTGCTGAGCCGACCGTGGGACTGGCTGCTGGCCGGTGCATTGGTGGCGCACGCGGCCTGGCGAGGCGCCGCCAGCCTGCAAACCCTGCGCTACCGTGCCAACCTGAGACGTCAGCGCCGTTACGAGGTGACCTCGACCGAGATCCCGTGGTCGACCGAGCGGCTGTTTCTGGGGCGGGGTTTCCAGTGGGACCAGCGCCACACCCAGCGCCTGTTCGAGGCCCGTCGGCCCGAGAGCCAGCCGCTGTTGCAGCAAGGTTTGTTGGTTCAACTGTTCACGCACCTGCGTCCGCAGGCGGCAGCACCCGTCGGCCTGGGCGGCGATCCCGCAATCCACGGGGTCGAGCCGGGTGAAGCCGACATCTGGATGGACATCGCCGACCGGGTTGGTCACACGCTGGTGCTGGGGACCACGCGGGTGGGCAAGACGCGCCTGGCGGAACTGCTGATCACCCAGGACATCCGTCGCGGCGAGGTGGTGATCGTGTTCGACCCCAAGGGTGATATCGACCTGCTGCGGCGCATCTATGGCGAAGCCGAGCGGGCAGGGCGCGCGGACGAGTTCTTCATGTTCCACCTCGGACACCCCGAGATCTCGGCGCGCTACAACCCGGTGGGCAGTTTCTCGCGCATCACCGAGGTGGCCACGCGCATCGCCGGCCAGCTGCCGTCGGAAGGGCAGTCGGCCGCGTTCAAGGAGTTCGTCTGGCGCTTTGTCAACGTGATGGCGCGCGCGCTGGTGGCCTTGGGCCGCAAGCCCGATTACCAGGAGATCAACCGCTACGCCTCCGATGTCGAGCCCTTGCTGGTCGACTACTTCGAGCACTGGTTCGACCAGGAGCCGGCTGCCGCCGGTTGGCGTGAGGCATTGCAGGCCATGGCGATCGACAAGAAGAGCCTGGACAAGGGGCTGCAGTCGCGCGGTGCGCGTGCGGTCAGCCTGGTCGAGTACGCCCGCCGCCGCAAGCTCTACGACCCGATCGCCCATGCGTTGGCCTCGACCCTGAACTACGAGAAGAGCCACTTCGACAAGCTGGTGGCGTCGTTGCTGCCCTTGATGGAAAAGCTCACCACCGGCCGCACGGCAGCGCTGCTGTCGCCGACGCTCGATGATCCGACCGACTGGCGGCCGGTGTTCGACTGGACCTCGGTGATCAATCTGGGCGGGATCGTCTATGTCGGGCTCGATGCGCTGTCCGACTACGAGGTGGCGGGCGCGGTGGGCAATTCCATGTTCGCGGATCTCACCAGCGTGGCTGGCGGCCTCTACAAGTTCGGTCCAGGGCGCGGACTGCCGGGCGAGACCCGACCGCGGCGCATCGCCATCCATGCCGACGAGTTCAACGAGTTGATCGGCGACGAATTCATCCCGCTGCTGAACAAGGCGGGAGGGGCGGGTTTTCAGGTGACGGCGTATACGCAGACCTGGTCTGACGTGGAAGCGCGCATCGG
>JBBAPL010000081.1:0-23284 GCA_040400895.1 Aquabacterium sp.
CCGCGCTGCGCGACCGCATGCAGCTGACCATCGTGCTGGTCGAGCAGAACCTGGAGTTCATCGCCGCCGTGTCACAGCGCGTGCTGGTGATCAAGCGCGGCCAGCTCGGCGAGGAGATCCCGCGTGAACACCTGGGTGACCTGGCGATCATGAGCGAGTACACCGGCGTCCACGGCTGACCCCCCCGGCATGCGGCAGTGTGGCAAACCGTGGCAGCACCGTCGCGAGCGCCCCGAGGTTGGGGCGAGCAGCGCAGCCGTACTCTTGTACGGCGAGCAGCGCAGGCCCGAGATCGGCACGCGCAGCAGGTTCGCGCGCGCCTTGCCGGCGGAAGGGCATGGGAGTCGAACCCACCGGGCGCGCTGGGCGCACCCCACCGGTTTTGAAGACCGAGGGCTCCACCGGGAACCAGGCCCTTCCAAATCAGGGCTGACAGTAGCACGCGGGCACTTGACCGCCTGTCGCTTCAAGCACCCGGCCCGTGCGGCGCGTTTGTCTCAGGCGCGCAGGCGGTGCCGCTTGCCGTCGAACCGGGTGATGCCGGCACGGTCGAGGAACTCGATCACCTGCACCGTCAGGTTGCGGCCGATGCCGGTGCGGTCGCGGTAGGCGGCGGCGTCGTAGGTGCCGTCCGGGCTGGTGGCTGCCAGCGCGCGTGCCTCGGCTTCCAGCTGCGCCACCGCGTCGGGCAAGTAAACACGGTTCGGCGCCACCTGCACCAGCAGGCCACGGTCGACCAGCCTGGCCAGCCCGGCCTGCAGCGCCGGCAGCGTCAGGGCCAGTTGCAGCGCCAGTTCGCCGTGGATCGGTGGGCGCAAGCCGCCGGCCGATAGCAGCGGTGTGACGCGGTCCAGCAGCGCCGCATCGCCCGCTGCCAGCACCGGGTGGTGGCCGGGGCGGCGGTGGCTGAGGCCGTCGCGCACCAGGCCGCCACTGGCCACGGCGGCGGCCAGGCTGGCGTGCAGCAGGGGCTGTGCCGACCGGCCCGCCGCTGCGCCCGCTGTCCCGCCTGCAGCCGGTTCCCCCACCAGTCCTGCCAACAGTTGCCGGCGCAGCGCCGCTTCATCCGGCCCCAGGCTGTCTGGTTGGCGCGCATGCCAATCGTCCACCGCCTGCAGCACCCGCGCCTGCCAGGCCAGCCAGCGCGGCTGGCGCAGCCCCAGCGTGCCGCCCGGGCCGACCAGCACCTGCAGGCCCAGCTGCTGGTGCAGCACCGCCGCCTCGGCGCTCTGCAGGCCGCGAGCCTGCGCGAAGTGCGCCAGATCGGCCCCGTCAGGCGCGCTGTCCACCCAGGCGGCCAGTGCAGCAGCCGGGTCGGCCAGCGCCAGCGCCGCCAGCTGCGCCAGCCGCTGCGGCTGGCGGCTGCCCCGCGCCGGGCCACAGGCATCGACCACCCGGCCACCGGCCAGGGTGCGGTGGGCCGCGCCGTCGCGCAGGATGAAGCGGTCGCCCCAGGCCGCGCTGACCGGCCGCGCCAGTTGCAGGCGTGCGGTCGTCGGATGGCCAGGCTGCGGCGGGTCGGCATCCAGCACCGACAGCCGGGCCGGCACGGCCGCTGCACCCAGGTGCAGCACCAGCTGGGCGCGCGGGCCGGGCACGGCGTCGGCACCCGGCGGCCAGTGCAGCAGCACATCCAGCCGGTCGCTCACAGCGGCTGCGCCTTCGGTCACCAGCCAGTCGCCTCGCTCGGGCGCAGCCCGCTTCAAGTCAGCGCCGGCCAGGTTGACGGCGCAGCGCTGGCCGGCGCGGGCCTCGTCCACGGCCTCGCCCAGCACCTGCAGGCCGCGCACCCGCAACCCGCTGCCCTGCGGCAGCAGTTGCACTGCATCGCCGACCCGCACCGTTCCAGCCAGTACTGCGCCGGTGACAACGCGGCCGGCGCCGTCCATCGCGAAGCTGCGGTCGATGGCCAGGCGGAAGAACCCGGCCGCCGGCTGCCGGGCCAGTGCTGCCGCTGCGGCGACCAGGTGCTGGCACAGCGGCGCCAGGCCCTGGCCCGACAGCGCATCAACCGGGAACACCGCCGCGCCGGCAAACGGCCCGCCATGCAGCAGCGCCATCACCTCGGCCAACGCCGCCACCTGCCGCGCCGGGTCGACCTTGCCGGTCTTGGTCAGCGCCACCACCAACTGCGGCACGCCCAGCAGGCCCAGGATGGCCAGGTGCTCGCGGGTCTGGGGCATCGGGCCGTCGTCGGCAGCCACCACCAGCAGGGCCAGGTCGATGGCGGCCACGCCGGCCAGCATGTTGCGCACCAGGCGTTCATGGCCCGGTACATCGGTGAAGCCCACCCGAACCCCGGGTGCCGGCTGCCAGTGGGCAAAGCCCAGGTCGATGGTCATGCCGCGGGCCTGGGCCTCGGGCTGGCGGTCGGTGTGGATGCCGGTGATGGCCTGCACCAGCGTGGTCTTGCCATGGTCGACATGGCCGGCCGTGGCGATGATCATGGCGGTGCTGTGGCCGGCGCGGGCGGTGCGGCGCGCCGCAGTTGGTCCACAAAGCCGGCCTCGTCGTCCAGGCAGCGCAGATCCAGCCACAGCGCGCCGTCGGCCACGCGGCCCACCACCGGCACCGGCAGCGCCCGCAGGCCGACGGCCAGGGCGTCGAGCGCCCGGCCCGCGCCCCGGCGCAGCCCGGCCGGCTGCAGCCGCAACGCGGCGCTGGGCAGGCGGTCGACCGGCAGCGCGCCGCTGCCGATCTGGCTCATCACCTCGGCCACCGTCACCTGCCAGGCCGCGCCCAGCCAGGCGGCCAGCAGCGGCTGCAGACGCCCGGCCTGGGCCTGGATATCGGCTGGCGGCCGCACCAGCAGACGCAGCGTGGGCAGTTGCGTGGCCAGGCGATCGGGGTCGGCATACAGGCGCAGCACGGCCTCCAACGCGGCCAGGGTCAGCTTGTCGCAGCGCAGCGCGCGCTTGAACGGGTGCGTCTTCAGCCGCTGCACCAGGTCGGCCCGGCCGACGATGATGCCGGCCTGCGGCCCGCCCAGCAGCTTGTCGCCCGAGAACAGCACCAGATCGGCGCCGGCGGCCAGGGTCTCGGCGGCAGTGGGCTCATGCGGCAGACCCCAGCGGGCCAGGTCGACCAGCGCGCCGCTGCCCAGGTCGACCACCAGCGGCAGGCCGTGGGCCCGTGCCAGCGGCGCCAGGTCAGGCGTGTCCACCGCCGCGCTGAAGCCCTGGATCTGGTAATTGCTGGTGTGCACCTTCAGCAGCATGGCGGTGCGCGGGCCGATGGCCTCGGCATGGTCGCGCAGAT
This sequence comes from Aquabacterium sp., assembly GCA_040400895.1. Taxonomy (GTDB): domain Bacteria; phylum Pseudomonadota; class Gammaproteobacteria; order Burkholderiales; family Burkholderiaceae_C; genus Pseudaquabacterium. The sequence goes on from JBBAPL010000081.1 coordinate 3,259, forward strand.
GGGTGCGGTTGGTGGTGCCCACCTCGTGCAGCTTGCAACCGGCGCTGCGCATGATGTCGGGCAGGCGGAAAGCGCCGCCGATCTCGATCAGCTCACCGCGCGAGACGATCACCTCGCGCCGGGGCGCCAGCGCCGCCAGCACCAGCACCAGCGCGGCGGCGGTGTTGTTGACGACGGTGGCGGCCTCGGCGCCGGTCAGTTGCTGCAGCAGGCCGGCCACCGCGTCATCGCGGTCGCCGCGTGCACCGGCTGCCAGGTCGAATTCCAGATTGGCGGCACCGCGCGCCACGGCCGTGATGGCGTCCAGCGCCTGCTGCGGCAGTGGCGCCCGGCCCAGGTTGGTGTGCAGCACCGTGCCAGTGAGGTTGAACACCGGCCGCAATGTGGGCTGCACGGCGGCCTGGATGCGGTGGGTGATACCGGCCAACAGCGTGGCGGCATCGGGCACGCCCAGGTCCGCTGCATCGGCCAGGCGGCTGCGCTGCGCCGCCAGCTCACCCCGCACGGCCGACAGCACCAGGCTGCGGCCGTGGACAGCCAGCGCATCCGCCAGGCCGGGCCAAGCCAGCACCCGGTCGACCGATGGCAGGCCAGCGCGGGGCCGAGGCGGGTGGGCGGGCGGCGGGCTCAACACCGCCGCAGCCCACGCGCCGGCGTGGGGCTAGGCCTGGGACTGCGCGGCCACCAGCCGCTGCACGATGCCCGGCAAGGCGGCGTCGGCCAGGGCGCGCAACTCGTCGTCGCTGCGGTCCTGGATCGGATGGGCGACAAACACCATCGCCGGGTCGACACCCAGTGACTTGGCCTGCATGGCCGCCGCCTGCATGAATTCACTCGATGCCACTCCCACGCCAGGAAGGCCGCGCGACTCCAGATCTGCGATGTCATGCATACAGCACGACGTGCACGATCCTCAGTCGGCCAGGCCTTCGATGACGAGTTGGTTCTCGGCCGCGATCTGCTGGCGCAGTGCGGTGGGCGCCGGCCGGGTGAAGGTGGGCTTGCGGTAGCGGTTGACGGTGACGCCCTGCGCGGCCAGCAGTTCGGCCACGCGGTCGAGGAACACGTTGCCGCGCGCCTTCGAAATGTCGAGCACCGCCACGGCCATGCCGTGCAGGGACGGGGGCCGCACCGACAGCGCCCGGGCGACGGGCGATCGCTCCGAGGTGGGGTCCAGCAACACCAGTGAGGCTGTCATGCCGTGATCTCCTTCGTGACAGGGATGGAACCGACCGGGCCTGAGGCAGCCCAGCCGGCAATGATGGCCGAGAACAGGCCGGCACCACCACCGGCCCGCACGATCAGCAGGCCGCCGGGGCGGAACTTGGGGACGGACTTGCCGGCCATGGCGGCGGGCAGGCCTTCGGCGATGCCGTCGGCACCGGCCAGCAGTTGGTCGCCCGGCACGGTGAGCAGGCGCGTCAGCTCGTCCAGCAGCCTCGCCTTCGACCACCCCGCCTCCAGGAACACCCGGCAGTGGTCGGGCGACACCACCAGCAGCGCATCGCCGGCCATCGCCAGCTTGGGGTGGTCGACCACCCGCAGGCAGGCGGCGAAGCTCTTGGCCAGCGATTCAGGCGTGCGGCTCTTCTGGTCAACCACGCCTTGCACGCCTTCGCCTGCAAACAGGGTGACGGTGGACGCCTCGCGGGCGAAGCCGCGCTGCACGTGCAGCGGCTCCCACTCAGGGATCTCGGACTCGGCGAAGCAGAAGCTGTACTTGCCAGGCGTGCCCAGCGTGGCGCGGTCGACCTCGCCGGGCCGGCCGCCGCCCACGTTGCGGATGACCAGCTGCAGCGCGCGGCCGATGCTGGCGTTGGCGCGGTGGCCCTGCCCCAGCGCATTGACACCCGAATTGACGCCCACCGCCCGGCCCAGCGGCCCGTTCACCACCACCAGCGGGCCGCAGAACATGGTGGTGCACAGCACGCCATGCATGCCGAACTCATCGATCAGCGCCGCCTCCACCGCGGCCAGCACCAGCGGCATGTATTCGGGCTTGCAGCCGGCCATGACCGCGTTGATGGCCACCTTCTCGACCGTGCAGGCGGCCAGGTCGGGCGGCACCAGGCCCAGCACCTCGCCGGGCGCACGGGTGGTGCCGGCCAGCATGCGCAGCACCCGCGCCGGGGTGGGCGGCACCACCGGCAGGCCGTCGGTCCAGCCACGGTCGTGGCAGGCCTCCATCGGATCTTCGGCGTCGCCCAGGGTGATGTTGCGCGCCGCCAGACCGGTGTGGCCGAAGCGCAGCTGCAAGTCGTCGGCGACGCCGGGGTCGAGCGTCTTGCTGGCGCAGCCGGGGCGCAGTTCGGGCAAGTCGGCGCCCAGGCCGGGCTGGCCGCTGATCTGCTGCCAATCGCCCCGGTGCCAGCCGTGGGTGCGCGCCACCTCGCGCCCGCCCTGCATGCGGATCAGCGTGGGCACGAACTCGATGCCCAGTCGGAAGCTCTGCTCCAGCGTGCTGTCGAACAGCGCGCCGGGCACGCCAGCGGCATAGGCGGGGTCGTCCTGCACCAGCACGGTGACCGCGTCGCCACCATCGGCCAGGCGGGCCAGCAGGGGCTCGACCAGGGTGCAGGTGGGGCATTCGCGCTTGGCGACGACGATCAGGCCATCGGGCAAGGGCATGGCAGGGTTCTCGGTGGGTCAGGTGGAGGGGCATCGTGGCACCGGCCCGGCAGCGGGTTTGTCCCGGCTGCGACAAGGCGTGCCGCATCCAGTGGTGGAGCGCGCCGCATAGACTGGCCGCATGGCACTGCACACTTGGCTGCTCTACCTCGCCGCGGCCATCGGCCTGTCGCTGACGCCCGGCCCCAACAGCCTGCTGGTGCTGACCCACGGCGCCCTGCACGGCCACCGGCGCACGCTGTTCACCGTGGCCGGCGGTGCCAGCGGCTTCACCCTGCTGATCGGCCTGTCGATGCTGGGCATCGGCGCCTTGCTGCAGGCGTCGGCCCATGCGCTGACGCTGTTGAAGTGGGTGGGCGGCGCCTACCTGGTGTGGCTGGGTGTCCAGTTGTGGCGCGCGCCGGCCATCAGCCTGGTGCCCGAGGCTGGCAAGCCGCAGGCCGCCGGCGGCACGCTGTTCCGCCAGGGCTTCCTGACGGCCGTGTCCAACCCCAAGGCGCTGCTGTTTTACGGTGCCTTCCTGCCGCAGTTCATCGACCCCACGCGCGACCTGCTGACCCAGTTCATCATCATGGCCACCGTGTTCGTGGTGGTCGAGATCGCCGTCGAATGGGGCCTGGCCTTGATGGCCCACCGGGTGCGCGGCTGGCTGCAGCGGCTGGGCAAGCGCTTCAACCGGGCATGCGGCGGCATGTTCGTGGGGATGGGCCTGGCCCTGCCGATGACGCGCTGACAGCGCCCACACCGCGGCGGCTGCACTGCGGGGGTCACCCAGGCGACGCCGCGCCGCCAAGCCGGGGGCGCAGACTGCGGCGCACCTGATGCATCACAAGGACCCTGACCATGCGCCATGACCTCGTCATCCGCGGCGGTGACATTGCCGACGGCCGCGGCGGCCCGCTGCGCAGCGCCGATATCGCCATCGACCAGGGCCGCATCACGGCCGTGGGCCAGGTGAGCGGCACCGGCCGCGACGAGATCGACGCCCGCGGCAAGCTGGTAACGCCCGGCTTCGTCGACATCCACACCCACTACGACGGCCAGGCCAGCTGGGACACCCGCATGCAGCCCAGCAGCTGGCACGGCGTGACCACGGCGGTGATGGGCAACTGCGGCGTGGGCTTTGCGCCGGTGCATGCCCGCCACCGCGACCGCCTGGTCGAGCTGATGGAGGGCGTGGAAGACATCCCTGGCACCGCCCTGCATGAAGGCCTGGGCTGGCAGTGGGAAAGCTTTGGCGACTACCTGGACGCGCTGGCGCCGCAGCCGCGCGACATCGACATCGCCGCCCAGCTGCCGCACGGCGCGCTGCGGGTGTTCGTGATGGGCGAGCGCGGCGCCCGGCTGGAAGCCGCCACCGCGGATGACCGCGCGCAGATGCGCCAGCTGGCGGCCGAGGCCATGCGCGCCGGGGCGATCGGGTTCTCGACCTCTCGGTCGGTCAACCACCGCTCGATCAAGGGCGAGCCCACGCCCAGCCTGCGTGCGACCGAAGACGAACTGCAGGCCATCGCCGCCGGCCTGAAGGACGCAGGTCGGGGCGTGCTGCAGTTCATCTCCGACTTCAACGTGCCGTCGCTGGAAGAAGAATTTGCGATGCTGACCCGGCTGGTGCGCGATTCCGGCAGGCCGCTGTCGTTCTCGCTCGGCCAGCGCCACAGCGCACCCGAGGGTTGGCGCCAGTTGCTGGCGCTGACCACCGACGCCAATGCCCGCGGCTTGGCCATGACGGCGCAAGTGGCGCCGCGGCCCATCGGCGTGCTGCTGGGCCTGCAGGGCAGCCGGCACCCGTTTTCCGGCTGCGCCAGCATGCAGGCCATGGATGCCCTCAGCCTGGACCAGCGGCTGGCCCTCATGCACCAGCCAGCGGTGCGTGCCCGCATCCTGGCCGAGCTGCAGCAGTTGGACGGCCGACCCGCCGACCCGCTGCTGCCGCGCTTCGCCGACTTCAGCCGGCTCTATGCCTTCGGCGACCCGCCGAACTACGAGCCGCCGCCCGAGCTGGCCGTCACCGCCATCGCGCAGCAGCGCAGCCAGACCCCGGCCGAGACGGCCTACGACATGCTGCTGGCCGACAACGGCCGGGCGTTCCTGTTCGCGCCGTTTGCCAACTACGCCCACGGCCACCTGGACGCCTGCCACGACATGCTGGCCCACCCGCACACCGTGCCCGGGCTGGGCGACGGCGGCGCGCATGTCAGCGTCATCAGCGACGGCAGCTTCCCGACCACCCTGCTGGCGCATTGGGGGCGTGACCGGCCCAGCGGGCGGTTCGACCTGGGCTGGCTGGTCAAGCGCCAGACGGCGGACACCGCCCGCACCGTCGGCCTGCTGGACCGCGGTGTGCTGGCGCCCGGCTACCGCGCCGACCTGAACGTGATCGACATGGACCGCCTGCGGGTGCTGGCCCCGGTGATGGTGGGCGACCTGCCGGCCGGCGGCAAACGCCTGCTGCAGCGCGCCACCGGCTACGACGCCACCGTCGTCGCCGGCGTGCCCACCTACCGCCACGGCGAGGCCACCGGCGCCCTGCCCGGCCAGCTGGTGCGCGGGCCGCAGACGGTGCCGGCAGGCTGACCGGCAGACCGCTGCGCGGTGGCACCAGGCCACAGCGGCGCGGCGTTCGTTTTGGGGGGGTGCACGGGGCTGAGCAGCGCGGTGCCGCGTGCTACCGTCGCGACCGGCTGCGCCAGCCCCCCCGACCCTGATCCATGGCCTTGCACACCTATCTTCCGCAAGACCGCCTGCGCGCACTGGCGCGTGGTGAAACACTGCCCGACCGCACCACCGGGTCGGCGCTGTTTGCCGACATCACCGGCTTCACCGCACTGACCGAGGCGCTGCGACAAGCCCACGGCGAGCGCCGCGGCGTGGAGGCACTCACCCTCGGCATCAATGCCGTCTACGACAGCCTGATCGGCGAGGTCGACCGCTTCGGCGGCAGCGTCGTCAGCTTCTCAGGCGACGCCATCACCTGCTGGTTCGACGGCGTGCCCGCCCGCACCGCGGTGCAGGCGGCGCAGTGCGCCCTGGCCATGCAGGCGGCGATGCAGCGGTTTCCGGCGCTGGCCGTGAAAGTGGCGGTCAGCACCGGGCCGGCACGCCGGTTCGTGGTGGGCGACCCCGACATCCAGCGCATCGACGTGGTGGCCGGCGCCACCCTCGCCCGCGTGTCCATCGCCGAAGGCCTGGCGCAGGCCGGCGAGATCGTGCTGGACGCCGACACCGCGGCCCTGCTGCAACTGCCCGCCAGTCACCTGCGCCACGCCGCGTCGGGCGACGCCTTCCATGTGCTCGACCCCGCCTGGGCCACCCGCGCCTTGCCGGTGGATGCGCCGGCGCTTGCGGCCCCGGTGGCCGTGCCGGACGCTGGCGTGCTGCGGCCGTGGATCCTGCCGTTCGTGGCCGAGCGGGAAGCGGCGGCGCAAGGCCTGTTCACCACCGACCTGCGGCCCGCGGCGGCCCTGTTCCTGCGCTTCACCGGCCTGGACTACGACCACGACGATGCCGCCGCCAGCGGCCTGGAGGCGGTGGTCCGCCAGGCCCAGCATGTGCTGCAGCGCCACGGTGGTGTTCTGCTGGAACTGACCATCGGCGACAAGGGCAGCTACCTGTACGGATCGTTCGGCGCTGCCCAGGTGCATGAGGACGACGCCAGCCGCGCACTGCGGGCGGCCGTGGCCCTGCGCAGCCTGCTGGTGGGGTCGGACTTCGCCATCCAGATCGGCCTGGCGCGCGGCACCATGCGGGTGGGCGGCTACGGCAGCGCCACCCGGCAATCGTTCGGCGCGATGGGCGACGAAGTCAACTTCGCCGCCCGGCTGATGTCCATGGCCGCGCCCGGCGAGATCCTGGTGTCGGGCCGGGTGCGCAACGCGGTGGCCGATGAATTCACGCTGGAGGCCCGCCCGCCCATCGCCATCAAGGGCAAGGCCGAGGCGATGCCGGTGTTGGCCGTGGGCGACCGGCGGCAACAGCGCGCCATCCGCCTGCAGGAACCGGCCTACGCCTTGCCGATGGTCGGCCGCGATGCCGAGGCCAAGCAGGTGGCGCAGCACCTGGCGCAGGCCCTGCAAGGGCGCGGCCGTGTGCTGGGCATCACCGGCGACGCAGGCATGGGCAAGTCGCGCCTGGTGGCCGAAGGCATCCGCATGGCACGCCGCGAGCGGCTGATCGGCTACGGCGGCACCTGCCAACTCGACGGCATCCACACGCCCTACCTGGTCTGGCAGCCGATCTGGACCGCGTTCTTCGACCTCGACCCGGCGCTGCCGCTGCGCAAGCAGATCCGCACCATCGCCGCCGAACTGCAGGACCGCGCCCCAGAGCATGGCGACGCCTGGCCGCTGCTGGGCACGGTGCTGGGGCTCGACCTGCCCGAAAGCGCCTTTACCCAGGCGCTGCCACCCAAGGACCGCCGCGCCCTGCTGGAAGCCATGCTGCTGCGCTGCCTGGCGTCGGCGGCCAACGAGGCCGCCAGCGACGGCAGCGGCCTGCTGCTGGTGCTGGAAGACCTGCACGACGCCGACCTGCCCTCGCTCGACCTGCTGCTGCTGCTGGCCCGCGCGATCGAGCACCTGCCGGTGCTGGTGCTGCTGACCTACCGACCGCCCGACGCCGGCGCCACGCAGGACATCGGCGCCCGCCTGGCCGCCCTGCCCCACTTCGACGAAGTGGTGCTGGGCGGGCTGACCACGCCCCAGGCCGAGCAGGTGATCGCCGCCAAGGTGGCCGCGCTGTTCCCCGAGCGCAGCGGCGCGGTGCGGCCGGCGCTGCTCGAGCGCATCACCGCCCGCGCCCAGGGCAACCCGTTCTATGTCGAAGAGCTGCTGAACTACCTGCACGACCGCAGCATCGACCCGCGTGACCCGATGGCGCTCGACGCGTTGGACCTGCCGGCCAGCCTGCACAGCCTGGTGTTGAGCCGGATCGACCGGCTCAGCGTGGCGCAGCAGCTGTCGCTGAAGGTGGCCAGCATCATCGGACGGGTGTTCCGGGTGGTGGATCAGCACGGCTATTCGCCGATGCTGGGCAGCCTGGACGCCCTGAAGGACGACTTGCTGGTGCTGGACCGGCTGGGCTTCACCGCCCAGGAATTGCCCGACCCCGAGCTGACCTACCTGTTCCGGCACCTGGTGACGTTGGAAGTCAGCTACGAGAGCCTGGCCCATGCCACGCGGGTGGCGCTGCACGGCCGCTATGCGCGCTACCTGGAAGCCGCCGGCCCAGACCGCCTGGGCCCGCTGGCGCCGCAGCTGGCCCACCACTACACCCGGGCCGAGGATCGCGACAAAGCTTGCCACTATCTGCGCAAGGCCGGCGAGCAGGCAGCCGCGGCCTTTGCCAACGACCAGGCGCTGGCCGACTTTGGCCGCGCGCTGGACTGGCTGCCCGCAACCGATGTGCCGGCGCGCTTTGACGTGCTGCTGCGCCGCGAGGCCATCCACGACCTGCAGGGCAAGCATGGCCAGCGCCAGGCCGACCTGCAGGCCCTGCAGGCACTGGCGCCAGCCATGGACGACCCGGTGGTGGCGCAAGCCCGGGTGGCCACGCGCCAGGCCAAGCTGGCCCTGGACAGTGGCGACTGGGCCGCCGCACGCGCCAGCGCGCAAGCCGCCATCGGCGCGATCGACACCGATGCACTGCCGCGGGCGCCCGACCTGCTGACCGATGCGCTGCTGCTGGACACCCGGGCGCTGTTCTTTGCCGGCGACGCCGCCGCCGCGCGGCCGCAGCTGGACCGCGCGCTGGCGCTGGCGCGGGCCAGCCGCAACCGGCGCGGTGAGTCGGCCACGCTGTCGCAGATCGGCCTGCTGCACTGGCACCTGGGGGATTTCGAGGCCGCGGGCCATGGCCTGGGACAGGCGATGCAGCTGGTGCGCGACGTGGGCGATGCCCGCGCGCAGATCGACATCCTCAACAACCTGGGCGTGGTGGCCAAGTCACGCGCCCGTTATGCCGACGCGGTGGGCCACTACGAGGAGGCGCAGCGCCTGGCGCGCAAGATCGGCGACCGTTCCGGCGAGGCGATGCTGTTCAACAACATGGGCAGCGCCTGCCTGGTGGCCGGCGACTTCCACCAGGCCGGCCTGCACGCCGAGCAGGCCGCCCGCATGTTTGCAGCGCTGAACGAGCCGACCCAGCATGGGCTGGCCCTGGTCAACCGCGCCGAGGCCCACCGCGAGCTGAGCCAGCTGGCCCAGGCCCGTGCACTGGCCGACCAGGCGCTGGCGCTGCTGCGGTCCAGCGGGTTCCGCCGCGGCGAGGCCATCGTGCTGGAGAACCTGGGCCTGGTGGAGCTGGCGCTGGGCCAGCTCGACAGCGCCCTGCAAGCCACGCAGGCCGCACGCGACATCGCACACGACATCGGCGCGCGCGCCATCGAGGCCAGCACCCTGCACCACCTGGGCATGGTGCACACCGCGGCCGGCCGCTTCGACGCGGCGCAACAGGCCTTGCAGGCCGCCGACACCCTGCTGCAGGCCCTGGGCAGCACGCTGCCGGTGCTGGAAGTGCAGGCCGCCTGCGCCGAGCTGGCACTGGCCCGCAGCGGCGCCGACCAGGCCGGGGCACAGGCCGCCCTGGTCCACCTGCACGGGCTGCTGCCGCTGCTGCTGGCAGCCGAACCGCGCGCCGATGGCGCGCAGCTGCCGATGGCGCTGTACCGAGTGGCTGTGCAGGTGCTGCAGGCCTGCGGCGACCCGCGCGCCGCCGGCCTGGCAGCGCTGGCACGCGCCGAACTGCAGCGGCGCAGCGATCGCATCCCCGACCCTGCCTTGCGCCGCAGCTACCTGCAACTGGCCGACCACGCTGCCATCACAGGCGCCACCAACGGCGCTTGACCGGCGCGCAGGCCGCGCAGCCACGCAAGGCCTGATTGCGACCGGCCAGCCCTTCTTGTAACCTGCCATGACAGGCCGACCCCGCGCCTGCCAGGAGAGTCACCATGGCAACCGAAACACCACCGACCCCAACCCCGCCCGCCAGCCAGCCTGTCGTCAAGCCCGCGCCGACCAGCCCGCAGCCCGCCGCCACCACCATGAAGAGCACCGGGCCCAACACCCGCGAGCAAGCCGACCGCGGCAAAGGCGGCGTCGACATCGTCCGATGAGGCCGTGCGTGGGTCGCCCACAGGCGATCCACGGCTGCCCGCAAGCATGCGGGCACGGTTCAGACTGCACAGGCGCGGTGGCCTACGGGCGCCGCGCCTCTGGCAAGAACCGCACGCCAGCGCGCGCGAAGCCACCGCCCACGCCGATGGGCGTGCCGTCAGCCCGCCAGCAGGCGGCACCTTCCATGTCACCGTTGGCATGGAACTGGATGCCGCCCATGCCGCCGCCCACGTTGGGCACGCGCTCGATGGCATGGCCGCGCGCGGCCAGCCCGTCGGCCACGGCATCGGAGAAGTGCGGCTCCAGCTCCAGGCCAAAACCTTGCGTCCACACCCGCGGCGCTTCCACCGCCTCTTGCAGCGACATGCCGTGGTCGATGATGTTCAGCACCGCCTGCAGCGCCGACGGGAAGATGCGCAGGCCACCCGGCAGCCCCAGCGCAAAGCGCGGCTGGCCGTCCTGCAGCACGATCAGCGGCGCCATCGACGAGGTGACCCGCTTGCCCGGCGCCAGTGAATTGGCCAGCCCCGGCCGCGGGTTGAACACGTACAGGTAGTTGTTCGGGATCGCCCCGGTGCCCGGCACCATGTAGCGCGCGCCAAACAGCGAGTTGATGGTCTGCGTGGCGCAGACGATGCGCCCGTCGCGGTCGGCCACCGTCAGGTGGGTGGTGTTGGCGCTCTCGTTGCCTCCCGCTGAACGCAGCGGGCCGGCCTGCACACCGGCCGCCCAGGCCTGGCTGCGCGCCGGGTCGATGGCGGCGCGGCGCATGGCGGCGTAGGCGGGGTCGAGCAGCGCATCCACCGGCACCGGCACGAAGTCGGGGTCGGCCGTGCAGGCGGCGCGGTCGGCAAAGGCGATGCGCAGCACCTCGGCGATGCGATGCACACCATCGACCGAGCCGAACCCGGCGCCGGCAGTGTCGAAGCCTTCCAGGATGTTGAGCATCTGGGCGATGTGCAGCGGGCCGGCGCAGGGCGGCGGCGGGCCGGTGATCTCGAAGCCGCGGTAGCTGCTGCGCAGCACGGCCATGTCGTTGGTGCGGTAGCCGCGCAGGTCGTCCAATGACAGGTAGGCGCCTTGGCGCTGCATGTCGTCGGCCAATGCCTGGCCCAGCGCGCCGCCGTACAGCAGGCCCGGGCCTTCACGCACGATGGCGCGCAGGGTGTCGGCATAGGCGCCGTTGACCACCCGCTGGCCAGCGCGCAGCAACTGCCCGCCAGGAAGGAAGACACGGGCGATCTCCGGGTCCAGCGCCAGGTCGGCGGCGCAGTCGGCCACGCAGTCGGCCAGGTAGGCGGTGGCGGCATAGCCGCGCTCGGCATGGCGGATGGCGGGCTCGACCACATCGGCCAGCGCCAGGCTGCCGTGGCGCTGCAGCATCTGGCACCAGGCCATCAGGTTGCCCGGCACCGCCACGGCGGCACGGCCCACGCTGTTGCGCCGGCCCACCGCATCCAGCACGCCGGGGCCGGCCTCGGGGTCGGGCGTGAAGGTGGTGGGGCCCACCGCCTGCGGGCAGCGGCCCTGGCCTTCCAGGATGGTCTGGCTACCATCGGCCAGACGGATGTTGGCAAAGCCGCCGCCCAGGATGCCGACCATCATCGGCTCGACCACGGTCAGCGTGAACAACGCGGCCACCGCGGCGTCCACCGCATTGCCGCCGGCGGCCAGCATCTCGGCACCGGCAGCCGATGCCAGCGGATGGTTGGTGACCACCATGCCGCGGCTGCCGGTGGCCGGGCGCTTTTCGGTGGTGAAGGGCGTGGCCGCCAGGGTGCGCCAAGTGCTCATGGTGTGTCTCCTTGTGGTTGGGTCAAGCGGCAGCGGCAATCAGGCGCTTTGCATTGCCCATGGCTGCAGCACCATACTGACGCAACTCGCCAAGCACCGCCATCTTCTCGGCGTCGTTGCGGTCGATGCCAGCCACCATCTTGCCGAAGCCGTCGAGGCGGCTGTCGCGGATCCAGTTGCGCATGACCTTGTCTTCGCCCCAGCGCAACTGGTTGGCCAGGCTGGCCATGGTCGCCGCCACATAGCCGCCCACGCTGCGCGGAAATGGCACCGGCGAGCACAGCCGGTTCTTCACCGCATCGTCGTCGAAGTTCGCCTCGACATAGGCGCAGACGGCGGCGCTGAAGCTGACCAGCGGCGCCCGCACCAGTTGCGGCAGGATCCTGCCGGGCTGGAACATCGGTTCCATCTCGCGCACATCCACCGCAGACGCGGTGCAGTCGATGTACAGCGTGCCGGCGTCCATGGCCTCGCGGCCCTGGTCCAGCACCAGCGCCCCGGCCTCGATGGCCTGCACGCGGCCCTTGCGGATCACCTGCTGGATCTGCCGCAACAACTGCACCTCGCCTTCGGACAGGGTGGCGTAGTGGAACATCCGCGGCCGCTGCGTGCGGTCGATGCGCAGCATCTGGCCGCTGGCCTCGAGGCGCTCGAACAGGTCGACCGGGTCGGTGGCCTCGGCGATGGCTTTCATCTGCTGCACCTGCCCGCCGACGGAGTGCATGAAGAACTCCTCGCCGGGCTGGGTGGTGAGCCGGTTCACCACCCAGGAGTCGCGCGGCACCACCCAGTGGATGGCGTCCGGCGGCACGCCGCAGCTCAGCAGCCACACGCCCACATCCATCGCCGTCTTGCCAGCGCCCAGGATGCAGAACTGGCTGGGGCGGTCCTGCCCAGCCTGCCAGAGCTGGGTCAGCCCGGTGGGTGTGACCAGGCGCACGCCCGGCGCCACGCTGAACTTCGGCCGCGTGGTGGCAGGCACGCTGGGGCTGAACCAGCGGGCGTCCACCACCTTGCGGCGCACGGTGATCTGCGACTCGGCGCCCGAGAGCACCGACGCCACGCGGCCCGTGCCGTCGGCCATGCCCAGGAAGCGGGTCATCGGCAGGTGCTGCACCCGGCCGCTGGGCAGCAACTGCTGCTGCAGTACCTGCTGGAAGTAGCCGGACACCTCGGCGCCGCTGGCCAGTTCATACAGGCCGGCGTTGTGGCCCACCGCGTCCTTGCGCCCCGTGCCCAGCGCCAGCGAATTGACGCCGTAGAAGGCGGACGGCTGGTGCAGCGCCACGAACGGATAAGCATCGTTCCAGTGGCCGCCGGGTTTGGCATGCAGGTCGACCAGGGTGATGTGCGCATCGCCCTGCTGCAGCAGCGTGTCGGCGAAGGCCAGGCCGGTGGCGCCCGCGCCAATGACGAGGTAGTCGGTCTCAAGCAGGGCCATGGTGCATCCTCAGGGCAAGGCGGTGTGGTGCGGCATGATGCCTGACTCGCTTCGCGCAACACATTGAGCCCACCATGAAACTCGCCACCTGGAACGTCAACTCCCTGGCCGTGCGCCTGCCCCAACTGCTCGACTGGCTGGGCCAGCAGCAGCCCGACGTGCTGGTGCTGCAGGAGACCAAGCTCACCGACGACAAGTTTCCGCACGCCGACATCACGGCCGCCGGCTGGCACAGCGTGTGGTTCGGCCAGAAGACCTACAACGGTGTGGCGCTGTTGTCGCGCACCGCACCGACGGATGTGGTGCACAACATTCCCGGCTTCGACGATCCGCAGGCGCGGGTGATCGCCGCCACGGTCGGCGGGCTGCGGGTGGTCGGCGCCTATTTCCCCAATGGCCAGGCACCCGGCAGCGACAAGTTCGCCTACAAGATGGCCTGGTTGCAGGCCCTGCACGACTGGCTGCGCAGTGAACTGGCGCAACACCCGCAGCTGGTCTTGATGGGCGACTACAACATCGCCCCCGACGACCGCGACGTGTTCGACCCGGCGGCCTGGGCCGGCCAGATCCACTGCACCCCGGAAGAACGCGCGCACTTCCAGGCGCTGTGCGGCCTGGGGCTGGTCGATGCATTCCGCCTGTTCGACCAGCCACCGCGCACCTGGAGCTGGTGGGACTACCGCAACCTGGCGTTCCGCAAGAACCAGGGCCTGCGCATCGACCACATCCTGGTCAGCCAGGCCCTGCAGCCCAGAGTGACGGCCTGCACCGTGGACAAGCTGCCGCGCAAGAACGAGCGCCCCAGCGACCACGCCCCGGTGCTGGCCACGCTGGCCGATTGATGCGCTATGGCATCATCGATGCCGCTCAAGCTGTGCACTAAGGCCAGGTGTGGCTGACGGTGAAATGGGCGCGTCGGATCGGCGGGAGGCCCCATGGGACGGTGGACGGATCGTGCGCAGGACAGCCAGCAATCGGTGTGGTCACTCGATCCTGCTGAAGATCGACCAGCCACCCCGGGCTGGCTGGCATCGCTGGCAGCGTGGCACCGCCGACCGGCACGCCGCAAGCCGGCGCAGCCCGTCTCTGACAACCCCGCCAGCATCGCCCAGGGCGAACGCACCACCCTGCCCGAGCCCAGCCGCGGCCATCTGCTCAGACAAGCCCACCGCGCGCTGCGCGACCGCATGCGCGCCCAACGCGACCTGCGGCGCGTGCTGCCGCACCTGTACTTCATCGAACGCTCGCTGGCGCGCGAGGGCTCGGCCGCCTTGCTGGAGATGCAGGTGTGGGTGTTGCAGCGCGGGTTGCAGCAGCTGTCGCGCCTGCCGCCCGACAGCCTGTCCGAACGGTTTCAGTTCAGCGTGCTGCAGCAGCGGCTGGTCGAGGCCATCCGGCAGCGCAGCATGGCCACGCCGCAGCCCGCGGCCTCCGCCGAATCACCCGACAGCTTCATGGGTGGCCAGGACAGCCAGATCGGCAGCCGCCCAGCCGCGCACATCAGCGCGGGCGGGCTGGAGGTGAGCGAGTTGCCCCACTCGGCCTACGACGACCTGGTGCAAGGCCAACTGCCCGACCGGGACGATGCCGCCAATACCTCGGGCTGGCCACGCCGCTGAGCCGGCTGAATACCGCCGCCGGCCAGCCCGGCTGACATCAGTCGTCCAGGCCCAGTTCCTGGATCTTGCGGGTGATGGTGTTGCGGCCGATGCCCAGCTTGTGCGCCGCCTCGATGCGGCGGCCGCGGGTGATCTCCAGCGCGGTGTGGATCAGCTGGCCTTCGAACTGCCGCGTCAGCGTCTCCCAGACCTCCGGGTCACCGGATTCCAGCAGCCGGCGCGCCTCACGCTGCAGGTCCAGCAGCCAGCCGCTGGGCAGGCCGCCCACCACCACGCCGGGCGACGGGGCGGCGGCCGCAGCAGCGCCGTGGCCGGGCATGGCCACCGGTGCCAGCGACTCGGCCGCCAGCGCCTGCATCGGCGCGGCCGCCGGCAGGCGCGCCACGTCGCCGGCCATCAGCTCGGGCGGCAGGTCCTTGGGCTCGATCACCTGCGCGGGCGCCATCACCGTCAGCCAATGGCAGATGTTTTCCAGTTGGCGCACATTGCCGGGGAAGTCAAAGGCCATCAGCCGCTCGACCGCCAGCTCGGTGATGCGCTTGGCCTCCACGCCCAGTTCCTTGGCGCTCTTGGCCAGGAAGAAGCGGGTCAGCGAGGGCACGTCCTCGCGCCGCTCGCGCAGCGCGGGCAGGCGCAGGCGGATGACGTTGAGGCGGTGGAACAGGTCTTCGCGGAACGCACCTTCGCGCACCCGCTGCTCCAGGTTCTGGTGGGTGGCGGCGATCACCCGCACATTGGCCTTCAGCGGCTGGTGGCCGCCCACGCGGTAGAACTGGCCGTCGCTCAGCACCCGCAGCAGCCGGGTCTGCAGGTCGAACGGCATGTCGCCGATCTCGTCGAGGAACAGCGTGCCGCCGTCGGCCTGCTCGAAGCGGCCGCGGCGCATGGTCTGCGCACCGGTGAAGGCGCCACGCTCATGGCCGAACAGCTCGCTCTCGAGCAGGTCTTTCGGGATGGCGGCAGTGTTGATGGCGATGAACGGGCCGTTGCTGCCGGCATCGCCCCGCGGGCTGTGCTTGTGCAGCGCGCGCGCCACCAGTTCCTTGCCCGAACCGCTCTCGCCAGTGATCAGCACGGTGACGTTGCTCTGGCTGAGCCGGCCGATGGCACGGAACACGTCCTGCATCGCCGGGGCCTGGCCCAGCATCTCGGGCATGTCGGCGCTGCCGGTGTCGCGCACCTCCTCGCGCAAGCTCTCTTCCACGGCGCGGCGGATCAGTTCGACCGCGCGGTTCAGGTCGAAGGGCTTGGGCAGGTATTCGAACGCGCCGCCCTGGAAGGCCGAGACGGCGCTGTCCAGGTCGGAATAGGCCGTCATGATGATCACCGGCAGGCCGGGCAGGCGGGCCTTCACCTTGCCCAGCAGGTCGATGCCCGACCCGCCGGGCATGCGGATGTCGGACACCAGCACTTGCGGTTCGTCGTCGTCCAGCGCGGCCAGCACGTCGCGCGGGTTGCTGAAGCTGCGGGTGGCGAACTGCTCACGCGCCAGGGCCTTCTCCAGCACGAATCGGATGGATTGGTCGTCGTCTACGATCCAGATGGGTTTCATGCGGCGGCGGCCTGTTTCCTGTGAAGCGAGCTGCCGGACTACGGCAGCGGGATGACGATGCGGAACACGGTCTTGCCTTGCTCGCTGTCGCACTCGATCGTGCCCTGGTGTTGCTGCACGAAGGTCTGCGCCAGCGTGAGCCCGAGTCCCGAGCCGCCGTCCCGCCCCGATACCAGCGGGTAGAAGATGCGGTCTCGGATGTCCTCGGGCACACCGGGCCCGTTGTCTTCGATATGCAATTCCAGTGCCAGTCGAAAACGGCGCTTGCCGATCGTCACCTGGCGCGCCACCCGCGTGCGCAGCACCAGCAGCGCGTCGCCGGTGGCCACGCGCTCGGCAAGCGCCTGGGCGGCGTTGTGGGCAATGTTGAGCACCGCCTGGATCAGCTGCTCCCGGTCGCCGCGGAAGTCGGGGATGGAGATGTCGTAGTCGCGGTGCACCGTCAGCCCACGCGGAAACTCCGCCAGGATCAGCGAGCGCACCCGCTCGCACACCTCATGGATGTTGACGTCGCTGACCACATGCGGCTTGCGGTGTGGCGCCAGCAGCCGGTCGACCAGCGCCTGCAGGCGGTCGGCCTCATGGATGATGACGTTGGTGTACTCCGAGAGATCCTTGCTGTGGATCTCCATCGCCAGCAACTGGGCCGCGCCACGGATGCCGCCCAGCGGGTTCTTGATCTCGTGGGCCAAATTGCGGATCAGTTCCTTGTTGGCCTGCACCTGGCCCAGCGCGCGCTCTTCGCGGTCTTGCCGGGTCTGCTGCTCGATCTCCAGCATCTCCACCACCACCCGGTCGTGGCCCGGGTCGACCTGGGTGACGATCACATGCACCGGCAATTGCTCGTGTGTGGACACTGGCGCGCGCTTCATCACGCCGTCGAACCGGCCGGTGGCAATCTCGTTGCGGGTCACGGCGGCCAGGGTTTCGGCCAGGGGTCGTGGATCGACCAGCCAGTCGCCCAGCCGGGTGCGCATCAGGTTGCGGCGCGACATGCCGGCCACGTTCTCGAACATGGCGTTGACGAACAGCAGCCCACCGTCGGGTTGCACCACCGCCACCATGGTGGCCAGCATGTCGAAGGCGTCGTAACGCGACGGGTCGGGCCGGGGGCTCATGGGGGCAATCACAGATGTGGTCAGGGGGGCAGCTTGCTGAGTTCGCGCTTCAGCGCGGCGATGTCACTCTCGCTGCGGGTGATGCCGGCCTTCATCTGCGCCACCCGGTCGAGGTAGTTCTGGAAGTTGCGTTCGTCGCCGCGCCGCTCGGGCTCGCCGTTGTTGTATTCGCGCTTCAGGCCGGCCAGGCGCTCTTCCTCTCGGCGCAGTTCGGCCTCCAGGATGCGGCGCGCATCGGTGTCGCGCTGGCGCTGGGCGGCTGGGTCGACTTTCGGGTCACCCGGCCTGCCGCTGGCAGCACCCGGCGCGGCCGGCGCGGCCCCTGCTCTGCTGGCGGCCGGTCGGGGCCGTGGGCTCTGCACGATGGTGATCGGAGCGCCTTCGATCGTGCGGCAGCCGCGGTCGCGGGCTTCGTCGGCCGTCAGCGCGTCGGTGTAGAGCACGGGCGGCCCTGGGCACCGGTACACGGCACCTGCCTGGGCCTGAGCCCAGACAGACGCCGGGGCCAGCAGGCCAGCCAAGGCCGAACAGGCCATCAACAGCAAAGGGGCAGAGCGCGGCATCGGATCTCGGGCAGCGGCACAAGGCCAGTGAGCAGGATTGTGGCGCAGGGCCTGCAATGAAAAAGGGCGGCTTGCGCCGCCCTTGCTGCTGCGTGGCACCGGGCCACGCCACCCCATCACAGGGTGTAGTACATGTCGAACTCGATCGGATGCGTGGTCATGCGCATGCGCTGCACTTCCTGCATCTTCAGATCGATGTAGGCATCGATGTACGAGTCGGTGAAGACACCGCCCTTGGTCAGGAAGGCACGGCCCTTGTCCAGGTACTCCAGCGCCATTTCCAGGCTCGAGCAGACGGTCGGGATCTTCGCGTCCTCTTCCGGCGGCAGGTGGTACAGGTCCTTGGTGGCAGCCTCACCCGGGTGGATCTTGTTCTCCACACCATCGAGGCCGGCCATCAGCAGCGCGCTGAAGCCGAGGTACGGGTTCATCAGCGGATCGGGGAAGCGCGCTTCCACACGGCGGCCCTTGGGGTTGGCCACGTAGGGGATGCGGATCGACGCCGAGCGGTTCTTGGCCGAGTACGCCAGCTTCACCGGGGCTTCGTAGCCGGGCACCAGGCGCTTGTAGCTGTTGGTGCCAGGGTTGGTGATGGCGTTGAGCGCACGGGCGTGCTTGATGATGCCGCCGATGTAGTACAGCGCAAAGTCGCTCAATCCGGCGTAGCCGTCACCGGCGAACAGGTTCTTGCCGTCCTTCCAGACCGACTGGTGCACGTGCATGCCGCTACCGTTGTCGCCGACGATGGGCTTGGGCATGAAGGTGGCGGTCTTGCCG
The DNA here is from genome assembly GCA_040400895.1 of Aquabacterium sp. Classification (GTDB taxonomy): domain Bacteria; phylum Pseudomonadota; class Gammaproteobacteria; order Burkholderiales; family Burkholderiaceae_C; genus Pseudaquabacterium. The sequence continues at coordinate 21,863 of JBBAPL010000081.1, forward strand.
TAGGCGTGGGCCACATTGTGGATCACGTACTTCTGCAGTTGCACCCAGTCGGCGCGCTGGATCAGCGTGCTGAACTTGGTGCCGATCTCCATCTGGCCGGCGTTGGCCACTTCATGGTGGTGCACCTCGACCGGGATGCCCAGGCTTTCGAGGATCAGGCACATCTCCGAGCGGATGTCCTGGCCCGAATCGACCGGCGGCACGGGGAAGTAGCCACCCTTGACGGCCGGGCGGAAGCCGCTGTTGCCGTGCTCGTATTCCTTGCCGGTGTTCCAGGCGGCTTCTTCCGCTTCGATCTTGCTGAAGCAGCCCGACATGTCCGCACCCCAGCGGACGCTGTCGAAGATGAAGAACTCGGGCTCCGGGCCGAAGTAGGCAGCGTCGCCCAGGCCGGTGCTCTTCATGTAGGCCTCGGCGCGCTTGGCCAGGCTGCGCGGGTCGCGCTCGTAGGGCTTGCCGTCAGCCGGGTCGACCACGTCGCAGGTCAGGATCAGCGTCGGTTCTTCGAAGAACGGGTCGATGTTGGCGGTGTTGGGGTCGGGCATGAGTTGCATGTCCGATGCCTCGATGCCCTTCCAGCCGGCGATCGAGGAGCCGTCGAAGGCATGGCCCGACGTGAACTTTTCTTCATCGAAATGCGAGACAGGCACGGAAACGTGCTGCTCCTTGCCGCGGGTGTCGGTGAAACGGAAATCAACGAACTTGATCTCGTTTTCCTTCACCATGGCCATCACATCGGCGACGGTCTTTGCCATCAGGAATCTCCTAGCGGGACGCTTATTGCAGAGGGGGGAATGAGAGGGCTGGATGCGGGCCGCCACAGGCATCGAGACCCGCGGGGCGCACAAGAATGTAGCAGAAAGCATGCCACTGACCGGCACGCCAGACCGGGCCGGACACCCGGCCCGACCGAGAGGAAAACAGCCATCGGCAACGCCATGAATGCACCGAGATAGTGCGCTCAGGTGCGCGACTTCAGTGCGCTGTCACCGCACCATTTCAGGGCCAAGCTGCGCGCCAAATTCATGCAGGCCCGCCAGCAGCGCGGCATAGGCCGCGGCGGTGCCGTCGGGCCGACCCTTGACGCCCAGCTCGATGTGCCGACCGTAGGTGGGGTGGTCGACGCTGGGCAGGCTGAAGACCTTGATGCCGGCGAACTTGGCTTCGATGGCTTCCATCAGCGGCGTCAGCGCGGCTTCCATCGCCCCCATGACGATCACCGAGCGTTCACCCTGCACATGGCTGCCGTGCAGGGCGCGGTAGGGGCCGTCGAGCAGCGCCTCGATCATCGGGTGGGCCATCACCGGGAAGCCGGGCACGAAGTGCACGTCGCCGATGCTGAACCCCGGGATCTTGTTGTACGGGTTGGAGATGATGGCTGCACCTTCGGGGAAGGTGCCCATGTTCAGCCGGTGCAGGTTG
>JBBAPL010000082.1:0-23166 GCA_040400895.1 Aquabacterium sp.
GGCACTGACAGCGGATTTCATCCGAGGCGTCGCGCTTCAAGCTTGAAACCGCCATACGCGGAGGAGCGACTGCAAGAACAGAATCGTGTAGCGGCCTCGATCGCTGAATCCAAAGTCACTTTGGAATCGAAGCTTGAACAAGGTATCGCCGTTCAGAGACGCGAGGAAGCTGCTCTGGCGAAACTCGCGTTGCTCGATGAAAGCACCCTCCTTGGCGTGTCCAATTTGGCCGCGTCCGTCTGCGAATACCCGAATTTCGCGATCCAGATCGCCGAGGCTGTTTCCAAGCGCTCACTCCCTGCAAACCGCCATGCCAGGAAGGCGGTCCTCAGGGCCATCAAAAAGATGGTGCCGGAGAGCAAGGAATGACGGCCCGGGGTCTCACACACGCGCAGGCCATCGAATACACCGGCGTCAAGCGGCGAACCTTCGACGAGGTCTGGCGCCCGCGATTGAAAGCCATGCGCCAAGGTTCATGCCTGCTTTTCGATCGCCATCAGATAGATGCCCTCTTCGAACAGTTCCTGAACGACGAGCCGCAGCACGACGCTGGCTCGCCACGGCCTGAGGCCGACGGGGCGCTGGCTAAGGCGACGGGTTCTCGGCAGAATGAACATCGGAATGGACGGCCCATTTCTGACAAAGGAGAAAGTACATGGGCCAACAAACGCGGGGTATTTACCCCGAGAAGGACGGAACCTGGCAAGTCGACAAGTGGTACCGCCACACCCGACTTCGCCAGCGTGGCTTCCCAGGTTTTGAAGAAGCAGAGCGGTGGTTGATCAAGCAGCTCGCCGAGTTGCGCCGTGTTGTCGTCCACGGCGAACGAAAGGTCCGTCGTTTCGATGAAACGGCAGCTCACTACCTGCTGACGAACCAGAGCAAGACGAGCCTTGTTACCGAAACCTACTTGCTACAGAGCGTGATGCCGATGATCGGAACCCTCGAACTACACCAGGTGCACGACGGAACCTTGGCAGCCTACGTCGCCCAGCGTTTGGGGGACGGGAGGTCGCACAAGACCATCAACCTTTGCCTGGGTGTGGTGCGGAGGATTCTGAATTTGGCGTCGACAACCTGGCGGGATGACAACGGCAACACGTGGCTCCAGCAAGCGCCACGAATCACGATGCTGCCGCTGGTAGGTCATCAGCGAGAGCCACAACCGATCTCGTGGGCCGATCAGCGCACGCTGCTGCCGCTGCTGCCTGACCACTTGTCACGGATGTCGTTGTTCGTACTGAATAGCGGCGTTCGCGATGATGTGGTCTGCAGTCTGCAATGGGATTGGGAAATCAAGGTGCCGGAACTCGGCATTTCTGTCTTCGAGGTCCCGATGCAGCACGTCAAAGGCAAGAAGCGGTCGAGGGTCGTCGTGTGCAACAGCGTCGCGCAGTCGGTCATCGAATCCGTCCGTGGTCAACATGAGGAGTTCGTCTTCGTGTATCGGCGGGAGCGCACCAAAAATGTGGATGAACCGCCGCAGATGCCTTATCGGGCGATCGAGACGATGAACAACACGGCGTGGCAACGCGCGCGCAGAGAGGCTGGGCTGGGTGACCTGCACGTCCACGACCTGCGCCACACGGTCGGCATGCGCCTGAGGGAGGCCGGCGTTCCGGAGGGGACGATCGCCGATCTGCTGTGGCACAGCACCACGACGATGACGCGTCACTACAGCGTGGCGCAGATCGTCGAGCTGCATGCCGCGCTGGAGAAGGTGAAGGAAGACAGCGGGCGCTGGAACAAGAGTCTGCAGACGCTGCGCCGTGAGCAAGAGGGCCAAAAGGCGGAGGCCACTCCCCCAAAAGTCCCCCAGCAAAGAAAAACGGCCTAGAAGCTGAAAGCTTCTAAGCCGTTGATCCGTTTCTAGTTTTTCTGGTGCGGCTGGCAGGAATCGAACCCACGACCCCTTGGTTCGTAGCCAAGTACTCTATCCAGCTGAGCTACAGCCGCGAAGCCTTGCAGTCTACAGCGAATTTTTGGCTTTTTGGCTCAGCTGGTGTCGATGGCGCCAAAAAAGCTGCGGCGGGCCGCATCAGTCCTGCTTAGCAGCCTGGTGCAGGCAGTCGAGCGCACGGGCGTCGTCGCCTTCCTCGGTGGCCAGTCGGGCCAGGGCGCGCCAGGCTTGACGGCGGGCGCGGGCCTGCAGCTGCAGATCTTGCGCGGCCAGCTCCAGCGGGCGGCGCGCCTTGCCCCACAGCTGGCGCTCGGCCAGCACCGCACCCACGGCGGCTTGCACCGCCGGTTCGGTCGGGTGGGCGCGCTGGGCCGTCTCCACCCGGGACAGCCAATCCGCGCCCAGGCCAGCCACGGTGTCGACCAGGGCCAGCGACACCTCGGCGCGGCCATCTGCACCCAGGCTGTCGAGCCGGTCCCACAGCGGCCGCAGCCATGCGCGTCCGTCTTCGGGCGCCTGTAACTGCGCAGCTCGACGGGCCGCACGGGCGGCCACAAAGGGGTCGCGCTGATCGGCAGCGTCAAACGCTTGCCAGGCACGGCGCAATTGGTCGGCGTCGTGCGCAGATTCCAGTGATTCGATGGCCAGTGACCGCAGCAGGCCCTGCGCCGCCGTGCTGGAGAAAGCCTGGTGGTTGGCCAGCAGCCGTGCGGTCTGCAGCGCGTCCATCGGGCGGCGATCCAGGCGGGCGGCCTGCAACTTCAGCCGCAGCGCCTGGGTGCGGCGCGCCACGCCAGGTTGCAGTTCGGCCAGCAAGGCCTCTGCGCGCGGGCCGTCGCGGTCGTCCAGCGCCCATTCAGCGGCCAGCAGGCGGGCACCATCGTCAACGGCCTGATTGGCGCCGCGGCGGCCTGGGCGCAGCGCACGGTGCAGCACGTCGTCACGGCGTGCACGGTCCTGCAGACGGTGCAGGCTGCCCGCTGCCAGCAAGTGCGCCAGAGTGCGGAACTCATGGTCGTCGCCCACGTCGTCGCGATCGTCCTGGATGGCGATGGCACGCTGCGCCGCCTTGTGCGCCCGCGAATAGCGGCCAGCGAACGACTCGGCCAGCGCTTCGCGCAGCGCCGCCTGGGCCGCGCGCTCCAGCCGCAGCGAGCGCCATTCGCGCGCACGGGCCGGCAGGTTGATCAGGGCGTTGACGGCCTGCACCGCCGTCATCAGCGCAAAGCCGGTGGCCAGGGCCGTCAGGATGAAGAAGTTCAGCGAGAAATCGACCCGCCAACCCTCCCAGTAGAACGAGGCCATGCCGGCGTTGTCGCCCAGCGTCAGCGCAGTGACCACGGCCACCGCAAACAGCAGCACCAGCCAGACGACGTTGCGCACGGCCCGCCCCTGCGCCTAGCGGCCGGCCTGCGCCGCCGCCAGCGCCGCCAGGGTCTCGTCGGGCCGCGGCAGGCTCACCTGCCGGGCCTGGCCAGCCACCTGGCGCACCAGGTCGGTGGTCAACACCACCCGCCGGGCGCTGCTGTCGAAGTAGCGGTCCAGCGCGACGACTGCGTCGCGCAGATCGGCCTGCGCGGTGTCGAACTGGCGCGACAGCAAGGCCAACCGGGCATTGAGCAGGCGCAGCTTGAGGTTCTCACGCAGGAACCAGACCTGCTCCGGGGCGACCAGGGCAGCCTCGGGGTGGTCGATGCGGGTGACGCGCACCAGGGCGCGGATTTCGCCCCACACGCGCTCACCGGCCCAGGCGCCCTGGGCCTGCAGCCAGGGCCACCAGCCTGCCGGGCTGGCCGCCGACTCCGCGGCTGAGGCAGCCGCACTCGCGGTCGCCGCAGCGCCTGGGCGGGCGGCCGCCACGGGCCGGCGCTCAGGCTGGGCCAGCAGGGGCAGGTCGTCGACCGTGCGGATCGCCTCGTCGATCTTGATGGTGAGGCTGGCAATGTCGCTGATGGCCACGGCACGCACCCGGTCCAGGTCGCGCGCCAGCGCCCGGCGCACCCGTTCAAGCCGGGGCTGGTTCATGCGCGCCAAGCGCTCCTCGCTCTGGCGCAGGGCAGCCGCCAGCGGCTCAGCACTGCCGGTGATGGCGCTCTGTTGCACGGCCACCCGCACGGCGGCATCGACATCGGCCAGCACGTTCTCGTCGCGGGACCGCGACAGTTGCTGGATCAGCTCTTCCAGCTGGGTGCGCTGCAGCGCTGTCTCGGACACACGGCCTTCGAGCAGCGCCACCTTGGTCTCGGCGGCGCGGGCCAGTTCCTGGGCCTGCTGGGCCAGGGCGCGCGCTTCGATGGCCTGGCCCTGGCTGTCCTGCTGGCGCCGCACCAGTTCCTGCTCCAGGCTCTTGATGCGCTGCTGGCCCATCACGGCCAGCGTGATGGCCACCAAGGCCAGGCCAGCCACCACGGCGAATGCAGCCCACCAGGGACCGGGCAGCCCGGCCGCCAGCGCGGCGCTGGCCGCAGCAGGTGCCGGCGCGGCATCCGCCGCGGGGTTGGCGGCAGCGGGTGGGGCGGCGGGTGGGGCAGCGTCGGTCACGTTCGGTCAGATTGTATCGACCGGCCCTGGCGCAGCCGACTGTGCGCCAGCCGTGTCAAGCGGGCGCGGGCCCGGCCAGCAGGCGGGCGGCCACCGCCTCGGGCGTGGGGGCGACGGTCTCCACCTGCACCATGCCCAGCGCGCGCGCCGCATCGGCAATGCGTGGGTGGGTGGCCAGCGCGCGGGCCTGCGACCAGTCGGCCGCCGGGGCCAGCACCGGCAGGTGGCCCACGGCCTCGCTGCTGGACAACAACCAGCAGTGCGCCCCGGGCTGGGCCAGCGCGCGCGCCAGGGCAGCCCGGGCAGCCGCACCAGGCACCGGCACGGTGCGGCGGTAGGCCTCCACAAAGTGCACCTGCGCGCCCTGCTGGCGCAGCACGTCGGCCAGCCAGTTGCGGCCGGATTCGCCGCGCACCACCAGCGCGCTGGCGCCCGGCCAGGCGCAGCGGGGCTGCAGCACCGCCCACAGCGCTTCCGAGTCGAACGGCCCGCCGTCATCGGCCGGGCTGCACAGCGCCTCAGCCGGCACGCCGGCCTGCTGCAGGGCTTGCCGGGTGCCCAGGCCGGGGGCTGCGGCCAGCAACGCCACCGGCCACACCTGACCGGCGGGCTGCTGGTCGAAGAAGCGCTGCACCGCACTGGGACTGACGAACATCACCATGGCCAGCGGGCGTTGCTGGTCGTCGCACCCGCGCGCAATGCTGGCCCAGGCTGCCTGCACCGGTGCCAGGTCGGCCGGGCCGTCGATGCCCAGCAACGGGAAGGCGCTGGCAGGCAGGCCCAGCGCCTGCAGGCGCGCGACCCACGCATCGGCCTGGGGCTGCGGCCGGGTCACCAGCAAGTGCGGCAGATCGGCCATCGCCGGCGGGACCGGGGCGATGCCGCGCGGCCGGTCAGGCCACCGGCGCAGCGGCCAGATAGGCGTCGGCGCCCTGGGCACGCAACTGGTCGGCCGCCTGGCGGCCCAGCGCATCGGCCAGGGCGGTGGCGGCGGCGCCGCTGTCCTGCGGGATGTGGGCCTGCGCCTGGGTGCGCAGCAGCGGCCGGGCGGTGTCTTCGGCATGGCCCAGCGCGGCGGTCATCACCAGCTGGTCGCCCTGCCACACGGCATGGGCAGCCAGCGGCATGCTGCAGCTGCCACCCAGCGCGCGCGACACCGCACGCTCGGCATGCACCGACAGCCAGGTGGGCGCGTGCACCATCTCGGCCAACTGGGCGCGCAGCTTGGTGGCGTCGCTGCGCACTTCGATGCCCAGCGCGCCCTGGCCGGCGGCGGGGATCATCGCCGCCTCGTCGAACGGCGCGCGGATGCGGTCGGCCAGGCCCAGGCGCTTGAGGCCGGCGGCGGCCAGCACGATGGCGTCGTAGCCGCCTTCGTCGAGCTTGCGCAGCCGGGTGTCCAGGTTGCCGCGCAGCGGCTCGATGCGCAGGTCTGGCCGCAAGTTCTTCAACTGCACCACCCGGCGCAGGCTGCTGGTGCCAACCACCGCGCCGTGAGGAAGATCAGCGACCGAGGCGTAGCGGTTGGAGACGAAGGCGTCGCGCGGGTCTTCACGCTCCAGTACCGCGGCCAGCACGAAGCCGTCGGGCAGCTCCATCGGCACGTCCTTCAGCGAATGCACCGCCAAGTGGGCGCGGCCTTCTTCGAGCGCCACTTCCAGCTCCTTGACGAACAGCCCTTTGCCGCCCACCTTGCTGAGGGCCCGGTCGAGGATCTGGTCGCCGCGGGTGGTCATGCCCAGCAGGCCCACGCGCAGGCCGAAGCGTGCGCCGAGCAGGTCGCGCACATGCTCGGCCTGCCACAGGGCCAGCCGGCTCTCGCGCGTGGCGATCAGGGTATCGGGCGTGTCTTGCGCGCTGGCGCCGGGGGTGGGCTGGGTCATGGTGGCCCGATTATCGCTAGGCGGTTCTGGGCACCTCTGGGTGCCAACCCGGGTGCGACATTGCCGGCAGACGCAACCGCTGGGCCGACCCCGGCGTACCGGTGTGGTTTGGTAACCTTGTTACCTCTTCTGGAGAATCTTCATGCCGAGTTCGATCACTCCCGAGAAGCGCCCTGCACGCGCCCCGAAGCCGGGCAGTGCCTCCGTCAAGCTGGCAGATGCCGGGGACGCCGCCGCCAAGAACAAGGCGCTGATGGATGACATCCGGTTACTGGGCCGGCTGCTGGGCGATGTGATCCGCGAGCAGGAGGGCAAGGACGCCTTCGAGCTGATCGAGCGGGTGCGCCAGCTCAGCGTGGCCTACCGGCTGAAGAAGGACGCCTCCGCCGGCCGGGTGCTCGACCGGCTGCTGAAGAACCTGTCGGCCGACCAGACGGTGAGCGTGATCCGCGCCTTCAGCTACTTCAGCCACCTGGCCAACATCGCCGAAGACCGCCACCATGTGCGCCGCCGCCAGCACCATGAACGGCAAGGCCACCAGCAGGACGGCAGCCTGGCACTGAGCTTCGAGCGCCTGCACCAGGCCGACATCCGCTCAGCCGACGTGGCGCAGATGCTGGCCCAGGCCTACATCAGCCCGGTGCTGACCGCCCACCCCACCGAGGTGCAGCGCAAGAGCATCCTGGATGCCGAGCGGGCGATTGCCGAACTGGTGGGCGCGCGCGACGAACTGCCCACCGAGCGTGAGCGCCGCGCCAACGAGGCGCTGATGCGCGCCCGCATCACCCAGCTGTGGCAGACGCGCATGCTGCGCTACACCAAGCTGACGGTGGCCGACGAGATCGAGAACGCGCTGAGTTATTACCAGAGCACCTTCTTGCGCCAGATCCCCAAGCTGTATGCCGAGATCGAAGAGCACCTGATCGGCTTTGCGGTGCCCAGCTTCCTGCGCATGGGCCAGTGGATCGGCGGCGACCGCGACGGCAACCCCAACGTCACGGCCGACACCCTGCGCATGGCCCTGGCGCGGCAGAGCGAGGTGGCACTGCGCTTCTACCTGACCGAGGTGCATGCGCTGGGCGCCGAGCTGTCGATCAGCCAGATGCTGGCTGGCGTGACGCCCGAGATGGCGGCACTGGCCGAGGCGTCGCCCGACAGGAACCCGCACCGTGAGGACGAGCCCTACCGCCGCGCCCTGGTGGGCATGTACGCCCGGCTGGCCACCACGCTGCAGGACCTGACAGGCACCGAGGCACTGCGCCATGCGGTGCAACCGCAGAACGCCTACACCAGCCCGGCGCAGTTCCTGGCCGATCTGGGCGTGATCGCCGACAGCCTGCAGCGCCACCATGCCCAGGCCCTGGTGGCGCCGCGCCTGGCGCCGCTGATGCGCGCGGTGCAGGTGTTCGGCTTCCACCTGGCCACGGTCGACCTGCGCCAGAGCAGCGACAAGCACGAAGCCGTGGTGGCCGAACTGCTGCGCGAGTCCCGGCTGCACCCCGACTACAGCGCGCTGGACGAAGCCGCCAAGCGCAGCCTGCTGATGGGGCTGCTGAACGACGCGCGCCCGCTGCGGGTGCATGGCGCGGCCTACAGCGACCTGGCGCGCAGCGAGCTGGCGATCTTCGAAGCCGCCAAGACCATGCTGGCGCGCTATGGCCGGGAGGCACTGCGCCACTACATCATCAGCCACACCGAGAGCGTGAGCGACCTGCTGGAGGTGCTGCTGCTGCAGAAGGAATGCGGCCTGCTGGCCGGACCGAATGGGGGCACGCTGGACGGCGGCGCGGTGAATGCGCTGATCGTGGTGCCGCTGTTCGAGACGATCGGCGATTTGCGCCAGGCCGAGCCGATCATGCGCGAGTTCTACGCCCTGCCCGGCATCACCGACCTGGTGGTGCGCAGCGGCGGTGAGCAGGACGTCATGCTGGGCTATTCCGACAGCAACAAGGACGGCGGCTTCTTCACCAGCAACTGGGAGCTGTACCGGGCCGAGCTGGCACTGGTGGGGCTGTTCGGCCCGCTGCGGGCGGCGCATGGCATCACGCTGCGGCTGTTCCATGGCCGCGGCGGCACGGTGGGGCGTGGCGGCGGCCCCAGCTACCAGGCCATCCTGGCGCAGCCGCCGGGCACGGTGAACGGCCAGATCCGCCTGACCGAGCAGGGCGAGGTGATCGGCAGCAAGTACGCCAACCCCGAGATCGGCCGCCGCAACCTGGAAACCCTGGTGGCCGCCACGCTGGAGGCCACGCTGCTGCACACCGGCAGCGCCAGCAAGTCGGGCGCGCCCAAGGCCTTCCTGGAGGCAGCCGCTGCCATCAGCGACGCCAGCTATGCCGGCTACCGCAAGCTGGTCTACGAGACACCGGGCTTCACCGACTACTTCTTTGCCGCCACGCCGATCCGCGAGATCGCCGAGCTGAACATCGGCAGCCGCCCGGCCAGCCGCAAGGCCACGCGGGCGATCGAAGACCTGCGCGCCATTCCCTGGGGCTTCAGCTGGGGCCAGTGCCGGGTGGCGCTGCCGGGCTGGTGCGGCTTCGGCTCGGCGATCGAGACCTTCCTGGGCAACGGCGCCGAACGCGACGACAAGCTCAAGCTGCTGCAGAAGATGCACAAGCAGTGGCCGTTCTTCCGCACCCTGATGTCGAACCTGGACATGGTGCTGGCCAAGAGCGACCTGCGCATCGCTTCCCGCTACTGCGAGCTGGTTGAAGACCAGAAGCTGGCCAAGCGCATCTTCAGCGCCATCAAGGCCGAGTGGGAGCGCACCCATGACGCGCTGTCGATGATCACCGGTGAAGCCGAGCGGCTGCAGAGCAACCCCGCGCTGGCGCGCAGCATCGAGCACCGGTTCCCCTACCTGGACCCGCTGAACCACCTGCAGGTGGAGCTGATGCGCCGCTACCGCAACCGCAAGGAAGGCGCACCCGAGAACGCCCGGCTGCAGCGCGGCATCCACCTGTCGATCAACGGCGTGGCGGCGGGGTTGCGCAACACCGGTTGACCGTGGCGCGGGCGGTTCATGGGCGCAGCAGCAGGCCCACGCCCAGCACGGCCATCGCCAGATGGAAGGCGCTCCACCACAGGTAGCGCCGCCGCAGCTTGTGGGGTGACAGCGGCGAGATGAGGAAGGTGCGGCCGCCGCGCGGCGCGCGCACGATGTGGCTGTCGGCAACGCTGCGGACCTCGCGGTGCTCAAGCTCCACCTGGCGGGTCGCAGCGCGGCGCACCGCCTCCCACTCCTGCAGGTCGATCTCGGCGTTGCCGTCCAGGTCGAAGCGCTGCCGCAGGGCCGCCGGGTCCTGTTTCCAGGTGGCCAGCAAGGCGCGCACGTCCTCGGCCACGCTCAGTTCGGCCTGCGCGCCGCCCACCGTGGTGTAGTCGCCCAGCACATAGACCGTGCTGCCGCCGAACAGCAGTTCCTCCACCCACTTCTGGTCATCCTGGTAAGTGGTGCGCACGTCGGCGGCGATCACCTCGGCATCGTCGGGGTCGACCCGGCAGGCGCCACTGGCGTCGGTGATCTCGAAGGTGCGGCTGCTCACGCCGCTGTCGATCAGCTGCCAATCGCCGGCGGCGCTTTCGCGGCTGTAGCGCCGGAACCGGTACCAGACGCACGACACGCCACTGAGCGGGCTGCGGATCAGGTCGTCCGGCGTGGCACTGGCGCGGCCCACCAGTTCGACATAGCCCTGCGCGGCCGTGCCGATGCGCGAGGTGGCGATGTCGGACATCGCACGCACCCGCCGGTAGGTGGCGCCCCAGGCGAAGAAGCCGACGGCAGCAAAGAGGCCCAGCAGCGCGGTGCCGGCCTGCCCGGGCCCCAGCTTGAAACTTGCCGCCAGCAGGGCGACATAGCCGCACGACACCAGCGCCTGGCCGTAGCGGCTGCGCCAGCCACCTGCGCCCGGCAGTTCCATGGCGATCAGGACTTGAAGCGCAGGCCGATGTCGACGTCGGTCAATTCCTCGGCAGCGAATGTGAGCAGGTCGAAGGGCTTGAAGTGGAACAGCCTGGCGATGAACAGGTCGGGGAACTGCTCGATGCTGGTGTTGTTGATGTTGACGCTCTCGTTGTAGAACTCGCGCCGGTCGGCAATCGTGTTCTCCAGCCCGCTGATGCGCGACTGCAGGTGCAGGAACTGCTCGCTCGCCTTCAGGTCCGGGTAGCTCTCGGCCAGCGCGAACAGCTTGCCCAGGCCACTGCGCAGTGCACCTTCGGCCGCGCCCAGGGCCTGGATGTCCTGCGTGGCGCGCGCTTGCGAGACACGACCGCGCGCCTGGATCACGCTGTCGAGCGTGCCCTGCTCGTGGGCCATGTACTGCCGGCAGGCATCCACCAGCTTGGGCAATTCGTCGTGCCGCTGCTTGAGCAGCACATCGATGTTGGCCCAGGCCTTGGCCACCGCGTTCTTCACGCCCACCAGGCTGTTGTAGCGCATGACGAGGTAGACCCCCAGCAGCGCCAGCACGATCAAGGAAACGATGCCCACGACAGACTCCCCAGGCCGCTTCTGCTGCCGCCAGTGCCGTGGGATTCTGCCCGCCAGGGCAACGCCGCCGCACAACCTGGCGCCGGTGCAACTGCCCAACCCGTCACGCCCGGGCTGCGCTGGGCGCAACAGCTTGGTTGGGGTGGCACCACAGGCGCCCGGCCAGCGTTGACGCTCAGGCCGGCAACTGGTCCCAGGCATGGGCCGGCACCGGCTGGCCCCACAGGTCGACCCACACCGGCGTGCCGGCGTGCGGCTGGTTGGCCGCAGCACCGCGCAGGTAACCCAGTGCCACGCAGGCGCCGGCCTTCGGGCTCCAGCCGGCCGAGCTCAACTCACCGGCCGGCTGGCCACCCAGCATCAGCGCCTCGCCGCCCCACACCCAGGCCGCGGGGTCGGCCAGCACCACGGTCACCAGCTTCTTGCGCAGCGGCTGGCCTTGGGCCGCCAGCAGGGCGCTGCGGCCGGTGAAGTCGCAACCCTTGTCCAAGCGCACGAAGGGCGCCAGGCCGGCCTCGAACGGCGTCTCATCGGGCCCCAGCTCGGCGCCCCAGGCCCGGCGGCCAGCCTCGATGCGCAGGGCATCCAGGGCCCAGTAGCCGGCATCGCGCAGGCCCAGATCGCCACCGGCGGCCTGCAGCGCGATGTCGACATGGCGCGCCATCTCCACCGGCACATACAGCTCATAGCCCGGCCCGCCCACATAGGCCATGCGGGCTGCACGCACCCGGGCCAGGCCCAGGTCGATCTCCTGGCTGTGGCCCCAGGGCAGCGCTGCCGGCGACAGGTCGTCGGGGCTCAACCGGGTCAGCAGGGCGCGAGCGTTCGGGCCCATCACCGACAGCACGCTCCACAGCGCGCTGACGTCGGTCAGGGTGGCATGCTGGCCGGCGCCAATGTGGCGGCCAATCCAGTCAGCATCGCGCAGCGGCTGGGCCGAGCCGGTGATCCACAGGAACCGATCGGCGGCCAACCGCAGCACGGTGCCATCGCTCTCGAAGCCGCCGCGGGCATTCAGCATCGCGGTGTAGACCACCCGGCCCACCGGCACGTCGATCTGGTTGGCGCACAGGCGCTGCAGCACGGCCAGCGCATCGCGCCCCTGCAGCAGCAGCTTGCCGAAGCTGGTCTGGTCGTACAGCGCCACCGCGTTGCGGGTGGCGTGCTGCTCGGCCTGCATCCAGGGCAGCCAGCCGGGCTGGCCCAGGGTGTGCGGGGGCAGGCTGTCCACGCCCGCAGGGCGGAAGACGTTGGCGCGCTCCCAGCCGTTCTTGCTGCCGAACTCGGCGCCGCGGGCGGCCAGGCGGTCATGCAAGGGGCTGGTGCGCAGCGGGCGGGCGCTCTGCAGTTCCTGCCGCGGCCAGCGCATCGCGTAGTGCAGGCCCAGGGTCTCGGCCGTGCGCTGCGCCAGCGCCCGGCGGTTGCCGGTGAAGGCGCCGAAGCGGCGGATGTCGACTTCCCACAGGTCTTGCGGCGCTTCGCCGCCCACCACCCATTCGGCGATCAGCTTGCCCGCGCCGCCTGAGTTGGCGATGCCGGCCGAATTGAAACCGGCGCAGACGAAGTAGCCGCGCAGCCCCGGCGCCTCGCCCAGGATGAAATTGCCGTCGGGCGTGAAGCTCTCCGGCCCGTTGAGCAGCATCTTGATGGGCGCGGTTTCCAGGCAGGGCGTGCGGTGGATGGCGTTGGTCATCAGCGGCTCGAACTGGTCCCAATCCTCGCCGAGCAGTTGGAACTGGAAGTCGGCCGGGATCGGGTCCACGGCCCAGGGCTTGGCGGCCAGCTCGAAGCCGCCCATCACCAGGCCGCCCACTTCTTCCTTGTAGTAGATGAGGCCATCGGGGTCGCGCATGACAGGCAGCATCGGGTGCACGCCGGGGATGCGGTCGGTGACGATGTAGAAGTGCTCGGCCGAATACAGCGGCACATTCACGCCCGCCAGCGCACCGAACTGCCGCGCCCACTGGCCGGCGCAGTTGACCAGCGTCTCGCAGCGCACCAGGCCGGGCACGCCGTCCTGCAGCGTGTGCACGCCAGCGACGCGGGGGCCCGACGGGCCGTCTTCGACCAGCACACCGGTGACCTGCACGCCTTCCACCAGCCGGGCGCCCCGGTTGCGCGCGCCCTTGGCCAATGACATCGTCAGGTCGGTGGGGTTGGCCTTGCCGTCACCGGGGATCCACAGGCCGCCCTGCAGGTCGTCGGTGCGCATCAGCGGCCACTTGTCGGCTGCTTCGGCCGGCGTGACCACATGTACCTCCACGCCGAAACTGCGCGCCAACGCGGCCTGCTTGTGCAGCAGCTGCATGCGCTCTGGCGTGCGGGCGACGTTCAGGCTGCCGCACTGCTTCCAGCCGGTGGCCAGGCCGGTCTCGGCTTCCAGCCGGCTGTACAGGTCGATGCCGTAGCGGCTCATGCCCGTCATGCTGCGGTTGGGCCGCATCTGACCCACCAGGCCGGCGGCGTGCCAGGTGGTGCCGCTGGTCAGGCGGCCCTGCTCCAGCAGCAGCACGTCGTTGCGGCCCAGTTGTGTGAGGTGGTAGGCGGTGGAGCAGCCGGCGATGCCGCCGCCCACGATCAGGGTCTGCACATGCAAGGGCAAGCTCATGCCGGGTTCTCCGTCAGCCGATCCGCAGGGCGACCACGCCAGCCACGATCACCGCGGTACCGATGGCGCGCTGCAGGCCGAACCGCTCCTTCAGCAGCACCGTGCCCAACACGGCGGCGAACAGCACCGAGGTCTCGCGCAGTGCCGCCACGCTGGCCACCGGTGCACGGGTCATGGCCCACAGGGCGATGGCATAGCTGCCGATGCTGGCGCTGCCGCCCAGCGCTGCCAGTGGCCAGCGCTGGCGGGCATAGGCCAGGATGTGGGCGCGCCCGTCGGGCCCGCGGCGCAGCCACACCAGCAAGGGGTAGGCGATGCCGTCCAGCACGAACAGCAGCATCACATAGCGCAGGGCGCTGCCGCCGGCGGCCACCTCGGCCCGCACGCCCAGGCCGTCGACCACGGTGTAGACGGCGATGATGCCGGCGTTGGCAAAGGCAAACATCAACGCCTTGCGGTGGTGCAGTGCTTCAGCCGGCCGGGCCAGGCCCACCAGCGCCACGCCGGTGGTGATGCCGATCACCCCGGCCCAGGCGGCCGGGCTGGGCACCTCGCCGATCAGGCTGCCGCTGCCCAGGGCCACCAGCAATGGCGCGAAGCCGCGCATGATCGGGTAGGTCAGCCCCAGGTCGCCATGCTGGTAAGCGCCCGCCAGCGCGCTGTAGTAAGCGACGTGGATGAACAGCGACGCAGCGATGTAGGGCAGCCCGGCCGGCCCCGGCAGGCCGACGATCAGCAACAGCGGCAAGGCCACCCCCGCGCCCATCAGGTGCACCAGGGCGGTGTCCAGCGGCTTGTCGCCACTGCTCTTGACCAGCGCGTTCCAGCCCGCATGCAGGGCGGCGCCCAACAGCACGGCCAGCACCACCGGCCAGGTCAGGTCAGGGGTGGGCGTCAGCAAAGCGCGCAGCGCCGGGCACGCGTGATGAAGTGCGCCAGCGGTGGCGTGACCATGGTGGCGCTCTTGGCCTGGTCGTCCCACAGACGCAGGCGCACTGCCTCAACAGCACCCGGCTTGCCGATGAAGGTCGCCGCCTGCGCAGCATCGAACACCCCGCCCTGCAGCACCAGGCTGCGCTGCGAATCGGCCGACAACGCCTGCAGGTAGCCCGGCCGGGTGGCGCAGAGGTAGCGCTTGGCGTCCACATGGCCCTGCACCGCGCCCAGCACCCGGCCACTGAACAACCCGCGCAGGAATGGCAGGGCGATGAACTGGTGCAGGTCATCGATACCATGCAGCGTGGGGGTGTCCGTCGGGCTGCCGTCCTGGTTCTGCACCAGGTGGCCCAGGTCGTGCAGCAGCGCGGCAGTCACCAGCTCGTCGTCGGCGCCTTCGGCCTCGGCCAGTGCGGCCGCCTGCTTGGCATGCTGCAGCTGGGTGACGGGCTCGCCGCTGTACTGTGCCTGCCCCCGCTGGAGGAACAGGGCCTCAATGTCGTCAATGCGCAGCATGGCAGGTTCCTCCGGCTGGCTACAGCCAGGGCAGTGAATAGGTCTTGGTGTTGGTGAAGCTCTTCATCGCTTCCTGCACACCTTCCTTGTAGCCCAGGCCGCTGTCCTTGATGCCGCCGAAGGGCGTCAGCTCCAGCCGGTAGCCGGGCACCTCGCGCACGTTCACCGTGCCCATGTGCAGCTCATTGACGAAGCGGGTGATGTCGGCCAGCCGGTTGGTGCACACCGCAGACGACAGGCCGTAGGCCGTGCCGTTGGCGATGGCAATCGCCTCGTCGATGCTGCCGAAGCTGATGATGGGCGACACCGGGCCGAAGGTTTCCTCATGCACCACGGTCATGTCGGGGCGAACCTGGTCGATGACGGTGGGCGCATACAGCGCACCATCACGGTGGTGGCCGGTCAGCAGGCGGGCGCCCTGGGCGATGGCCTCGTCCACCCGCTGCTGAAACAAACGCGCCGCCGCTTCGTCGATCACCGTGCCCATCTCGGTGGACGGGTCGGCCGGGTCGCCAAACTTCCAGGCCCGGGTCTTGGCCACCACCGCGTCGGTGAAGGCAGCCGCCACCTTCTCATGCACCAACATGCGCTTGACGGCCGTGCAGCGCTGCCCGCTGTTCTTGTAGCTGCCACTCACCGCCAGCGTGCTGGCCTCGTCGATGTCGGCATCGTCCATCACGATGATCGGGTCGTTGCCGCCCAGCTCCAGCACGATGCGGCGGTAGCCGGCCTTGCCGGCGATGGACTTGCCGATGGCCACGCCACCGGTGAAGGTGATCAGGTCGACATGCGGGTTGGTCTGCAGCTCGTCAGCGATCTCGCGCGGGTCGCCGGTCAGCACGCTCAGCATCTCGGGCGGCAGGCCGGCCTGGTACAGGATGTCGGCAAACAGCAAGGCCGACAGCGGCACCTTCTCGCTGGGCTTGAGCACCATGCGGTTGTTGGTGGCCACCGACGGCACCACCTTGTGCGCCACCTGGTTCATCGGGTGGTTGAACGGCGTGATGGCGGTGATCACGCCCAGCAGCGGGTCGCGCTGGGTGTAGACCTTGCGCTGGCGGCCGTGCGGCGTGATGTCGCAGCTGAAGGTCTGGCCGTCGTCCTTCAGCACCTCCAGTGCGCCGAACATCAGCACGTCGGCAACGCGGCCGGCCTCGTAGGTACTGTCCTTCAGGCACAGGCCGCTCTCGGCGGTGATCAGCGCGGCAATCTCGGCGGTGCGGCTGCGCACCGCGGCAGCGGCCTTGTTCAGGATGTTGGCGCGTTCGAAGCGGCTGAGCCTGGCCTTGTAGCCCTTGGCGATGGTGAAGGCCTGGCGCACCTCGTCGAGCGTGGCCTTGGGAACCGTGCCCACCAAGGCGCCGGTGTGCGGGTTGTGCACGGCGATGTGCGCCGCACGGTGCGCGCCCACCACCTGGCCGGCGAGGCGCAGGCCCTCGTGGCGCGGATCAGACATGGTTCAGCGCCAACTCGAAGGCGTCGAAGTTGCGCCAGCGGCGCTGCCGGTCGATGCCAGGCACGGCGCGGTTCAGGATCAGCGGCACCCGCTGCTCGGACACACCGCCGTGGCTGCGCAGCGGCACCTCCAGCGCGGACAGGTCGTGCCGCGACGCGCTGGTACCGATCACGGTGAAGCGCTCGCTGATCACCACCAGGTCGCCGATGCGGTCGGCCGGCAACTCGAAGCGTTCAGCCGCCTGGGCGCGGGTGAACACACCCTCGATGCCGCGCCGCGCCGCCAGCCGCACCTGCAGCGCCGCCACGTCGGTGTCCGCCGGCAAGTAAACCGTGGCAAACGAGCCCAGCGCGCCGTGGTGCACCACATACGGGTCGGTGATCGGCAGGATCACCCGGCAGGCTGCGGCGCCGGTCCACTCGTCGAGCAGGTCTTGCAGGTAGATCACGTCGGGCTTGCCGTTCATGCCGGTCTTGGCATTCATGCCGTGGTCGGCGGTCAGCGCGATCACGCAGCCCATCGCGTCCAGCTCGCCCAGGTAGCGGTCCATCATCGCGTAGAAGGCATTGGCGCCGGGCGTGCCGGGCGCGTGCTTGTGCTGGATGTAGTCGGTGGTGCTGAGGTACATCACATCGGGCCGGCGGGTCTGCATCAGCTTGACGCCGGCGGCAAAGACAAACTCAGACAGCTCGGCGCTGTAGACATCGGGCACCGGCATGCCCACCAGGCCCAACACGCCGGTGATGCCGTTGTCGGCCTCGGTCACCGCATCAGCCTTCTCCGACGAGAAGCAGATGCCGGGCTTGCCCGCCCCCACACCCATGCCATGGCCCAGCAGCCGCCGCAGCTTGTCCTTGGCGGTGACCACGGCGCAGGTCTTGCCGGCGTCGGCCAGGGCCGCCAGGATGGTGGGCGCGCGCAGCCACTTCGGGTCGTTCATCATCACCTCGGCGCCCGAGGCGGTGTCGAGCAGGTAGTTGCCGCAGATGCCGTGCACGCTGGGCGGCGCGCCGGTGACGATGCTGAGGTTGTTGGGGTTGGTGAAGCTGGGCACCACGCAGTCGGCCACCAGGGCCGTGCCGGTGTTGAGTGTGCGCGCCATCCACGGCATGGCGCCGGCAGACACGCCCTGAGCGATGTACTCGGGCTCGCAGCCGTCCACGCACACCAACACGGTGGGCGCCTTCGGCATTTGGTAGGTGCGTCCGTTGACGTCAAGCATGGCGGGCCTTTCTGGGGGCAGCGGCCGGTGACGTGACCGGCAGGGTGTGGTTCTTCAGCGTGCGCTCCTTGCTTTCCAGCACATGGGCACGCAACGCACGGGCGGCGGCGTCGGCGTCACCGGCGGCAATGGCCTTCAGGATGGCGCGGTGCTCCTGCACCGACACGGGGATCTGCTGGCCGTCGGCCAGGTTGACGCGGCGGAACAGCGACAACTCCTTGACGAGCCGGCGGTACAGGTCGGTCAGCTTGCGGTTGCCCACGCTGGCGACGATGTGGTCGTGGAAGGCCAGGTTCAGCGCGTGGTAGTCGTCGCTGGCGCTGGTGTTGTGGCCTTCCTTCACCAGGCGCTCCATCTGCTCAACCATGCTGCGCAGTGGCTTCAGCTGGTCGGGCGTGATGCGCTCGGCCAGCGCACGGCCGGCCGATTCATCGACCATGGCGCGCAGATCGTAGATTTCCATGGCCTCCTGCAGCGGGATGCTGCGCACGAAGACGCCGCGGTTCTTCTCCAGCCGCACCAGGCCGGCTTCTTCCAGGATGGGGAAGGCCTCGCGGATGGGCCCGCGCGAGACACCCAGGCGGTCGGCCAGCATGGCCTCGGTGAGCTTGGCGCCGGGCGCCAGCTCACCGGCCAGGATCAGCCGCTCGATCTCGGCCTGCACCGCCGAGGTGAGCGAATGGGCCTGCAGCAGCGCGATGGTGCCGGGCGCGCCCAAGGCGGGCGCGCCGGCGGCCACCGCTGCCATGGCCACCCCCACAGGCGCGGCTGGCACGGCTTTGGCATTCGCCTTAGGGCGCGCTGCCGTTGCCACCGATGCCAGGGTCTTCATCCGACGCATTGGACTCGTCGGAGTGCAGATTGTCAACAATCTACGAAAAACCGTTGACACGCATCCGCCGGTCGAGACAAGATCAAACTACGCGGGCGGCGCGTGTCATCGTGCTGTCATGCACACCGGCACATGCTCTGCGGTTTGTGTCCCCAACCATGACAAACGGAGAACTCCACATGCCCATGCCGCGTCGCCTTGCCCTGGCCAGTGTCGCCCTGCTGACCCTGGCCGCCGGCCCCGCCCTGGCCCAGAAGACCCAGCTGCTGGTCTACACCGCACTTGAGACCGACCAGCTCAAGGCCTACCAGGAAGGCTTCAGCAAGGTCAACCCCGACATCGACATCAAGTGGGTGCGCGACAGCACCGGCGTGATCACCGCCAAGCTGCTGGCCGAGAAGGCCAACCCCCAGGCCGACGCCGTGATGGGCGTGGCCGCCAGCAGCCTGGCGCTGCTCGACAAGAACGGCATGCTGGAGGCGTACAAGCCGCTCAACCTCGACGCCATCATGTCGCAGTACCGCGACAAGAAGAACCCACCCGCCTGGTTCGGCATGAACGTGTGGGGCGCCACCATCTGCTTCAACACGGTGGAGGCCGCCAAGAAGAACATCCCCAAGCCCGAGGCCTGGAAAGACCTGCTCAAGCCCGTCTACAAGGGCCAGGTCGTGATGCCCAACCCGGCCAGCTCGGGCACCGGCTACTTCGACGTGACCGCCTGGCTCACGCTGTTTGGCGACGACAACGGCAAGGGTGGCGGCTGGAAGTTCATGGACGGCCTGCACGAGAACATCGGCCAGTACACCCACAGCGGCAGCAAGCCCTGCAACATGGCGGCAGCGGGTGAATACGTGGTGGGCATCAGCTTCGAGTACCGCGCCAACGCCAACAAGGCCAAGGGCGCGCCGATCGACCTGGTGTTCCCGAAGGAAGGCCTGGGCTGGGACCTGGAGGCGTTTGCCATCCACAAGGGCACCAAGAAGCTGGATGCGGCCAAGAAGCTGGCCGACTGGGCCAGCAGCAAGGACGCGATGCTTCTTTACGGCAAGAACTTCGCCATCACCGCTCAGCCCGGCGTGGCCGCGCCGCTGGCCAACGTGCCCAAGGACTACGAGGCCCGCCTGGTGAAGATGGACTTCAACGTGGCCGCCGAGAACCGCGAGCGGGTGCTGGCCGAGTGGACCAAGCGCTACAACGCCAAGTCGGAGAAGCGGTAAGCCAGCACAACTGCGCGCGATGGCTCTGCCCTATCTGCAGCTCGAAGGCATCACCAAGGCGTTCGGCAGCTTCCAGGCCCTGAAGGGCATCGACCTGCAGATCCCCCAGGGAGAGTTCATCTGCTTCCTGGGGCCGTCGGGATGCGGCAAGACCACGCTGCTGCGCATCATCGCAGGGCTGGAAGGCCAGACGGCCGGCCGCATCCGCCAGGGTGGGCGCGACATCTCCACCCTGCCGCCGGCGCAGCGCGACTACGGCATCGTCTTCCAGTCGTACGCGCTGTTCCCCAACCTCAGCGTGGCCGACAACGTGGCCTACGGGCTGGTGAACCGCAAGGCACCCAAGGCACAGATCCGCGCGCGTGTCACTGAGCTGGTGGCGCTGGTGGGCTTGCCCGGCAGCGAGGCCAGGTACCCGGCGCAGTTGTCGGGCGGGCAGCAGCAGCGCATCGCGCTGGCGCGGGCGCTGGCCACGTCGCCCGGCCTGCTGCTGCTGGACGAGCCGCTGTCGGCGCTGGATGCCATCGTGCGGGTGCAACTGCGCCAGGAGATCAAGCGCCTGCAGCGGCAACTGGGTGTGACCACCATCATGGTCACGCATGACCAGGAAGAGGCGCTGAGCGTGGCCGACCGCATCGTGGTGATGAACCATGGCGTGATCGAGCAGGTGGGGACGCCGCTGCAGGTGTACCGGGAGCCTGGCAGCGCGTTCGTGGCCGACTTCGTCGGCCGCATCAATGCCCTGCCGGCGCGCACGCTGGATGGCGGCGCCCTCCAGATCGGCCAGCTCCGCGTGCCGGTGGGCCACACCGGTGCGGCCGGGCGTGATGTCACTGTCTATCTGCGGCCCGAGGACGTGCTGGCCCGGCCCATCGCCCCAGGCGAGCCGCATGTGTTCACCGCGCAGATCCGGGCCATCGAGTTCCTCGGCGCCTACTGCCTGGTGGCGGTGCAGGCCGATGCACTGGGCGGGCAGACGCTGCAGGTGGTGCTGTCGCTGAACTTCCTGTCGGAGCAGGCGCTGGCGGTCGGCTCCACGCTGCCGCTGAAACTTCTACCCGAGCGGCTGCGCGTCTTTGCCTGACCTGCCCATGACGGTCGGCATGCGCTTCGCACCCAGCCTGCAGCAACGGGTGGACCCGCGGCTGCGCGTGGCCCATGCGGGGCTGGCGCTGGTGCTGCTGCTGCTGCTGGCCTTCCTGGCCGCGCCGCTGGCGACCATCCTGATGCAGGCGCTGGAAGACGCCAGCGGCCGCTTCGTGGGCTTGGCCAACTTCATCGCCTACGCACGCACGCCGGCGCTGCTGGACTCGCTGGTCAACAGCCTGTGGGTGTCGGCGCTGGTCACCGCCATCGTCATCCCGCTGGCCTTCGGCTTCGCCTATGCGTTGCAGCGCAGCCGCATGCGCTTCAAGCCGCTGTTCCGCGGCATCACCCTGCTGCCGTTGCTGGCGCCCAGCCTGCTGTCGGCCATCTCGCTGATCTACTGGTTCGGCAACCAGGGCGTGCTGAAGGACACGATGCAGGCCGTGGGCATCGACCAGATCTACGGCGCGCCGGGCATCGTGGTGGCCGAATGCTTCGCGGTGTTTCCGCATGCGCTGATGATCCTGATCACGGCGCTGGGCGCGGCCGATGGCCGGCTCTATGAAGCCGCCGCCGCCATGGGCACGCGGCCGTGGCGGCGCTTCTTCACCATCACCCTGCCGGGCGCCAAGTACGGGCTGATCTCGGCGGCGCTGGTCAGCTTCACGCTGGTGATCACCGACTTCGGCATCCCCAAGGTGATCGGCGGCAACTTCAACATGCTGGCCACCGACGTGTTCAAGCTGGTCATCGGCCAGCAGGACTTCCAGCGCGGTGCGGTGGTGGCCTTGCTGCTGCTGGCACCGGCGGTGCTCACCTTCGCCGTCGACCGCTGGGTGGCCGGGCGACAGACCGCTCTGCTCACCGCCCGCGCCGTGCCCTACCGCCCGGCGCGCAAGCCCTGGCGTGACGGTCTGGCCACGGTGTACTGCTTGCTGATCGCCGGCTTGGTGCTGGCGATGATGGGCATGGCGGTGTTTGCCTCGTTCGCCAGCTTCTGGCCCTACAACCTGGCGCCCACGCTGAACCACTACACCATGGGCCTGGTCGATGCCGAGGTGGGCACGGCCTTCGTGAACAGCCTGACCATGGCCGCGGGCACGGCCATCTTCGGCACCGCGCTGGTGTTTGCCGGCGCCTACCTGCTGGAAAAGACCCAGGGCGCCGGCCCGATCCGCAGCGCGGTGCGCCTGCTGGCCATGCTGCCCATGGCCGTGCCCGGCCTGGTACTGGGCCTGGGCTACATCTTCTTCTTCAACGCCCCGGGCAACCCGCTGGGCGGGCTGTACCACACGATGGCGCTGCTCACCGTCTGCACCATCGCCCACTTCTACACCACCGGCCACCTCACCGCGGTGACGGCGCTGAAGGCACTCGACGCCGAATTCGAAGCCGTGTCTGCCAGCCTGAAGGTGCCGTTCTGGGTGACGCTGCGGCGGGTGACGCTGCCGATCTGCACGCCCGCGCTGATCGACATCGCCCGCTACTTCTTCATCAACGCGATGACCACCATCTCGGCGGTGGTGTTCCTGTACTCGCCCGAGACCAAGGTGGCGGCGATCGCCATCCTCAACCTCGACGAGGCCGGCGAGATGGGCGCGGCCGCCGCCTGCGCGGTGCTGATCACGGCGGCCAGCAGCCTGGCCATGCTGGCCTTCAGTGCGCTGGCCTGGCTGGTCGAGCGGCGGAACTCGGCCTGGCGTGCCTGAACAACACAAGGAGACCTTCACCATGGACCGCGACCGCATCCTGCTCACCCCCGGCCCGCTGACGACCACGCTGCGCACCAAGCTGGCGATGCTGCACGACTGGGGCTCGTGGGACACCGACTTCAATGCGGTCACCGCCGGCGTGCGCAGCCGCCTGCTCGACATCGTGCACGGCCAGGGCACGCATGTGGTGGTGCCGCTGCAGGGCAGTGGCACCTTCAGCGTCGAAGCGGCGGTGGCTACCGTGGTGCCACGCGACGGCCATGTGCTGGTGCTGGACAACGGCGCCTACTGCAAGCGCGCCGGCAAGCTCACCCAGATGATGGGCCGGCGCGTCACCACCGTGGCATTCGCCGAAGACGCGCCGGTGTCGCCCGCCGTGCTCGACGACCACCTGCGCACCGATCCCAGCATCACCCATGTGGTGCTGATCCACTGCGAGACCGGCGCCGGTGTGCAGAACCCGCTGGTCGACGTGGCCGTGGTCTGTGAGGGCCATGGCAAGGGGCTGATCGTCGATGCGATGAGCAGCCTGGGCGCCCTGCCGATCGACGCCCGCACGGTGCGCTTCGACGCGCTGGTGGCCGCCAGCGGCAAGTGCCTGGAAGGCGTGCCCGGCATGGGCTTCGTCTACCTGCGCCAGGCCATCCTGGCCGGCTGTGCCGGCCACAGCCAGAGCCTGGCGATGGACCTGCACGACCAGCACCAGTACATGGAGAAGACCGGCCAGTGGCGCTTCACGCCGCCCACCCATGTGGTGGTGGC
>JBBAPL010000083.1:0-23020 GCA_040400895.1 Aquabacterium sp.
GCACCGCAACCACTCTAGGAACGCTTCGTATTCCTTGCGGGTGTCTGGCCAACCCGCGGCGGTGGCCCGAGCCGCTGCGGCGGGATCCGAGGAGAGGCGCGTCAGCAGGGACTCGCAGATGCTGGCCGGCGTGGAGGACAAGTGCACAGCGGTGTCTGGGTTAACAGGCGCCAGTAAACCACCCAGGTCCTGCGGTTGCCGGAAGATGGCCAGCACGCGGTGGAACGGCGGCGTGTCCTTGGCATGTCCGTTCCAGGTGCGCACCAGCACCTGGGCTGCTGCCAGCATCAAGGCATGGTCGGCGCTGAGTTCCAGGTCATCCGACCAGTCAAGCCCGAATGCTGCGGGCGCCGGTTCCTCAAAGCACGCCTCCAGCGCAGCCTGAAAACGCTGCACCTGCGCTGGCGGCAACGACACGAGAACAGACGGGCTATCCCTCAAGGCCTGAAGGCTTGCGAGCAGAGACTGCGCCTCCGTTAGGGCGAGGCAGGCCGGCCCCAGGCGCGGGTAGAGATCGTGCAATCGCGCGAACGCCGCGTTGAGACGGACAAGATTGCGCAGTTGCCCTGCAAGGCCCTGGGTCGAGCCCAGAAGACCCAACCAGCGCAAACGGCGATGGATCTGTTCTGCGCGATCCTGGCCGCCACCCGCGAGCACATGCGACAGCAAGCGCATCGCGGACCACAGGGGCAGCATGGCGGTCTTGGTCAATGCGAGGCCTTCAGCCGGCATGGCCGTGCGCGGCCATGCCGCGGGCTGTCAGTCAGCGGGCTAGCGATCAGACCCCGGCGCTTGACTCCTGACAAGGGCTTGAATGACACTCGGGGCTTGGGTTGATGTGAACGTCATGATCATACAAGAATGTAAGCAAAGAACAAAAATGACGTCGGGAAGAGTGCGATTCTGAAGACATTCAACGCAGATACTTACACTGCATATTCAATGAAATCAAGCACTTAGAACCGCATCATCAGTCCATGCCAATCTCGTGAAACGCGTTCGCAATGCGAAGGTCAGGAGTTCGATCCTCCTCGTCTCCACCACCATTCAACGCCCAACCGCTCTCGGTTGGGCGTTCTTGTTGGCGGGTTCCGCGATGCCACGCGGGGTTCCGGACGGTTCTGCATGTGCGACATTCGCCGCCAGTCTGCCCGCATGTTGGCGCAGACCGAAACCTGAGCCGCAGCGCAGCTTCCACGACCCGCCAGGGTCGTGCGCCGGCAGTCAGTTCGATTGACGGCGCGCCTTGCGGTGATGACCCGCTGACCGCTGGGCCCCCTGATGACGGCCACTCGCCAGTCGCCCCCAGTCGCAAGCCGTCTTGACAGCGCCGGGGGGGCGTGCGCCATCATCCGTCCCATGCGCACCTTGCCCCACCTTCCCGCCAGCGTCGAGACCTGCCACTGGGGGTTCTTCGACGCCACACTGCAGCCCACCATGACGGTGGCCAGCGGCCAGCGGTTCACCGTGGCCACGGTCAGCGGCGGGCCCTCGGTGCTGCCGCCCGCAGGCTTTGATGTGCCGCCCGAGCTGCTGGACATCCACGCCCGCCTGCCCATGACAGTGCCCGGCCACATCCTGACCGGGCCGGTGGCGGTGGACGGCGCCATGCCGGGCGACATGCTGGAGGCGCGCATCATCGACGTGCAGCTGCGCCAGGACTGGGGCTACAACTTCATCCGCCCGCTCGCGGGCACCTTGCCGGACGACTTCCCCACCTACCGCCAGCTGAACATCCCGCTGGACCGTGCACGGTCAGTCGCCCGGCTGCCCTGGGGGCTGGACCTGCCGCTGCACCCCTTCTTCGGCGTGATGGGCGTGGCGCCGCCACCGAACTGGGGGCGCATCAGCAGCATCCAGCCGCGGGCGCATGGCGGCAACCTCGACAACAAGGAACTCGGGCCCGGCAGCAGCCTGTACCTGCCGGTGCATGTGCCTGGCGCGCTGTTCTCCTGCGGTGACGGCCATGGCGCACAGGGTGACGGCGAGGTCTGCGTCACCGCGATCGAGACCGCCCTGCTGGGCACCTTCGAGCTGGTGCTGCACCGGCGCGGCGACGGCCCTGCCCTGGCCTACCCGCGCGGCGAGACGCCCACGCACTGGATCACCATGGGCATGGACCCAGACCTGGACCGGTGCATGGAGATGGCCCTGCGCGACATGATCGTGCTGCTGGGCGAGAAGGCCGGCCTCAGCCGCGAAGACGCCTACACGCTGTGCAGCCTGGCGGTGGACTTCCGCATCACCCAGACGGTGAACGGCCACAAGGGCGTGCACGGCATGTTGCGCAAGACCCTGATCGGCGGATGACGCCTTCCCCACCGGCCTGCCGCGTCGGAGACAACCCACGCGGCCGGGCAGGCCATACTGGCCCATGACCGTGGCCCCCGCTCCTTCCGCCAGCCCCCTGCTCACGGCTCCGGTGCTGCCCACGCTGTGGCGCCTGGCGGTGCCCAACATGGTCGCCATGGTGGGCAGCGCAGTGGCCGCCATCGCCGAGACCGCCTACGTGGGCCAGCTCGGCGTGCCGGCGCTGGCCGGCATGGCGCTGGTGTTCCCGCTGCTGATGCTGCAGCAGATGTTCTCCGGCGGCGCGATGGGCGGCAGCATCGCGTCGCTGGTGTCGCGGGCTCTGGGAGCCGGCCAGACGGCACGCGCCGAGGCCCTGGTGGTGCATGCGCTGGGCATCGCGTTGGTGGCGGGGCTGGCCACCACGGTGGTGATGCTGACGCTGTCGGACGCGGTGTTCGGCCTGCTCGGTGGCCGCGGCGAGCCATTGGCGCAGGCGGTGGCCTATGCCCACGTGGCCTTTCTCGGCTCCACCGGCGTGTGGCTGCTCAACACCTTGTCGGCGGTGCTGCGGGCCACCGGCAACATGCTGGTGCCGTCGGCCATCCTGATCGCCGTGGGCCTGGTGCAGGTGGCACTGGCGGGCGTGTTCGGTCTGGGTGCCGGGCCGATCCCGCGGATGGGCATGCCGGGCATCGCCCTGGGCCAGGTGTTGGCCTATGCCGGCGGCACGGTGCTGCTGGGCTGGTACCTGTCCAGCGGCAAGGCACGCATCCGCCTGCGGCTGCGCGGCGCCACCTGGCAGCCGGCGCTGGCGCGCGACCTGCTGCAGCTGGGCGTGAAGGCCTGCGCGTCG
The DNA here is from genome assembly GCA_040400895.1 of Aquabacterium sp. Classification (GTDB taxonomy): domain Bacteria; phylum Pseudomonadota; class Gammaproteobacteria; order Burkholderiales; family Burkholderiaceae_C; genus Pseudaquabacterium. The sequence continues at coordinate 3,146 of JBBAPL010000083.1, forward strand.
CCGGTGCAGACCATCGGCACGATGATGATCCTGACCTGGCTGGTGGCGCGCAGCGGCCCGCAGGCGCTGGCCGGCTTCGGCATCGGCACGCGGCTGGAATACCTGCTGGTGCCGCTGGCCTTCAGCTTCGGCGCCGCGTCGGTGCCGCTGATCGGCATGGCCATCGGCGCCGGGCAGGTGGCGCGGGCGCGCCGCGTGGGCTGGACGGCAGCGGCCATGGCCGGGCTGATGCTGGGCGCGGCCGGCCTGGTGCTGGCCGTGGTGCCCGACCTCTGGACCGACCGCTTCACCCAGGACCCGGCGGTGCTGGCCGCGGCCGACACCTACTTCCACTGGGCCGGGCCGTTCTACGCGCTGTACGGCGCGGGCTTGAGCCTGTATTCGTCGGCCATCGCGGCCAACCGGGTGGGCGGCCAGGTGCTGGCCGGCACGCTGCGGCTGCTGCTGGTGGCCGCCGGCGGCGCAGCGCTGGTGGCTGCGCAGGCGCCGGTCTGGACGATCTTTGCGCTGGTGGCGGTGGGCATGGCGGCCTACGGCACGGCGTCGATCCTGCTGGTGCACCGCACGCCCTGGGGCCCGACGCCGCGGCCGGTGTCGGCGCCGGCGCCGGCCTGAGCCCGCGGCGCCTGGCCCGGCGCTCAACCCAGGCTGGCGCGCCAGGCCCAGGCGGCCGCACGCAGGCGTTGCGACAGGTGCAGCGCGATGTTGCAGTGGATCTGGGCATAGAGCAGCGGCGCTTCGGCGCGCAGCTGCCGCAGCGTGGCGGCGTCCAGCGCATGGACTTCGGTCTCGCCATCGGCCACCGCTTCGCCGCTGCGGCCGCCGCCGTCGAGCATGGCGGTCTCGCCCAGCATCATGCCGGGCGACAGGCTCACGAAGCGTTGCCGCGGTGCCGCGCTGCCCGGCACCGGCGCGCTGAAGACGTTGATCGAGCCTGACGTGATGACATAGAGCCGGTCGCCAGGGTCGCCCTGGCGGAACAGGGTTTCGCCCGACGCCAGCCGCCGGGCCTGCAGGCAGCCCGCCAGATGTCTGCGCTGGTCGGCGTCCAGCCCGGCCATCAGGCTGACCTGCTCCAGCGGTACGGTCTCACGCAGCGGCTCGTGGCCGGCTTGCGCCAGCAGGCGCAGTTCGGCCCGCTCGACGGCCTGGTCGATGTCGGCGGTGCCGTGCGCAGCCACGTACTGGTCGCCGGCGAATGGCAGCAGGCTGCGGCCGTGGCGGTTGTCGACGCCGACCCCCGCCAGCAGCAGACCGATGCCACGGTCGTTCAGGCGCCGGCTCAGTTGCGTCAGCAGCACTGCACCCGAGGCATCGATCAGGCTGACGCGGCGGAAGTCCAACACCAGCGTGTGGCACCCGGCGTCCAACGTGTCGGCCAGCGCCGTGATGCGGTCGACACTGCCGAAGAAGAGTGCGCCTTCGAGCTCCAGCACCGTGATGCGCGCGCGCAGAGCGCGCAAGCGCTCCTCATCCGCTGCGGCGTAGATGCGCCGTGAGGGCAGCCCCTCGGCAGTGCCATGGCTGCGCACCAGCGACCGGTTCATGCTGCGGATGAACAGCACCACCGACAGCAACGCGCCCGCGGCCACCGCCGCCGGGAAGCCCAGCACCACGGTGACAGCGCAGACCACACCCACCACCGCCAGCGTCAGTTGCAAGTCCGCCGTGCGCGGGCCGGCCCACCACTGGGCCAGCAATTGCAGCGACCAGCGGTCGGCCATCAGCAAGGCGATGGTGACCATCACCCCGCCCAGCACCACCTGCGGCAGCAGCGACAGCAGCGGTGCGGCCACCAGCCCCAGCACCGCGAACAGGCCGCAGCAGAAGAACAGGGCGGCGCGGCTGCGGCCGCCGACCTGCAGCATGTGCAGCGCACGCGGGCGCAGCAGCAGCAACGGCAAACCGCCCGACAGGCCCGATGCCACGTTGGCCGCGCCCAGCGCCAGCACCTCGCGACGCGGGTCAGTGCGGGTGTAGCAGGCCTGGTCCATGGCCAGGCTGTTGAGCACCAGCTCCAGCGTGCCGATGAGCGCCATCACCAGGCCCACGGCCAGCGCGGCCAGCCCATGGCGCTGCAGCAACGGATCGGTCGCACCGTTGAAGAATGGCCACAGCATGTCCAACTGCGGCCAGGCCGATGGCAGCGCGCCGGTGAGCGGCCCCAGCGCCAACTGCGGCGCCGCCGCATGCACAAGTGCGTAAGCGCCAGTCCCAGCCAGCAGGCCGATCAGGTTGGCTGGCAGCCTGGGGTTCAACCGCGGCAGGCCCAGGATGACAGCCACCGTGAACAGGCCCACCACCACCGTGGCGGGCTGGACCGCAGGCGCATCTTGCCAGCCACCCCCCTGCAGGGCGCCGACCGGCCAGCCAAACAGCAGCGGCAGCAGCGCCAGCAGGGCCGACAACGCCACCCCGTTCATGAAGCCGGCCAGCACCGGTTGCGGCACAAACTTGGCGAAGCGCACCAGCCCCGACAACCCCAACGCGATCTGGCACAAGCCCATGCTGACGACGGCCACCGCCACCAACGCCAGCAGCAGCGCCAAGGCGGCGGGGTTGCCGGCCGCAAAGGCCGGGTCGGCCGTCACGCGCGCCACCAGGGTCGCCAACACCAGCACCGGCGCCGCAGCCGGACCACCCGCCGCCATGGGCCCGCGCGCCAGCAACGCAAACACCGCGCCACCGACGGCGCTGGACACCAACGCGGCCGGAATGCCCAGCGCAGCAGCCTGCGGGCCCAGGGCCGCGAACGCCAGCAGGCCCATCGTCAAGGCCGGGGCCAGGCTGATCAGGGTACCCGCGGCGCCGGCCCGCAACTCGCGCCACAGCCCGGCCGGATCCAGCAGTGTGGCGCGGGCGGAGGGGGTGGACATCGGGTGGGGGCGACAGCGACGGAGCGACGGCGTCGATGTTAGGTGCGGCCCGGCACCGTCACCCCCCACAGATTCACCGCTTGACGCGACAGGGCCGTCAGGCCCGGGGGCTGGGCCGGGGATGCCGCCGACGGTCCGGGCGATCGCGCGGCACACACCGCAGACGCCTGTCTTCCGGCCGGCGCCGACTTGCCGGGCACGCGCAGGAGGCGAACGCCGTCGACGATTCGCGTTTCTCTTTGATTTCGGCAGCCCCCATGCCTACTTCTGCCGCAAGGTGATCCCGGCCATCGAGGCGCGCACGGGCGCGCACCTCACCGATCTGCCTGTGCTGCTGGGCGGGCTGTTCTCGCTGGCCGACACCCAGCCAGCTGAGGAACGTGGCGCCTTTGGATCACCCACCTTCTTCGTGGACGGCGACGTCGACTTCGGCAAGGACCGGTTGCGCGACGTGCAAGCGCAGATCGTGCACCGGCAGACCACCTGATCCACCACTGGGGCAGGCCTGCTCAAACCCCGAGCAGCTGTCCGCCGTCGACAGCGATGGTCTGCCCGGTGATCCACCGCGCATGCGGCGAAGCCAGGAACAGCGCCACCTCGGCAATCTCTTCGGCCGTGCCCATGCGGCCGAACGGGATCGACTTGAAGGTGCGCTCGTACAGCGGATCGCCGGCCAGCCGGCGCTGGTCCCAGACGCCGCCGGGGAACTCGATCGACCCCGGCGCGATGGCGTTCACCCGCACGCCCTGGCGTGCCAGCATCGCGGCCTGGCTGCCGGTGTAGCTGATCATCGCCGCCTTGGCCGCCGCGTAGGCGGCCGAGCGTGCCGACGGCCGGAGGCCCGAAATCGACGCGAGGTGCACGATGCAGCTGCCGCCGGCGGCCGCTGCCAGCAGGGCAGGCAGCGCGGCGTGCGACGCACGCACCATCGCCATCACGTCGACCTGCAGGCTGGCGTTCCAACCGGCCTCGTCGTCGCCCATGCCAAAGCCGGATGCGTTGTTGACCAGCACGTCGATGCCGCCGAGTGCAGCTTGCGCCTCGGCCACATAGCGCGCCACCTCGCCGGCGTCGGCCAGGTTGCAGGACGCGGCGTGGGCCCCGTTCCCGTGCTGCGCGATCTCGGCCCGGGCGCTGGCCAGCGCGTCGGCGCCCCGTGCGCAGATCGACACCTGCGCGCCCGCGGCGGCAAAGCCCACCGCGATGGCCCGGCCGATGCCGCGGCTGCCGCCGGCCACCACCACGCGCTTGCCCTTGAAATCGAACGCCATGCCGCCGTCTCCAGTTGATTTGAAGCAGCCATTGTGCGGCCCTGGCGTCTGCCAGCGCACAGACGGGACAGGGCGGGCCGCCTACTGTCCGCCGGACGCGTCGCCATGGTGCTATCCCTGCTGCGACTGGGCCCGCTGGCGCCACAGGCAGGCCACTGCAACCTGTTTTTCATCGTCACCCACTGGAGTCCACCGCATGAAGTCACGACATTCCCGCCTGCTGTCAGGTGCCGCCCTGGCGGCTCTGAGCACCGCCTTGCTGGTCGGCTGCAGCAAGGCGCCCGAGGCCATACCGGCAACGCCTGCCCCGACGGTGGGCGCGCGGGTGGATGACACGGTGGTCACCACCCGCGTCAAGACCGCCTTGCTGGCCGACCCCGACATCAAGAGCCTGGACATCAGCGTGGCCACGGTGCAGGGTGAGGTCCAGCTCAGCGGCATGGTCGACACGCAGCGCCAGATCGACCAGGCCAGCCAGGTGGCCCGCAATGCCGAAGGCACGGTCAGCGTCAAGAACGACATCAGGATCAAGCCATGAGCCACCACGCCAAACTGACCGATGTGACCACCCTGCGCCGCCAGGCACGCGAACACATCGAGCGCGGCGCCGTGACCGCCGGCTACAGCGCCGACCGCAGCCAGGTGCTCAAGCTGCTGAACGAGGCCCTGGCGACCGAGATCGTCTGCGTGCTGCGCTACCGCCGACACCACTTCATGGCCAGCGGCATCCACAGCAAGAGCGTGGGCGCCGAATTCCTGGTGCACTCCAACGAAGAGCAGGGCCACGCCGACCTGCTGGCCGAGCGCATCGTGCAACTGGGCGGAGAACCCGACTTCTCGCCCGACCACCTGAGCAAGCGCAGCCATGCCGAGTACGTGGCTGGCGACTCACTGGCGCACATGATCCGGGAGAACCTGGTGGCAGAACGCATCGCCATCGACAGTTACCGCGACATGATCAGTTACCTGGGCGACCAGGACCCGACCACCAGCAACCTGCTCAAGCAGATCCTGGCGGTCGAAGAGGAGCATGCCGACGAGCTGGCCGACCTGCTCGACGACATGCCCGCCCACACCACCTGACCGGGACGGCGGCAGCCCGCCGGCAGATCAGGCTGCCGCGGCCTGCCGCGCCTTCCACGCCCCGAACAGCGCGATCACGCCGGGGATGATGATCATCGCCCAGATGATCTTGCTGAGATTGGCCTGCACCCAGGGCACGTTGCCAAACACGTAGCCGGCCGTCACCAGGCCCACCACCCACAGCACGCCGCCGGTGATGTTGTAGAAGCTGAACTTGCCGCGGCTCATCTCGGCCACGCCCGCCACGAAGGGCACGAAGGTGCGCACGAACGGCATGAAGCGCGCCAGCACCAAGGTGATGCCGCCGTACTTCTCGTAGAACGCATGGGCCTGCTCGAAGGCGCGGCGGTTGAACCAGCGTGAATCCGGCCAGGCAAACACCTTCGGGCCGAAGTAACGGCCGATGCTGTAGTTGACCTGGTCACCCGCCACCGCGGCCACCAGCAGCAGCGCCATCACCAACGGGTAGTTCATCAGCCCGGCACCGGCCAGCGCACCCACCACGAACAGCAGCGAATCGCCCGGCAGGAACGGCATCACCACCAGCCCGGTCTCGACGAAGATGATCAGGAACAGCAGCGCATAGACCCAGCCGCCATGGGCGTCCACAAACTCTTTCAGGTGGCGGTCGACATGCAGGATGAAGTCGACCAGGGTCATGATGGCGTCCATGGGGCGGGATTATCCGGGGCTGGGGTGACAACCAGCCCGCCCGGGATAATCGGCCAGATGACTTTGGCCACGCCCCCGCGCCGCATCCAGCCCCTGCCGGATGCACTGATCAGCCAGATCGCCGCGGGCGAGGTGGTGGAGCGGCCCGCCTCGGTGGTGCGTGAACTGGTCGACAACGCGCTGGACGCCGGCGCCAGCCAGGTCACCGTGCGACTGATGGCAGGCGGCGTGCGCAGCATCGTGGTCGAGGACGACGGCGCCGGCATCCCCGCCGACCAGTTGGTGCTGGCCGTGCAGCGCCACGCCACCAGCAAGATCGCCAGCCTCGTCGACCTGGAGGCCGTGGGCACCATGGGCTTTCGCGGTGAGGCGCTGGCGGCCATCGCGTCGATTGCCGACCTCAGCCTGGCCAGCCGCACCGCCGACGCCGCCCACGCCAGCCGGCTGGATGCCCTCAGCGGCGAGTTGCAGCCCGCCGCCCGCGCCACCGGCACCAGCGTGGAAGTGCGTGAGCTGTTCTTTGCCACGCCGGCACGCCGCAAGTTCCTGAAGACCGACGCCACCGAACTGGCGCACTGCCTGGAAGCCGTGCGCCGCCATGCCCTGGTGCGGCCCGACGTGGGCTTCGCGGTCTGGCATGAAGGCAAGCTGGTCGCCCAGTGGCGCCGCGCCGCAGCTGCCACGCCGGCCCTGGCCATCGACCAGCGCATTGCCGACGTGCTGGGCACCGACTTCATCGGCCAGAGCCGCCCGCTGGACGTGACCGTGGGTGCCGTGCGGGTGCAGGGCCGCACCGGCCTGCCCGACGCCGCGCGCAGCCGCAGCGACCAGCAGTACGCCTATGTCAACGGCCGCTATGTGCGCGACCGGCTGATCGGCCACGGCGCCCGCGCGGCCTATGAAGACGTGCTGCACGGCAACCGCCAGCCCAGCTGGGTGCTGTTCGTCAGCATCGACCCGCTGCGGGTGGACGTGAACGTGCACCCCACCAAGATCGAGGTGCGCTTCCGCGACGGGCGCGAAGTGCACCAGGCCGTGCGACATGCGGTGGAAGCCGCGCTGGCGCTGTCACGCGCGCCGGCCGTGGCAGCGCCGGGGGACGCGCCCACCGACCCGGCCGCACCGCTGCAAGCGGCCTGGGCCGACCTGCCGAACGACTTTGCAGGCGGCACGGCCACTGCCACGGCCGCGCCCCCCGCCTGGGCGCCTGCCGTGGCCGGCGGGCAGACCCGCCTGGGCCTGCAGGACCTGGCCGTGCTGTATGCGCAGGACCCGGCACCGCGCTGGCCGGCGCCGGCCGCCCACGCCCCGGCCAGCCCACCCCACCCGACGCTGCCCGCCGCCGACGCCTGGCCCCTGGGCCGGGCCCTGGCGCAGCTGGGGGGCGCCTACATCCTGGCCGAGAACAGCCTGGGCCTGGTGGTGGTGGACATGCATGCCGCCCATGAACGCATCGTCTACGAGCGCCTCAAGGCCGCCCAGGGCGATGCCACCGGTCAGCCGCTGGCCAGCCAGCCGCTGCTGATCCCCGCCACGTTCGCCGCCACCCCCACCGAGCTGGCCACCGCCGACGCCAGTGCCGACGCGCTGTCTGCGCTGGGCCTGGACGTGGCACCGCTGTCACCCGGTGTGCTGGCGGTGCGCGCCCGCCCGGCCGCCCTGCCCGACGCCGACCCGGTGGCCCTGGCGCGCGCAGTGCTGGCCGAACTGGGCGAGGTGGAAGCCACCCGGCTGGTGCAGCGTGCGCGCGACGACCTGCTGGCCACCATGGCCTGCCACGGCGCCGTGCGGGCCAACCGGCAGCTCACCCTGCCGGAGATGAACGCGCTGCTGCGCGACATGGAGCGCACCGACCGGGCCGACCAGTGCAACCACGGCCGCCCCACGTGGCGCCAGGTGACGCTGCGCGAACTCGACAACCTGTTCCTGCGCGGGCGCTGACCGCGACAGCACCAGGCGCCGGGGCCCCGGCGCTGCCGCCGGTCAAGCCGGTTGCAGGTAGCGCGCGCGCAGCGCGGCCAGCGCAGCCGGGCCCAGGCCCAGGCGCTGCCCCAGGTAGGCGTCCAGGCCACCCGGCTGGGCGTCGATGGACTGCAGCGCGGCGTCCAGGAAGCTGTCGTCCACCCGCCACAGCACCTTCAGCACCTCGATGGGCGTCTCGGTCTGCGGCAGCGCGGGGTGCCGGTAGTGCTGGTTGGTCAGCAGATAGTCCTGCCGCACCACCGCACGCGGCACGCCGAGTGCCAGCAGGATCAGCGCGGCGGCCACGCCGGTGCGGTCTTTGCCCGCCGTGCAGTGGAAGACCACGGGCGCGTCGGCGTCCAGCAGATGGGCGAACAGTTCGGCGAAGCGGTGGGACTGGTCCAGCACCAAGGCGCGGTACAGCTCGGCCATCAGGTCCTGCACCACCGGCACCGTCACCTGGCTGCCGGCCTCCGCCAGTGCCTGCAGGCGCTGCACCACGGTCGGCTCGATCGACAGCGGGTGCTGCACCGCGCCGGGCAGGGTGTAGGGCGTGGCGGCGCGTTCGGCCACGCCGCGGAAGTCGAAGCTGCGGCCGATGCCCAGCGCCGCCAGCCGCGCCCGGTCAGCGTCGGTCAGGGCGCCGAAGTGGTCGCTGCGGAAGATCTGGCGCCAGCGCAGCGGGCGGCCACCTTCGCCGGCATAGCCGCCGAGGTCACGGAAGTTGCTGACGCCTTGCAGCGGGATCAGGCGGTCTGGATGTGTGGGCATGGCCTGGATTGTGGCGTGGTCCAATCGACGAATGAGTGAACAGCAATCCGGGCCCGACGCGCCGCAGGGCGACGGCGTGCGCCTGTCGAAGGTGATGGCCGAGCGCAGCCTCGCATCACGCCGCGAGGCCGATGAGTGGATCGAGGCCGGCTGGGTACGGGTCAACGGCCTGGTGGCGGTGCTGGGCCAGCGCGTGGCACCCGACGTGCGCATCGACATCGACCCGCTGGCACGCACCCAGCAAGCGCAGCGTGTCACCGTGCTGCTGAACAAGCCGATCGGCTATGTGTCGGGCCAGGCCGAAGACGGCTACCAGCCGGCCGTGGTGCTGGTGACGGCGGCCAACCGCTGGGACGAGGACAAGACGCCACTGAAGTTCCACCACGGCCACCTGCGCAGCCTGGCGCCGGCCGGCCGGCTGGACATCGATTCCACCGGCTTGCTGGTGCTGACGCAGGACGGCCGCGTCGCCAAGACGCTTGTCGGCGAAGACAGCCCGGTGGAAAAGGAATACCTCGTGCGGGTGCGGCCGCTGCGTGCGGTGCCCGAGGGCGAGCCCTGGCTGAGCGGCCAGGCCATGCGCACCCTGCACAACGGGCTGGAACTGGACGGCCGGCGCCTGAAGCCCGCCCGGGTGAGCTGGGCCAATGAAGACCAACTGCGCTTCGTGCTGCGTGAAGGCCGCAAGCGACAGATCCGCCGCATGTGCGAGCTGGTGGGCCTGGACGTCACCGGGCTGAAGCGGGTGCGCATCGGCAGTGTGGTGCTGGGCAAGCTGCCGCCCGGGCAGTGGCGCTATCTGCGGCCTGACGAACGATTCTGATGACTGCGGCAGACACCGCCGGCGTGCTGGCCAGGCCGGCGCCGCCGCTGGGCCATGGGTTTGCCGCGGGCGTGCTGGCGTTGCTGATGGGCCTGCAGCCCGTCACCACCGACCTGATGCTGCCCGCCCTGCCCGCGCTGGCGGCCGATCTGCAATCGCCGATGGCGCCGGTGCAGCTGACCATGTCGGCCCTGATCCTGGCCTTCGGCCTGACCCAGCTGGTGTGGGGCCCGCTGGCCGACCGCTTCGGCCGCCGGCCGGTGCTGCTGCTGGGGCTGGCGCTCTACACCCTGGCCAGTGTGGGCGCGGCACTGGCCGGCAGCGTGGCCACGGTGGTGCTGGGCCGGGTGCTGCAGGGCGCGGCGATGTCGGCCGTGGTGGTGTGCGGCCGGGCGATGGTGCGCGACCTGTACGAGCCCCAGGAAGGCGGCATGGTGATGGCGCGGGCGCTGACCGGGCTGGGCGCGCTGGCCATCGTCAGCCCGTTGGCCGGCGGTGGCCTCGTCGCGGCCTTCGGCTGGCGTGCATCGGTGGTGGCCATGGCGGTGGTGGGCGCCGCCACCGGGCTGTTCATCGCGCTGAAGCTGCCCGAGACCGCACGCCACCGCCGGCCCGAGGCCACACAGCCCGGGCCGCTGCTGCGGCAGATCGGCGCCACGCTGCGGCACCCGGGGTTCCGGGCCTGGGCGGCGCTGGTGGCCTGCACCTACGGCGGGCTGTTCATCTTCCTGGCCGGGTCGGGCTTCGTGCTGATCGGCGCGCTGGGCCTGCAGCCGCTGCCGGCCGGCGCGGTGATGAGCACCTGCGCCATGGCCTACATCGCCGGCACGCTGCTGTGCCGCCGCTGGATCCCGCGGCTGGGGCTGGCGGGGTCGGTGGGCCGGGCGGCCTGGATCACCCTGGCGGCGGTTGTGGCGCTGGTGCTGCTGGCGCGCAACCCCGCCCCGTCGGCGCTGGCGGTGATGGCGCCGGTGTGGCTGTATGCACTGGGCCACGGCGTGCACATGCCCTGCGGCCAGGCCGGCGTGGTCGGCCCCTTCCCCAAGGCGGCGGGGCTGGTGTCGGCGCTGGCCGGCTTTGCGATGTCGGTCGTGGCCTTCGGCATCGGCGGGTGGCTGGGCCGGGCCCTGGCGCCCGGGGTGGCCGGTGCGGCGGGCACGGTGCAGGCGTTTGCGCTGGGCATGGCGGCTGCGGCGCTGGCCACGGCGGCCGTGGCCTGGACGCTGGTGCGCCGGCACGGCGACCAACTGCAGGCCCAATGACGCATGCCCAATGATGCAGGCCACATGATGCCGCCCCGCGCCATCGCCATCGCCGGCCCCACCGCCAGCGGCAAGAGCGCGCTGGCGCTGGCCGCCGCGCAGCGCTGGCCGGTGGAGATCATCAGCGTCGACTCGGCCCTGGTCTACCGCGGCATGGACATCGGCACCGCCAAGCCCAGCGCGGCCGAGTTGGCCGCCGTGCCGCACCACCTGGTCGACACCACCGAGCCCACGACCGCGTATTCAGCCGCGCAGTTCGTGGCCGACGCCACCCGGCTGGTGGCCGACATCCAGGCCCGCGGCCACACCGCTCTGCTGGTGGGCGGCACCATGCTGTATTTTAAAGCCCTGGCCGACGGCCTGGACGCCATGCCGCCGGCCGATGCCGCCGTGCGTGCCGCGCTCGACACCCGCGCCCTGGCAGAGGGCTGGCCGGCCCTGCATGCCGAGCTGGCGCAAGTGGACCCCACCACCGCCGCACGCCTGCCGCCAGGCGATGCCCAGCGCATCCAGCGGGCGCTGGAGGTGTGGCAGCTCACCGGCCGACCGATCTCGGCCTTCCACGGCAGCGGGCGCACGCCGGGCTTGGCCCTGCCGCTGCTGGCGCTGGAGCCCACCGACCGCGCGTGGCTGCATGGCCGCATTGCCCAGCGCTTCGACGCCATGCTGGACGCCGGCCTGGTCGACGAGGTACGCCGCCTGCGCGCCCGCGGCGATCTGCACCCCGACCTGCCCGCGATGCGCTGCGTGGGCTACCGCCAGGCCTGGGCGGCACTGGACGCTTCGGGCGACAGCCTGGCACCCGGCACGCCCGCCTGGGACGGCCTGCGCGCGCAGGGCACCGCCGCCACCCGCCAGCTGGCCAAGCGCCAGCTGACCTGGCTGCGCAGCATGGCCCGCACCGTGGTGGCCTGCGACGCACCCGACGCCACCGCGCGGGGCCTGGCCGCGCTGGCTGCGCTGGTCGAGGCACCCCGGTGACCGCAGCGCTGCAGATCACCGGCCTGGCGCGGCGCTATGCCGACACGCCGGTGTTCCAGGGTGTCGACCTGACGCTGGCAGCCGGTGAGTTCGTCGCGCTGCTGGGCGAATCGGGCGTGGGCAAGAGCACGCTGCTGAACTGCATCGCCGGGCTGGACGAGGCCGACGCCGGGCAGATCCTGCTGGCGGGCCAGGCCGTGCGCGGCCTGGCCGAGCCCGACCGTGCCCGGCTGCGGCGCGAGCACCTGGGCTTCGTCTTTCAGGCCTTCCACCTGCTGCCGCACCTGAACGTGGCCGAGAACGTGGCCCTGCCGCTGCTGCTGCTGGGCCGGCCGGATGAGGCGCGGGTGCAGGCCCTGTTGACAGCTGTGGGCCTGGGCGGCCTGGGCGGGCGCAGCCCGGCGCAGCTGTCAGGCGGGCAGTTGCAGCGGGTGGCGCTGGCCCGGGCATTGGTGCACCGGCCGGCGCTGATCCTGGCCGACGAACCCACCGGCAACCTCGACCCCACCACCGCCGAGCGCATGCTCGACGTGCTGGTGTCCCAGGTGCGCAGCGAAGGCGCCGCCTGTCTGCTCGTCACCCATTCCGCCGCCGCGGCAGCGCGGGCAGACCGGATCCTGCGGCTCACGGCCAACGGCATCGTCACGGGCTGAACTGCGCACGCCGGGTGGCGATGGCGCGCGGCCGCAGGATCGCGGCGGGCCAGCGGCTGTGCATGCGGCCTTGCGCTCGCAAATCGTCGAACGTCAGCCGCCGGGTCCGGGCACCCCGACCGCCAAGCGCCCGCACCCACCATCACGACCCACTGACCGCCAGGCGACACCGCCCGCCCCGCCACCGGGGCTAGAGTGCCGCAGCATGACCACACCCTTGCTGTTCACCCCGCTGACCCTGCGTGACCTGGTGCTGAAGAACCGGGTGGTGGTGGCGCCGATGCACCAGTACGCCGGTGAACGCGGCTTTGTCACCGACTGGCACTTGATGAACGCTGGCCGCTATGCCGCCGGCGGCGCCGGGCTGTTCATCGTCGAGTCGACCAAGGTCGAGCGCCGCGGCTGCGGCACGGTGGGCGACCTGGGGCTGTGGGACGACGCCTTCATCCCGGGCCTCAAGCGCATCGCCGACTTCACCCGTGCCTGCGGTGCCAAAGTGGGCATCCAGCTCGGCCACTCGGGCCGCAAGAGTCGCACCGGCCGGCCCTGGGAAGGCAGCCGTCCGCTGACGCCCGAGACCGCCCAGGTGCCTGACTGGGACCGCTGGGAGCTGGTGGCCCCCAGCGCGATCGCCCCCGACGCACGCACACCGGTGCCGCGTGCGCTGAGCCGCGCCGAGATCGCCGACGTGGTGCAGGCCTTCGGCCGCGCCACCGCCCGCGCCGATGCCGCCGGCTTCGACGTGGTGGAACTGCACGGCGCGCACGGCTTCCTGGTCCACCAGTTCCTGAATCCGCAGTCCAACCAGCGCACCGACGACTACGGCGGCAGCCCCGCCAACCGCATGCGCTTTGCGCTGGAAGTGGCGGAAGCCGCGCGCGCCGCCTGGCCGGCGCACAAGCCACTGTTCATGCGCCTGTCGGTCGACGACGGCACCGGCTGGGACCCGGCCGCCAGCGTGGGACTGGCGCGGGAGCTGAAGGCCTGCGGCGTGGACGTGGTCGACTGCTCCGGCGGCGGCATGCTGGCCGGGCCGGTGCCCAACGCACCCCCGGGCCTGGGCTACCAGGTGCCCTATGCCGCACAGCTGCGCCAGGAGGCGGGCATCGCCACCATGGCCGTGGGCCTGATCGTGCATGCGCAGCAGGCCGAGTCCATCCTGCAGCAAGGCCAGGCCGATCTGGTGGCACTGGCGCGTGAACTGCTCTACAACCCCAACTGGCCCCTGGACGCGGCGCAGAAGCTGGGCGCCGATCCGCAGTTCCAGCTGGTGCCGCCGGCCGCAGGCTGGTGGCTGGACAAGCGCCGCGCCAGCGCCCCGGGCGTGCAACCGTCCACCTTCGGCTCCAACACCTGACATCCCCCTTCCGCGCACCATGTCCGACACCACCCCCCGCCTGAGCGACGCACTCCCCTTCCCCCGCGGCCCGGCCATGGCCAACCGCTTCATGTTGGCGCCGCTGACCAACTGGCAGAGCAACGCCGACGGCACGCTGGCCGACGCCGAATACCACTGGCTGACGATGCGCGCCCGCGGCGGCTTCGCCCTCACCATGACCTGCGCTGCCCATGTGCAGCGCGGCGGCCAGGGCTTCCCCGGCCAGCTGGGCGTGTGGTCCGACGCCCACTTGCCCGGCCTGCAGCGCCTGGCCGACGGCATCCACGCGGGGGGCGGCGGCTCGTCGCTGCAGATCCAGCATTCCGGCCGCCGGTCCGACCCCAAGCTGACGGGCGAGCAGCCGGTCTGCCCCTGGGACGACGCCGAGACCGGCGCCCGTGCGCTGACCACCCCCGAGGTGGAACAGCTGATCGAAGACTTCATCACCGCGGCGGTGCGCGCCGAGCGCGCCGGCTTCCACGGCGTGGAACTGCACGGCGCCCACGGTTACCTGCTGGCGCAGTTCCTCGATGGCGAACACAACCAGCGCAGTGATCAGTTCGGCGGCAGCTTCGCCAACCGCTGCCGGGTGCTGCACAGCATCATCGACGGCGTGCGTGCGCGCACCGGGCCGGCCTTCCAGCTGGGGCTGCGGCTGTCGCCAGAGCGCTTCGGCATCACCATGCCCGAATCGCTGGCGCTGGCCACCCAGGTGCTGGCCGATGGCAAGCTGGACTACCTCGACATGTCGCTGTGGGACTGCTTCAAGCCGCCGATCGATGCGGCCTATGCCGACCGGCCGCTGATCGACCACTTTGCCGCGCTGCCCCGGGGCGCCACCCGCCTGGGCGTGGCCGGCAAGATCATGGACACCGCCACCGCCCAGCGCTGCCTGGAGCATGGCGCCGACTTCGTGCTGATCGGCCGCGGCGCGATGCTGCACCATGACTTCGCCACCCGCGCGCTGGCCGACCCCGCCTTCCAATGCGTGGAACGGCCGGTCACCCGCGCCTGGCTGGAGAAGGAAGGCCTCGGCCCCGCCTTCATCGGCTACGTGGCCAGCACCTGGAAAAACTTCGTCACCGAATGACCTTCACCCCCAAGGAGACACCCATGGCTGATTTCGACCTGATCCTGCGCGGCGGCACGGTGCACGACGGCCTGGGCTCGCCCGCCCGCGTGGCCGACGTGGCGGTCAAAGACGGCCGCATCGCCGCCATCGGCTCAGTGGCCGGCACGGCGGTGGAAGAGATCGACGCCCGCGGCCTGCTGGTCACGCCCGGCTTTGTCGACGTGCACACCCACTACGACGGCCAGGCCACCTGGTCGCAGCGGCTGCAGCCGTCGTCGGGCCATGGCGTCACCTCGGTGGTGATGGGCAACTGCGGCGTCGGGTTCGCACCCTGCCGCCCGGACGAGCGCAGCCTGCTGGTGCAGGTGATGGAAGGCGTGGAAGACGTGCCCGAGGTGGTGATGACCGCCGGCCTGCCCTGGAACTGGGAAACCTTCCCCGAATACCTGGACGCGCTGGCCGCACGCCAGTTCGACGTCGACGTGGCGGCGCAACTGCCGCACTCGGCGCTGCGGGTGTACGTGATGGGTGCACGCGCCGCGGGCGGCGAGCCCACCGCCGACGACCTGGCCGCCATGCGCCGCCTCACCGCCCAGGCGATGGCCGCCGGGGCGCTGGGTGTCACCACCTCGCGCAACCTGATGCACCGCACCAAGGCTGGCGCGCTGGCGCCCAGCCTGCATTCGGACGAAGACGAACTGGGCGCGCTGGCCGACGGCCTGAAGGACGCCGGCTGCGGCGTGTTCCAGCTGATCCCGGCGCCGATGGGCGATGCCGACGACGAATTCGCCCTGATGCGCCGCCTGGCCGAGCGCAGCGGCCGGCCGCTGTCGTACACGCTGATCCAGATGCCCACCGGCGACCGCGACGCCTGGCGCAAGAGCCTGCACGCGCTGAGCCAGGCCGCCGCCGACGGCCTGCCGATGCGTGCCCAGGTGGCGCCACGCCCGGTCGGCATGTTCTACGGCCTGGACCTGAGCTTCCATGCCTTCGCCTACCACCCCAGCTACAAGGCCATCGCCCACCTGCCGCTGGCCGAGCGGGTGGCGCGCCTGCGCGACCCGGCGATGCGCGCGCGCCTGCTGACCGAGCAGCCCGAGGACACCAACCCGGTCAACCTGAAGACGGTCAAGAGCTTCCAGTATTCCTACGCCTGGGGGTCGGACGCCGACTACGAGCCCGACCTGTCGCAGCGCCTGGACCGCCTGGCCGACGCCGCCGGCCAGTCGATCGAGGCATTCACCTACGACCTGCTGCTGGCCGACGACGGCCGCGCGATGTTCTACCAGCCGGGCGCCAACTACCGCGACGGCAACCTGGATGCGGTGCGCACCATGCTGGGCCACCCGCAGGCAGTGGTGGGCCTGGCCGACGGCGGCGCCCACTACGGGATGATCTGCGACGCCAGCTTCCCCACCAGCTACCTGGCCCGTTGGGCGCGTGATGCCGCTGAATCCGACCGCATCGCGCTGCCGCAGGCGGTGGCCGCGCTCACCAGCGTGCCGGCCAACCTGGCCGGCTTGGCCGACCGCGGCCGCCTGGTGCCCGGCGCCAAGGCCGACATCAACCTGATCGACCTGGCGCGGCTGCAGGTGCATGTGCCCACCGTCGTGCATGACCTGCCGGCGGGCGGGCGCCGCATGCACCAGCGCGCCAGCGGCTATGTGGCCACCATCGTCTCCGGCACTGTCACCTACCGCGATGGCGAGCCCACCGGCGCGCTGCCGGGCCGGCTGGTGCGCGGCGGCGTGGCCGTGGCGGCCTGATTGCACACCACAACGGAGACACCACCATGGCCCAACCCACCCTGTACGGCACCTCGGCCTCACGCGCATTGCGCGCCCTGTGGGGCATCGAGGAAACCGGCATCGCCTTCACCCACGTGCCCACCACCTACGGGCCCGACTCCAAGGCGGCCGGGTATCTGGCCGTCAACCCCAACGGCCGCATCCCGGCGCTGGTGGACGGCGACCTGACGCTGTTCGAGTCGATGGCCATCAATCTGTACCTGGCCAAGCACCACGGCGGCGCGCTGTACCCGGCCAACCCGGCCGACGAAGCCCGCGCCTGGCAGTGGAGCGTGTGGGGCATCAGCGAGATCGAGCCGCTGCAGATGCAGATCGTGGTGCAGAAGCTGTTCACCCCCGAAGAGAAGCGCAACCCCAAGGTGACCGAAGGCGCCACCAAGGGCCTGCAGCGCCCGCTGCGGGTGCTGGACGCCGCGCTGGCGCAGCGGCCTTACCTGCTGGGCGACCACTTCACCGTGGCGGATCTGAACGTGGCCGGTGTGATGCACCTGATGAAGAACATCGGCTTCGACTACAGCGCCCACACCCACGTGCAGCGCTGGGCTGATGCCTGCCACGCCCGCCCGGCGCTGGCACGCGCCCTGGCGCGGCCCTGACCCGGCCCGTGGCCTGACGCCGCCCGCCCGGGCGGCGGTCAGTCGTTGTCCAGGCGCAGCACCAGGGCGATGCTGCCGAACACCACGGCCAGCACCATCGCACCCACGGTGGGCACGGCCGCCGCCACCAGCAGCCAGCCCGGTGCCTGGGCCGCATTGGCGCCCGTGCAGACGCCCAGCAGGCCGGCCGCCAGCACCGTGTGCACCCGTGCGTAGTGCGGCATCCAGCGCTTCAGCGTCTGCTTGTTGCGTTGCAGCAGGGTATGGTCCATGAAGACATCACCGCAGGGCGCATCGCACAGCCCCACCGGCAGCAGGTAGCGCCGCAGCGAATGGCGGAAGCGCTGGCCAGCAGCGGCGCTGCCTTCGTCCGACACCTCGGGGATCGGGGGGGTCTGGGGAATCGGGCTGGTCGACATCCGGCGCTCCTCTGCCTGGCAGGCTGCACATGCACCACGATTCTTCACAGGCGGCATGCTGCCGAAGCCGTGATCAGCATGCGGACTGCGCTCCATCTTGCGCCAGCGCGCACGGGCTGTTGGGATGGCCCTGCCACTGCAGGGTGTAAGGACTGGCACATCCAAAGCGACGACTGCTGCGTACCCCCACCACCGGCAGCGCTGCCTGCCGCCAACCAACGCAACGGACCCGCCCATGCTGCACACCCTGACCACCACCACCCGCGCCACGCCGCGCCATCTGCTCGCCGCCCTGGCCGGCGCCGCGGCCCTGTTGGGCATGGCGCCCGCCAGTGCCCAGGTCGACCCCAACCGGTTCCTCGACACCTTCGAGCGTGCCTTCGGCAAGTTCGACGGCTTCCGCCGATCCGGCGCCAAGGGCATCTGCGCCACCGGCGAATTCGTCGGCAGCGCCGACGGTCGGGCGCTGTCCACCGCGTCAGCCTTCAGCGGCCAGCCGGTGCCGGTGGTGGTGCGCTTCTCGGTGGGCGGTGCCAGCCCCAAGGCGGCCGACAACGCCCGCAGCCAGCGCAACATGGCGCTGCAGTTCAACCTGCCCGGCGGCGAGACCTGGCAGATGGGCAACATCTCGGCGCCGGTGTTCGGCGCGGCCACGCCCGAGCAGTTCCTGGGCCGGCTGGAATCCTTGATCCCCGACCCCGAGACCAAGCGCCCCAACCCGGAGAAGGTGAAGGCCTTTGCCGACGCCAACCCCGATGTGCTGCTGCAGGGCAGGCATTTCGCCAGCCAGCCGGTGCCGGCCAGCTTCGGCAAGGTCAATTACTGGGGCGTGAACGCCTTCGCCTTTGTCGACGGCAGCGGCAAGAAGCAGTTCGGCAAGTGGATCTTCGAGCCGGTGGGCGGCACCCAGGGCCTGACCGATGACGAGGCCAAGGCCAAGGGCAGCGACTTCCTGTTCGACGACCTGCGCCAGCGCGTGGCCGCCGGCGGCGTGGCCTTCGATTTCAACCTGCAACTGGCCCAGCCCGGCGACAGGATCGACAGCGCGGTGACGCCGCTGCCCGACGACCGCAAGAAGGTGACGCTGGGCCGGCTGGTGATCCAGTCGGTGGCAGCCGACGCCACCGGCCCCTGCCTGACCATCACCTACAACCCGATCGTGCTGCCCAAGGGCGTCGAGCCGTCGGCCGACCCAATGCTGAGTGCGCGTGCCGCGCCCTATGCCATCGGCCTGGGCCGCCGCCTGGGCGAAGGGCCGAAGCAGTGAGCCAGGCGGCTGCCTAAGACCGGATCAGCCGGCCCGGCGTGTGGCCGGTCAGCTCGTCGTCGCGCAGCACCTCGGTGCCGGCCACGAAGGTGTGGCGGTAGCCACGGGCGCGCTGCAGCAGGCGCCGCCCGCCGGTGGGCAGGTCGTAGGCCACCTCGGGCGGCAGCAGGTCGAGCGCGTCGAAGTCGATCACGTTGATGTCGGCCCGCAGGCCCGGCGCCAGCGTGCCGCGGTCGGTCAGGCCGTACACCGCCGCGGTGTCTTGCGTCTGCTTTTTCACCAGCAGTTCCAGCGGCAGCTTGGGGCCGCGGGTGCGGTCGCGCGCCCAGTGCTTGAGCAGGAAGGTGGGCCCGGCGCCGTCGCAGATCAGGCCCACATGGGCGCCGGCGTCGCCCAGGCCCATCACCGTGGCCGGGTCGGCCAGCATCTGCTCGACCACGCCGAGGTCGCCCCCGGTGTAGTTCTCGAAGGGGTGCAGCAGCATGCCCTTGCCTTCATGCGCCAGCAGCGTCTCCAGGGCCAGTGCCCAGGCCGATGTGCCGGTGCGGGCCGCGCGGGCGGCCAGGCTCTGCTCGGCCGCGGGCTCGTAATCCAGCACCGGCGCCATCGCAAAGGTGCGGGCGAAGGCGGCGTCGAACCAGCGCGTCAGCGCGTCGGTGGGGCGTTCGTCGACCAGGCGCTGGCGCAGCGCGGCGTCGTCGCGCAGGCGCTCGTAGCGCTGGCGCGGGGCCAGCGGCAGCAGCGGCGCAAAGGCCGGGTGGTTCTCGAACGGGTTGCGGCTGGTCTCCAGGCCGAACAGCACGCCGATGCTCTTGGCGCCGACCTGGCCGGTCACGTCCAGCCCCGCGCGGCGCGCGGCATGGATCTGGTCGAGGGTGCGGCGCCACAGGTCGGGCGCGTTGTCCACCTGCAGCAGCAGCAGGGACATCGGCCGGCCGGCGGCTTCGGCCGCCAAACGCAGGATCTCGAAGTCACCATCGC
>JBBAPL010000084.1:0-22872 GCA_040400895.1 Aquabacterium sp.
AGCTTGTCGGCCTGCGGTGTCGACAGTGCGAGCGGCACGTAAAGATCGACGTTGATCTTCACCCGTTGCTCGCCCTTTTTCTCGAAATCATGCACGCCGATGTTGATCCAGACCTCGTAGTCGCGCAGATAGAGCCGTCGGCAGTCCATCAGGCTGGGGTTGGTGAGCAGGCTTTGCATGTCAGTCTTTCGAAGCGGCCGCAGCCAGTTGTTGCTGGGCCAGGAACAGCACGTCGCGCGGCTGGCCCAGCAGGTGCTGGCCGCCGTCGACCAGCAGGGTGTGGCCGGTGATGGCGGGCGCTTCCAGCAGGAAGCGCACTGCGCCGGCAATGTCATCGGGCGTGGACGAGCGCTGCAGCGGCGTGAGCCGGTGCGCAGCGGCAAATTCGGCCTCGTCCATCGGGCCCGACACCAGCGTGACGCCGGGCGAGATGCCGCACACCCGCAGCACCGGCGCCAGCGCCTGGGCCAGCATCACCGTGGCCTCGGCCAGCGCGGCCTTGCTGAGGGTGTAGCTGAAGTAGTCGGGGTTGGGGTTGACCAGTTTCTGGTCGAGCAGGTTGACCACGCAGCCCTGCGCGCCGCGCCCGGTCAGGTGGGCATGCAGGGCGCGGGCCAGCAGCACCGCCGGCGTGGTGTTGGCGCGGAAGTGCCGCTCGGCATTCGGCCCGTTGAAGCTGGCCACATCGTCGTAGCTGAACAGCGAGGCGTTGTTCACCACCGCGTCCAGCTGGCCGGCCTGCGCCACGGCGGCGGGCACCAGGGCATTGCAGGCGGCGTCATCGGCCAAGTCGGCCGCCACCAGCCAGGCCTGGGCGCCCAGGGCGCGGGCGTCGGCAGCGGCGGTTTCGGCGTCAACAACGGCCGCCGGGCCGCGGTGGTGCAGCACCACGTCCCAGCCATGGGCGGCCAGGTGCAGCGTGATGGCGCGGCCGATGCGGCGGGCCGCGCCGGTGACCAGGGCCACCGGCCGGGGGGTGGGGTGCGATGAAACCATGCTTCCTACAATGCCCCGATGGCCCGATCCCACGATGAGACCAGCCGCGATCCGAGCGAACCCGGCAGTGTAGCCAGCGACCTGCTGGCCGTGGTGCAACAGGCCATCGCGGCAGACGGTGGCTGGCTGTCGTTCGACCGCTTCATGGCGCTGGCGCTGTACCAGCCCGGCCTGGGCTACTACGCCAACAGCAGCCGCAAGTTCGGCAGCATGCCGGGATCGGGCAGTGATTTCGTCACTGCGCCCGAGCTGTCACCGCTGTTTGGCCGGGCGGTGGCCGCACAGGTCGGCCAGGCGCTGGCCGCCGGTGGCTGGGGCACGGTGCTGGAGTTCGGCGCCGGCTCGGGCGCACTGGCCGATTCGCTGCTGGACGCGCTGGGCGATGCCATCACCGATTACGCCATCGTCGACCTGTCGGGCGTGCTGCGGGCGCGCCAGCAGGCCCGGCTGGCCCGCTTCGGCCCCCGTGTGCGCTGGCTGGATGCGCTGCCGGATGCCTTCCACGGTGTGGTGCTGGGCAACGAGGTGCTGGATGCGATGCCGGTGCAACTGCTGCACTTCGACGGCCAGCAGTGGTGCGAGCGCGGCGTGGCCTGGCATGCAGGCGGGCTGGCCTGGGCCGACCGCCCGACCGACCTGCGCCCGCCGCTGGACGCCCCTGTCGTGCCGGGCACCACCACCGAGATCCACCCGCAGGCCGAGGCCTTCATCACCACCCTGGCCGGCGTGCTGCAGCAGGGCCTGGTGCTGTTCATCGACTACGGCTTCCCCGAGGCCGAGTACTACCTGCCGCAGCGCCACGGCGGCACGCTGATGTGCCACCAGGCCCACCGTGCCGACGGCAACCCGCTGGCCGACGTGGGTGCCAAGGACATCACCGCGCATGTCAACTTCACCGGCATCGCACTGGCCGCGCAGGACGCCGGGCTGGACGTGCTGGGCTACACCTCGCAGGCGCGGTTCCTGATCAACTGCGGCCTGATCGGCCTGCTGGAGCCGGCCACGCTGGCCCAGCGCGCAGCCGCGCAGAAGCTGGTCAACGAGCATGAGATGGGTGAGCTGTTCAAGGTGATTGCGCTGGGCCGCGGCCTGGGCGAGCGTTTCGTGCCGCTGGGCTTCACCCAGGGCGACCGGATGCACCGGCTGTGACCGACCGATGCGCTGGCTGCTGATCTTCTTCGTCATGCTGCTGCTGGCCAGCGGCATGCCGGGCTGGATGCGCAAGATCGGCCTGGGCCGGCTGCCGGGTGACCTTCGGTTGCGGATCTTCGGGCGCGAGGTGCAGGTGCCGCTGGCCTCAGCCCTGCTGCTGAGCCTGCTGACGACCTGGGCCATCCACTGGTCGTGACGGGTCAGCCGCTGCCCAGTGCGGCGGCGATGGCCGCCACCCGCACCGCGCGGATGCGCTCGCCGATGGCCGGACCCTGCAGCCCGGCGGCGGTGGCAGCTTCGGCTGCTGCCTGCACCGGCGCCGCCAGCGCGGCAGCCAGGGCCGCGGCCAGCCGCGCGCGCTGCGGGTAGGGCTGGTCTTCCAGGCCGGTGCGGCCGCGGGCATCGCATTCACAGGCCAGCAGCGCGTCGGCAAACCGCTGCGGGCGGCGCAGGGCGTCACAGCGCTCCAGCAGGCGCAGCACGGCGTCGGCACCGAAGCCGGCGCTGCGGTGGATGTTGCCGTGCTCACGCGCCACCGCCTCGGCCAGTGCGGCGCAGTCGGTGGGCACCTTCCAGCGCTGCGCCACCTGGCGGGCCAGCGCCACGCTGCGCTGTTCATGGCCGATGTGGCGGGGCCACTGGTCCGCTGGCGTGGTGCCCTTGCCCAGGTCATGCACCAGGCAGGCGTAGCGCACCGGCAACGGTGCTTGCAGGCGGGCCGCCTGGCCCAGCACCAGCATCAGATGCAGGCCGGTGTCCACCTCGGGGTGGTGCTCGGGCGGCTGGGGCACACCCCACAGGCGGTCCACCTCGGGCAGCAGCACCCGCAGCGCGCCGCAGCGGCGCAGCACGTCGAACATGCGCTCGGGCCGGTCTTCCATCAGCCCGCGTGACAGCTCCTGCCACACCCGTTCGGGCACCAGGTGGTCGGCCTCGCCGCTGGCCACCATCTGCGCCAGCAGGGCCTCGGTCTCGGGCGCCACGCTGAAGTCGGCAAACCGCGCCGCCAGCCGCGCCAGCCGCAGCAGGCGCACCGGGTCGTCGACGAAGGCCGGGCCGACATGGCGCAGCACCCGTTGCTGCAGATCCCGCTGGCCGCTGAAGGGGTCGACCAGCGCGCCGGTGTCGGGGTCTTCGGCGATGGCGTTGATGGTCAGGTCGCGCCGGGCCAGGTCGTCTTCCAGCGTCACGTCGGGCGAGGCCTGCACCGTGAAGCCGAGGTAGCCGCGCCCGCTCTTGCGTTCGGTGCGCGCCAGCGCGTGTTCCTCGTGCGTCTGCGGGTGCAGGAAGACGGGGAAGTCGCGCCCCACTGGGGTGTAGCCGGCCGCGGCCATGGCCTCGGGCGTGCTGCCCACCACCACCCAGTCGCGGTCGTTCACCGGCCGGCCCAGCAGCCGGTCGCGCACCGCGCCGCCGACGATCCAGGCTTTCATCGCGGGGCAGCCGTGCGGCAGATCAGTGCGCCCGTGGGTCCGCCGGCTGGAAGTGCGGCGCCAGCAGTTCCAGGCCCTGCGGCGTGATGCCCAGGTCACGCAGGCCGGGCAGCTTGCCGCTGGCCACGTTGGGCACGCGCATGCTCAGCACGTTGTCGCGCGACATCATCGGCTCGCCGGGCATCAGGCCCATGGCGGCCGCCTGCAGCAGGCCGACAGCCTCGGGCAGCGGCACCACCGGGCGGCGGCAGCCGGCCATGGCACCCACCTGCTGCACGATCTGCTGCAGCGTCATCACCTGCGGGCCAGCGCATTCGACAATCATTCCCAAACCCGGCCCCGGGCCTTGCCGCTGCAGCAGGCTGTTGACCACGGCCTGCGCTACATCACCCACCCACACCGGCTGGAAGCGCGCGCCGGCACCGGCCAGCGGCAGCACCGGGAACAGCCGCGACAGCTTGGCGAACAGGTTGGTGAAGCGGTCGTCGGCGCCGAAGATGACCGACGGCCGCAGGATGGTGAGGTCGCCAGCCGTGCCCAGCGCCTGCTGCCACACGGCTTCGCCCGCAGCCTTGCTGCGCAGGTAGGCCGACGGCGCCTGCGGCCCCACGCCCAGCGCGCTGACATGCACCACCCGGTGCACGCCGGCCTGGGCACAGGCGGCGGCCAACGCGCGTGGCAGTTGCACATGGGCGCGGTCGAAGGCGGTGTCGTTGCCGTGCAGGATGGCTACCAGGTGCACCAAGGCATCGGCGCCTTGCAGCACGGCGGCCATGGCCTGCGGGTCGTGCACGTCGGCCTGCACCAGGTCGACCGTGGGCAGCACCTGCAGGGTGCGGCCGTTGGCCAGGCGGCGGGTGGGCACCACGAGGCGGCAGCCGGCGTCCTGCTCGAACAGGCGTTCACAGACGCTGCGGCCGACAAATCCGGTGCCGCCGGTGATCACGATCTTCTGCATGGTGGCGTCTTCAGGCCCTGGCGGTCAGGGCAGTTCGGTATTGGGTGCGGGGGCGGCGCCGTCGCGCGGGCCGATGCCGGGCCCCAGCCGGGGGCGCAGTGCCGGCGCCTGGCGTGGGTCGAGCAGGGCGCTGTAGACAGCGGCGTTGGAAAGCACCTTCTTCACGTAGTCCCGGGTTTCGTTGAACGGGATGTTCTCGGCCCAGATGGCGGTTTCCAGCGCCGGGCCTTCGCGCCAGCGGCGCGGCCGGCCCGGCCCGGCGTTGTAGGCGGCCGCGGCCATGGCCTGCGAGCCGCCAAGGTCGTCGAGCACCATGCGCAGGTAGGCCGTGCCCAGCTTCAGGTTGGTGGTGGGGTCGCTGATCAGCGCTGGGTTGTCCCAGGGCAGGTTGATCTTCTTGGCCACGTACTTGGCTGTGGCCGGCATCACCTGCATCAGCCCGCTGGCGCCGACGCTGGACTTCAGCTGCGGCATGAAGCGGGTTTCCTGCCGGATCAGGCCGAACACCAGGGCCGGCTCCAGGCCCTGGGCGCGTGCGGCGCTGGTGATGTCGTCGGCAAACGGCATCGGGTAGCGCAGGCGCACGTCGACCTCGTTGCGGGTGCGCTCGGCGGTGTTGATGCACAGCTGCCAGTCCTGCCGGTCGCAGGCCAGGCGGGCCGCGGCCATCAGGGCGCGGTCGTCCATGCCACGCAGGCTGAAGTTCCATTCCCGCCGGGCTTCGTCGCGCAGGCCCAGGTTGACCAGCAGCAGCGCGCGCTGCAGCCCGGAGTGGCCGCTGGCGGCGGCCACTTCGGCGTCGGTCAGCGGGGCGGGCGTGGGCGGCAGGCCAGGCGTGCGGCCCAGGTCTTCGGTGGCCAGCTTGGCGTAGAAGTTGGTGGTGCCGGCCGCGGCTTCCAACTGCAGCCGGGCTTCGGCGCGCTGGGCGTCGCCGTCGGGCCCGCGCTTGGCGCTGCCCAGCACGGCGCGGGCGCGCCAGTACGGCCAGGCCGGATCGCGCAACTCGGCCGGGCTCATCCAGCCGACCAGCCGGGCCACCTGTGGCCAGCGCTCTGCCGGTGGCGTGCCGCGCAGCAGGGCCCGCACGCCCCAGGCCAGGGTGTCGTCGCTCCAGCCCGGGTTGGCGTCGCCGGGCAGCAGGCTCAGGGCCCGCAGCATCTGCGGCCCGGCCTCGGGCGACAGCTGGAAGGCGGTTTGCCGCGCCAGGTAAGCCCAGGCCCAGGCCGCATGGCCGTCGTCCAGGCGCAGGCCGCGGGCTTCCAGCCGGGCGGCGGCGGCCGGCGCGTCGGTCTGTGCCAGGCGCATCAGCGCCAGCAGGCGCAGCTCCTGGGCCACCCGGCCGCCGCTGACCGGGCGGGCCAGGTGGCGTGCCGGGCTGTCGACCGCCTCGGCCGCATCGCGCGCCTGGTTGTTGCCCAGCAGGCCCACGGCGGCCTTGGCCGCACCGGGGCGTTGCTGCTCGATGCTGAGCCGGGCCTTGCGCCACACATCGTCGGCCGGCAGGCGCTTGGCATCCACCAGGGCTGTTGCCAGCAGGTTGCAGCCGTCGTCCAGGTCGCGCTGGGCGAACCACAGGCCGCGCGCCTGCTCGGCCACGTCGCGCCCGGCCAGGTGCTCGGTGAACAGCCACCAGCAGGTGACCTCGCGGTCGTCGTTCATGCGGAAGCGGGGGTAGTCGCGCGCCAGGTTGGCCCAGTCGCGGCGCTTGCCCAATTCCCGCAGCCAGTCGTTGCGCAGCCGGTCCTCGACATAGGTGCCCGACCAGCGGGTGTAGAAGGCCTCGACATCGTCGACCGAGGCCTCTCCCAGCCGGCTGGTCAGGTCCCAGTAGGCCGCCCAGGACAGCAGCGGATGGTTGCCGGCTTCCATGGCGGCGCGGGCGGCGGCCAGGCGGGTGCGGTCGCGCTTGCGGGCGGCTTCTCGGGCGTCGACCACGGTGCTGTCGGGCGCAGCAGCCACGGCCTGGGCGGCGGCGGGCGCGGCCGCCCCGGCCAGCCAGGCAGCGGCCAGACACGCCAGAAACAGGCGGCCGGGCCGGGTGAGGTGGTGCAACAGGCAATTCATCGTGGGGTTGGCGCAGGCGCCGTGCGCCACGGTGGCGGGCACAGCAGACGCCCTGCAGAAAACCACTGTAACGCAGGGTTGCCACGGACAGATGGCGCGCGGGCAATCCACCCGCCGGCCGGGCAGGGTGACTGCCGGTCGTCAGGCCACCTCGATCTCCACCAACGTGGGCCCCGCCGACCGCAGCGCCGTGGCCAGCGCGTCGGCCAGCGCACCGGCCTGCGCCACCCGCACACCCGGCATGCCGTGGCCGGCGGCCAGGGCCACGAAGTCGAGGTCGGGCAGGGCGGTGCCGGCCACGTCGGCGCCGGGCGGGTAGCCGAACACCGGGGCAAAGTCCTGCAGCGCGGCATAGCGCCGGTTCTTCAGGATCAGCACGGTGATCGGCAGGCGCAGCTGCGCCGCACTCCACAGCGCCTGGATGGCATACATCGCCGAGCCGTCGCCGATCAGCGCGATCACCCGCGCGCCGGGCTGGGCCAGCGCCACGCCCACCGCCGCCGGCAGGCTGTGGCCCAGGCCGCCGCTGCACATGGTGTAGAAGGTGCCGCTGCGCAGCATCGGCAGGTGGGCCTGCATCGGCGCGCGGGAACTGGGCGCCTCTTCCACCACGATGCTGTCGGGCGCGCGCAGGTCGGCCAGGGTCTGCAGCACCCACGGCACGGGCAGGCGCTCGCCGGCTGCGGGTGGTGCCAGGCGCGGGCGGAGCGGGCGCGGTGCCGGTGCGTCACGCTGGGCCGGTGCGGGCCGGGCCAGCAGGTCGGCCAGGCCCAGGCCAATGCTGCAGACCACCGACGTGCCCTGCGGCGTCCAGGCCGCGGTGGCCGGGTCGTCGATCAGCTGGGCCAGCGTGGCGCCGGGCGGCACATGCGGGCCGGCGCCTTCGACGTGGTACGTGAAGGCGGGCGCGCCGATGGCGAGGATGAAGTCGTGCCCGGTCAGCAGCGCCACGATGCGCTCACGCATGGCGGGCAGGTGGCCGATGAACAGCGGGTGGTCTTCGGGGAAGCCGCAGCGGCCCGACATCGGCGCTGCGAACACGCGGGCCTGGTGGCGCTCGGCCAGGGCGACGGCGGCGTCCCAGGCGCCGTCGCGGTCGATTGCGGCACCGACCACGAAGGCCGGGCGGACGCTGGCATCCAGCGCATCGCCCACGCTGGCCAGCAGGGCGGGGTCGGGCCGGATGCGCTGGCTGACCCGGCGTGCGGGCACTGGGTCGGTCAGCACGCCCCAGTCATCGGCCGGAATCGACACCAGCACCGGGCCGCAGGGTGGCGACATGGCGACGTGGTAGGCCCGGGCGATGGCCAGCGGCACGTCTTCGGCGCGTGCCGGCTCGATGCTCCACTTCACATAGGGCTTGGGCAGTTCGGTGGCCTGGGCCGAGTGCAGGAAGGGGTCGAACGGCAGAATCGACCGCGCCTGCTGGCCGGCGGTGATGACCATCGGCGTGCGGTTCTTGAACGCGGTGAAGATGTTGCCCATCGCATGGCCCACACCGGCCGCCGAGTGCAGGTTGACGAAGGCCGCGTTGCGCGTGGCTTGCGCATGGCCGTCGGCCATGCCGACCACCACCGCCTCTTGCAGCCCCAGCACGTAGCGGAAGTCAGGCGGGAAGTCCAGGAACAGCGGCAACTCGGTCGAGCCCGGGTTGCCGAACACCGTGGTCATGCCGAACTGGCGCATCAACTGGTGCACGGCTTCGCGCACGGTGATGCGGTTGGGGGTGGTGGCGGGTGGCACGGGGGACTCCATGGTGGTCGGGCTCAGTCGCCAGTGTCGCCGCGCGGCTTGCCGGTTGTCAGTCGGTGAAACCTGCGGGCGGGTTGGTGTTCGAAGCCGCCGCAAGGCACATCAACCCAAGGGCAGCGGACTCTCACCGCCCCTTGCGGTAAGGTTCCTCGAAGTCCAGAAACTCCTGTTCTGCCAACGCGCCATCCACCCAGGCGGCCACACCCGGGCTGGACCACACCCGCTGCATGTAAGCCGCCACATTGGCGGGCACGGGCAGGGCATAGGTGCGCAGGCGCGCCACCACCGGGGCGTAGTAGGCATCGGCGATGCTGAAGCTGCCGAACAGGAAGGGCCCGCCACTGGCGGCCAGGGCGGCTTGCCACATGCCGGTGATGCGCGCCAGATCGGCCGCCACCGCCGGCTGCTCGGCCAGCACCCGGGCGCCGACGTCGGGCAGGCTGGCTTCGATGTTCATCGGGCAGGCGCTGCGCAGGGCGCCGAAGCCGCTGTGCATCTCGGCGCACAGGCTGCGGGCGCGGGCGCGGGCCGTCTGGTCACGCGGCCACAGCGCCTGCTCGGGGAAGTGTTCGGCGGCGTATTCGGCCACGTACTCGGCAATCGCCAGCGTGTCCCACACCACCAGGTCGCCATGCGCCAGCACCGGCACCTTGCCCACCGGGCTGAGTTGGGTGACGGCCTGCTTGAAGCGCGAGCCGGCATCGAAGCTGTCGAAGCGGTGCATCACCTCCTCGAACGGCAGGCCGAAGTGCCGCAGCAGCACCCAGGGCCGCATCGACCAAGACGAGTAGTTCTTGTTGCCGATGTGCAGTTGCAGCATGGTGGTCTCGCGGTTGTGGGCGTTGGCGGGGCAGAAATCGGGTCAGCAGCGCCGATGCTAGACCGCCAGGGCGTGCCCCGGGGTTGCAGATCTGTCATCACTGCGATGCGTGCGGCGCATCCATGCCGGCGCCTGCGGCCAGCGCGGCGCGGGTGATCGCAGCCTCGCCGCGCACCCAGGCCAGGAAGGCGCGCAACTCGGCGGTGAGCCGGGCGCCCGGCAGCGGCAGCAGCCCGTCGGCATTGGGCGCCCCAAGGCGGCCGGCCATGCCGAAGGGCTCGACCAGTTCGCCTCGCGTCAGCGCGTCGTGCACCAGGGCCGGCCGCGCCAGCGCCACGCCCTGGCCGGCCAGGGCGCCCTGGATCTGCTGGTGGGTGTCGTTCAGGAAGGTCCAGCGCCGTGGCTCCAGGCCGACCAGGCCCTGCGCATCCAGCCACCGCCGCCAGCGGAGGAAGTCGGTGCTGGGGCGGTGAAAGTTCTCTTCCAGCAGGGCGTGTTGGGCCAGATCGGCAGGTGTGCGCAGCGGAGGCGCCCCGCCGCTGGTGTCCAGTCAGCCAGTAGCGTGCGGCGGCCCTGTGTCGTGGCGTCGGTGAACGGTTGGCTGCCCGCGCCTTCGAAGGCCGGCTGAGCGGTGGCGTCGGCCTTCAGGTAGAGCACGTCGTTGGCCAGCAGCGCCGCGAAGTGTTCGCCGATGTAGAAGCCGGCGCCGCCGAACATGCGCCGCGCGCGGTCCGGGCCCAGCGCCGACAGCAGGTCCAGCGCGTGGGCCTGCAACTCCGACGGCGCGGCAGATCTGGCAACCATGCCGCACAGTCGCGGGCCGGCCTGCGTGATGGCGCCCCCACGCCGCGGGTGGCTGGCTGACAATCCCAGGATGACCGCCACCTACCGCTTCAGCTTCGAACCCTCGCGCGACAAGAAGGTGCTGCGTCGGCAACTGCAAGCCGAGCGCCAGGCGATGGTGGACCGGCACCAGCGGTCGGTGCACCTGCAGGAGGTGCTGCGGGTGTTTCTGCTGACGCGCAGTGAAAGCTCGGTCGGCGCCTATTGGCCGATCAAGGGTGAATTCGACGCGCTGCCGGCGCTGTACCGCTGGACGGAGGGCGAGGACTTCCGCAACATCGGCCTGCCGGTGATCGACCGTGATACCAAGCAGCTGCGCTTCCATGTCTGGTACCCGGGCTGCCCGATGGAAGAAGACGCCTACGGCATCCCCAAGCCCAAGGGCACGCAGGAGTTCGAGCCCGAACTGCTGCTGGTGCCCTGCGTGGGCTTCGGCCCTGGTGGCTTCCGGCTGGGCTACGGCGGCGGCTTCTACGACCGCACGCTGGCCGCGCTGACGCCCCGGCCTTACACCGTGGGCGTGGGCTATGCCCACGGCCATGTGCCCTGGCTCGAGCCCGAGCCGCACGACGTGCCGCTGGACGCCATCCTCACCGAGGACGGTGTGCAGTGGCAGAAGCCGCTCTGACCCATCCACGCTGGCCTGCAGGGCCGGGCCCTGGCTGTTGCCGCCAGTGCACTCCACTGCCGGCACGCGGTCAAGCCACTGCGTGCGGGCGTGCGGACCCGCTGTTGGGTTCGGACCAAGTGCGTTGCGCGAAAACCCGAATCCTTTGGTCGGTTTGATGCGCTGCAAGCCCGACAGATGCGCTGGCGCCACGGCCGATCTGGCCAGGGTCTCAATTGACGTTGACGTCAACGTCAATTGATAATCCGCGCCGCCGCCGGTGCCCGGTTTAAGCTGCCGGTTCGCATCCACAAGACCCAGAACCCTGGCGGAGACCGCATGGCCCAGCTGCAGAGCAAGCTCAACCCCCGTTCCGAGGCGTTCCGCGTGCATGCCGCGGCGATGCAGGCCCTGGTGGACGACCTCAACGCCAAGCTGGCGAAGATCGCCGAAGGCGGTGGTGCCGATGCCCGCGCCAAGCATCTTGCGCGCGGCAAGCTGCTGCCCCGCGAGCGGGTGGAACGCCTGCTCGACCCCGACACACCGTTCCTGGAGATCGCCCCGCTGGCCGCGCTGGGCCTCTACCCCGAGGTGGACCGCAGCGGCAACACGGTGGACGCTGCGCCCTGTGCCGGCCTGATCGCCGGCATCGGCCGGGTGGCGGGGGTGGACTGCCTGATCGTCTGCAACGACGCCACCGTCAAGGGCGGCACCTACTACCCGCTGACGGTGAAGAAGCACCTGCGTGCGCAGGAGATCGCGGCGCAGAACCACCTGCCTTGCATCTATCTGGTGGATTCTGGCGGCGCCAACCTGCCCAACCAGGACGAGGTGTTCCCCGACCGCGACCACTTCGGCCGCATCTTCTTCAACCAGGCCAACTTGAGCGGCGCGGGCATCCCGCAGATCGCGGTGGTGATGGGCAGTTGCACCGCCGGCGGCGCCTATGTGCCGGCGATGAGCGACGAGACCATCATCGTGCGCAACCAGGGCACCATTTTCCTGGGCGGCCCGCCGCTGGTGAAGGCCGCCACTGGCGAGGTGGTCAGCGCCGAGGACCTGGGCGGCGGCGACGTGCACACCCGCCTGTCCGGCGTGGCCGACCACCTGGCCGAAAACGACCTGCATGCGCTGGCGCTGGCGCGCCAGGCGGTGGGGCGGCTGAACCGCCGCAAGCCGCAGCCGCTGCTGCTGCAGCCGCCGCGCCCGCCCAAGTACCCGGCGGCCGAACTGCATGGCGTGATCCCCACCGACACCCGCAAGCCCTTCGACGTGCGCGAGGTGATCGCCCGGGTGGTCGACGACAGCCAGTTCGACGAGTTCAAGGCCCGCTACGGCAGCACGCTGGTGTGCGGTTTCGCCCACATCGAGGGCATGCCAGTGGGCATCATCGCCAACAACGGCATCCTGTTCGCCGAAAGCGCCAACAAGGGTGCGCACTTCATCGAGCTGTGCTGCCAGCGCAAGATCCCGCTGGTGTTCTTGCAGAACATCACCGGCTTCATGGTGGGCCGCAAGTATGAGAACGACGGCATCGCCCGCGCCGGCGCCAAGATGGTGACGGCGGTGGCCTGCGCCGCAGTGCCCAAGTTCACGGTGATCATCGGCGGCAGCTTCGGCGCCGGCAACTACGGCATGTGCGGCCGCGCCTACAGCCCGCGTTTGCTGTGGATGTGGCCGAACGCGCGCATCAGCGTGATGGGCGGCGAGCAGGCCGCCAGCGTGTTGGCCACCGTCAAGCGTGACGGCATCGAGGGCCGCGGCGGCCAGTGGTCAGCCGACGAGGAAGCCGCCTTCAAGGCGCCGATCCTCAAGCAGTACGAGGAGCAGGGCCACCCGTACTTCGCCAGCGCCCGGCTGTGGGACGACGGCGTGATCGACCCCGCCGACACCCGGCGTGTGCTGGCTCTGGGCCTGAGCGCCAGCCTGAATGCGCCGATCCCGGAGACGAAGTTCGGCGTGTTCCGCATGTGATGGGTATGATGTGTATTTTTTACACACAGAATACACATCATGCGCACCAACATCGACATCGATGACGCCGTGCTCGACGCGGCGATGAAGGCCGGACCGTTCAAGACCAAGAAGGAAGCGGTCGAGGCCGGCCTGCGCGCCATCGCCCGCCAGGCGCACTACCGCGAAGCGCTGCGCTGGGAAGGCAAGCTGCACTGGGACGGTGACGTCGACGCCGCACCGCCAGACAGTGCGCCGCTGGCCGTGCACGAGCCGCCACCGCGTCGCTGACGGTCGGAGCGCTGCAATGCTTGTCGTGGATTCCGGTGTCTGGATCGATTTCTTCAATGGCACATCGTCGCCAGCCGGTGCGACGCTGCGCCGGCTGCTGGCCGATGGTGACGTCGAGATCGTCGTGCCTGACCTGGTGCTGTACGAGGTGCTGCGCGGCTTCCGCCACGAGCGCGACTATCTGCAGGCCGAAGCCCTGCTGACCGGGTTCACACCGGCGGTCACGGGTGGGGTGCTGTTGGCGCGCCAGGCCGCACGGCATGACCGGCAGCTGCGTGCCGCGGGCATCACCGTGCGCAGCGCGATCGACGTGCTGCTGGCGGCGTTCTGCATCCAGACCGGCCACACGCTGTTGCATGCCGATCGCGACTTCGACGCCTTCGAGGCCACGCAGGGTCTGCGGGGCTGGCGCCACTGATCTCTCAGCGCCATGGCCGACCCGACCTGGACCGTCCGTCCCTGGCAGCCCGGCGACAGCCTGGACGCGCTGACGGCGCTGCTGCTCGACACCGCCGAGCCGGCCACCGCGCTGCGCCAGCGCGATGCCCGCGCCGGCTCTGCCCACGTGGCCTGCGGTCAGTGGCAGGGCAAGGCTGACCGCAGCGTGGTGATGGTCCAACCGCTGGCCGACCCCGCCCCGGCAGACACCGATCCCGCCCACCACCGCCAAGCCGGCAACGCGCCGGCGGGGTCGGCATGAGCCTGCGCCCATTGCGCCGCCATCTCGCTGCCGCACTGGCGCTGGCAGCGCTGTGGTGCGCCGCGGTGTCGGGCCGCGCACAGGAACTGGACAGCCATCTGGGCGAGCAGGTGCGGATGGTGCCATCAGGCGGCTTCTCAGAGCCTGAGCTGGAGGTCACCGTCTACCGCCCGGCCGGCGAAGGCCCGTTTCCGGTGCTGGTCATCAACCACGGCCGCGCCACCGGCAACGCCAAGTTGCAGGGCCGATACCGCCCAGCGCTCGCAGCGCGCGAGTTTGTGCAGCGTGGCTGGGCGGTGGTGGTGCCGATGCGCCAGGGTTTCAGCCAGTCGGGCGGCAGCGAAATCAGCGCCGGCTGCAATGTGCACAGCAACGGCCTGCAGCAGGCGCGGTCGGTGCGGCGCACGCTCGACTGGGTGGCCCAGCAGCCCTGGGCCGACGTGTCGCGCAACGTGGTGCTGGGCCAGTCGCACGGTGGCCTCACCACGCTGGCCTACGGGACCGACCCGCATCCCGGCACCCGGCTGCTGGTGAACTTCGCCGGCGGCCTGCGTCAGGAGAGTTGCACCTCCTGGCAGCACAACCTGATCCGCGCCATCGGCGACTACGGCGCGGCCAGCAAACTGCCGTCGCTGTGGTTCTACGGCGACAACGACAGCTACTTTCCGCCCTTTGTCTGGCGCGGCGCGCATGAGCGATACACCCAGGCGGGCGGGCGGGCCGACCTGGTTGCCTTCGGAATCTTCGGCAGCGACGCGCACAGCCTGTTTGGCAGCCGGGTCGGCTTGCCGATCTGGCTGCCCAGGCTGCTGGCCGCGCTGGATGCGGCCGGCCTGCCCACCCAGGTGGTGCAGGCGCTGCCGGTGGCGCCCGACCTGCCGGTGCCATCCGCC
This sequence comes from Aquabacterium sp., assembly GCA_040400895.1. Taxonomy (GTDB): domain Bacteria; phylum Pseudomonadota; class Gammaproteobacteria; order Burkholderiales; family Burkholderiaceae_C; genus Pseudaquabacterium. Next base: position 14,463 of record JBBAPL010000084.1, read on the forward strand.
AGCGGCTTCGCGGCGGTGGCCGATCTCGACCGCGTGCCGCTGCGCACCGACCGCGCCCGAGCGGGCTACCAGACCTGGCTGTCGGCCGAGTTGCCCAAGGCGTTTGCCATCCACCCCCACCAGGGTGGCTGGGCGTCGGCCTGGGGCGGCGAGCGGCCGATTGCGCGTGCGCTGGCCAACTGCGAACGCGTTGCCAAGACACCTTGCCGCTTGTATGCGGTCGGCGACGCGGTGGTCTGGACCACCGACTGACCCGCCCGCGCAATCCACCATGGCCATCGACATTCTCGACACCACCCACCTGCTGGCGCTGGGGGCCGCGCTGGGCTGGGCCAGCGGCCTGCGGTTGTATGCGGTGCTGTTCTTCACCGGCCTGGCGGGCGCCATGGGCTGTGTGCCGCTGCCGGCCGGCCTGCAGTTGCTGCAACACCCGCTGGTGCTGGGCGCCGCAGGGCTGATGCTGGCGGTGGAGTTCTTCGCCGACAAGGTGCCGGGGCTCGATTCGCTGTGGGACGGGTTGCACACGCTGCTGCGCATCCCCGCCGGTGCGGCGCTGGCCGGTGCGGTGTTCGGCGGTGACCAGGCTGCCTGGGCCACGGTGGCGGCGCTGTTGGGCGGCACGCTGGCGGCCACCAGCCATGTGGCCAAGGCCACCACCCGGGCGGCGGTCAATACCTCGCCCGAACCGTTCTCGAACATCGCGCTGTCGCTGGCCGGCGATGCGCTGGTGCCGGCCATGCTGTGGCTGTCGGTGACGCACCCGCTGTGGTTCGGCGTGGCGCTGGTGTTGATGGTCGTGGCCAGCGTGGTGCTCACGCTGGTGTTGTTCAAGTTTCTGCGTTTGCTGGTGCGCACGCTGCGCAGCCGGCTGGGCGGCAAGCCTGTGGCTGTTTGAAGGAGACACACATGTTCAAGAAGGTCCTGATTGCGAACCGCGGGGAGATCGCCTGCCGCGTGGCCGCCACCTGCCGCCGGCTGGGCATCCGCACCGTGGCGGTGTACTCCGCTGCCGACGCCAATGCCCGCCATGTGATGGCCTGTGACGAGGCCGTGGCCATCGGCGGCGCGTCGCCGAAAGACAGCTATCTGCGCGCCGACCGCATCCTGGCCGCGGCCCAGGCCACCGGCGCCCAGGCGGTGCACCCCGGCTATGGCTTCCTGTCGGAGAACGCCGAGTTCGCTGCCGCCTGCGCCGCGGCCGGCATCGCCTTCATCGGCCCGCCGGCGAGTGCCATCGCCGCCATGGGCAGCAAGTCGGCCGCCAAGTCGCTGATGGAACGGGCCGGCGTGCCCCTGGTGCCCGGCTACCACGGCGACGACAACGCGCCCGACCTGCTGGCTCGCGAGGCCGCACGCATCGGCTACCCGGTGCTGATCAAGGCCAGCGCCGGCGGCGGCGGCAAGGGCATGCGCCGGGTCGACAAGGCCGACGACTTTGCTGCCGCGCTGGCCAGTTGCCAGCGCGAGGCCAAGAACAGCTTCGGCAGCGACCACGTGCTGGTCGAACGCTACGTGCTGCGGCCACGCCACATCGAGATCCAGGTGTTCGGCGACAGCCAGGGCCAGGTCATCCACCTGTTCGAGCGCGACTGCTCGGTGCAGCGCCGCCACCAGAAGGTGCTGGAGGAAGCCCCCGCGCCCGGCATCAGCGAGGCCCGCCGCGCCGAGATGGGCGCCGCCGCCGTGGCCGCCGCCCAGGCCGTGGGCTATGTCGGCGCCGGCACGGTGGAGTTCATCGCCGAGGAGGTGGACGACGGCGACCTGCGCTTCTACTTCATGGAAATGAACACCCGGCTGCAGGTGGAGCACCCGGTCACCGAAGGCATCACCGGGATCGACCTGGTGGAATGGCAGCTGCGCGTGGCCGCCGGCCAGCCCCTGCCGCTGCGGCAGGACCAGCTGCGCATCACCGGCCATGCCATCGAGGCACGCATCTGCGCCGAGCAGCCTGATAACAACTTCCTGCCCGCCACCGGCCGGCTGGACGTGCTGCGCTGGCCGCCGCATGTGGAGTTCGAGCGCGGGACATCCGCCAACCCGGTGCGGGTGGATGCCGGCGTGGGCGAGGGCGACGCCATCACGCCGTTCTACGACTCGATGGTGGCCAAGCTGATCGTGCACGGCGACACCCGCGCCCAGGCGCTGGCCCGGCTCGGCGCCGCGCTGGCGGCCACCCACATCGTGGGCCTGCACACCAACGTGGCCTTCCTGCGCCGGGTGGTGGCCAGCCAGAGCTTTGCCACCGCCGACCTGGACACCGCGCTGATCGAGCGCGAGGCCGCGGTGCTGCTGAAGCAGCCGCCGCTGGCGCTGGAGATTGCCGCCGCCGGCGTGGTGGCGCATGCGCTGGCCGACGAGGCCGCTGCCGAGGGCGACGACCCCTGGAGCCGGCGCGACGGCTGGCGCCTGCACGGCGGCGCGCGCCGCCATTTCGACATCCAGCATGCCGGCGCGCTGCATGCGGTGGCCCTGGCGCGGCCGCACAGCGGCGCATCAGACAGCCGGCTGGAACTGCAGATCGGCACCCAGCGCTGGCCGCTGCAGGCCACCGCCCTGGGCGGCGGCCGGCACGACGTGACGCTGGCCGACCGCCGCCTGCACCTGACGGTCTATGCCCACGGCGAGCGGGTGGCGGTGTTCGCCCCCGAGCACAGCGCGGTGCTGCAGCAGATCGACGCCATCGCCCATGCCGGCGAGGGTGCGGCCGAGGGCGGTCAGCTCACCGCGCCCATGCCGGGCAAGGTGATCGCCTTCATGGCCAAGGCGGGCGACACCGTCATCCGCGGGCAGGCGCTGGCGGTGATGGAGGCGATGAAAATGGAGCACACCCTGCACGCGCCGCGTGACGGCGTGGTGGCCGAGTTGCTGTACGCGGTGGGCGACCAGGTGGGCGAAGGCGGCGAGCTGCTGCGCCTGGCGCCAGCCTGAGCCGCCGTGCCGGGCCCACTATTTCGGGTCGCGCCAACGCGGCAGCCAGCCGCGGCGCGGTGCATCCAGCGGCGCCGGTTCGCTGTCGCTGGCGCGGCGGCTGACACCGGTGCTGGGCATGGGCGGGGGCTGGGTCACGCCGAAGCCGGACGTGTCACGGCCCCACTCATTGGCCTGCGGCGCATGGCCGGGCTCCTCGGGCTGGCCCGACAAGGGGCGCGATGCTTGGCGGAACAGGCTGGCCAGCGGTTGCAACTCGCCGCCGGGCACCGCCTCGCAGACCAGCAGCACATCGCGTGCATAACGCGGGTCGGCCAGCAGCCGCTCGACCTCGATGGCATGGTCGATCTCGCGCAACAGCAGTTGGTGGATGCGCTGCGCCAGTTGCAGGCGGCTCAGGGACGGTCCCAAGGCATTCACTCCAGGCGTCTTGCCGGGGTGATGTCCGGCAACAGACTTGCATTCTGCGCTCCGCGCTGACATCGCCATCCCCGACAGCCGAGGTGTCACGATGTCCCGACACGATAATCCGCCGACTTCAAAGGTGAAACCATGATTCCTGACCGTGTCACCCTGGTGGAAGTGGGACCGCGCGACGGCCTGCAGAACGAGAAGCAGCCGGTGGACACCGCCGTCAAGATCGACCTGGTGCACCGCCTGCAGGCCGCGGGTCTGCGCGAGATCGAGGTCACCAGCTACGTCAGCCCCAAGTGGGTGCCGCAGATGGCCGACAACGCCCAGGTGATGGCCGGCATCCACCGCCAGGCGGGCAACCGCTACAGCGTGCTGGTGCCCAACATGCTGGGCCTGCAGGCCGCGCTGGCCGGCGGCGACGCGACGCGTCCTGACGAAGTGGTGGTGTTCGGCGCCGCCAGCCAGGCCTTCAGCCGCCGCAACATCAACTGCAGCATCGAGGAGAGCATCGAGCGCTTTGCCCCGGTGGTGGCCGCCGCGCGCGAGGCCGGCCTGAAGGTGCGCTCGGCCATCAGCTGCGCGCTGGGCTGCCCCTACCAGGGCGAGGTGACGCCCGATGAGGTCGAGCACCTGGTCAAGCTGTTCAAGCAGATCGGCGTGCACCACTGCGGCGTGGCCGACACCATCGGCGTGGGCACACCGCGCAAGGTGCAGGCGGTGATGGAGCGGGCGCTCAAGCACTACCCCATGCACGAGGTGAGCGGGCACTTCCATGACACCTACGGCCAGGCGCTGGCCAACATCTACGCCTGCCTGGAGCTGGGCATCCACACCTTCGACACCAGCGTGGCCGGCCTGGGTGGCTGTCCTTATGCCAAGGGCGCCACCGGCAACGTGGCCACCGAGGACGTGGTGTTCATGCTGCAGGGCATGGGCATCGACACCGGCATCGACCTGGACGCGCTGGTGGACGCCGGTGGCTTCATCAGCGACGTGCTGGGCCGGCCGCCGGTCTCGCGTGCCGGCAAGGCGCTGCTGACCAGGCGCGCGCAGGTGGCGGCATGACGGCGGCGCTGGCCGACCGGCCGGAGGGCTTTCGCCGCGTGGCTGCCGCGCTGACCGAGCACGGGCACCCGCATGCACCGCAGTGGCTGGACGTGCCGGCCCGCACCTGCGCCGAGGCCGCCGCGGCGCTGGGCGTGCAGGTGGGGCAGATCGCCAAGAGCGTGATCTTCCGCCGCCGTGCCGACGGCGTGGCGGTGCTGGTGGTGGCCTCGGGCGACCGCCGGGTGGATGAAGCCAAGGTAGCGCAGCAGGTGGGCCCGGTGGGGCGCGCCGATGCCGCCTTCGTCAAGCAGCAGACGGGTTTTTCGATCGGCGGCGTGTCGCCGGTGGCGCATGCACCCGCCGCGCAGGCGGCGGCCGGTTGGTCTCCGCCGGTGGTGCTGGTGGACAGGGACCTGTTCCGCTTCCCGGCGATCTGGGCCGCCGCGGGCCACCCCAACGGCGTGTTCTGCCTGCAGCCCGACGACCTGCTGCGCCTGACCGGCGCACCGGCCGCCGACGTGGTGGAGCCTGCCTGATGGCCAGCACCGCGCCGCCGGCCGCCGCCAGCCCCTGCATCAACATCTGTCGCATGCATGCGCCCACCGGCTGGTGCGAGGGCTGCCTGCGCACCCTGGACGAGATCGCCACCTGGGGCCGCATGGACGAGGCCACTCGCCAGGCCGCGCTCGATCGGCTGCCGCCGCGCCGCACGGCCTGGCGCCTGCTGCAGGACAGCGGGGCCGCGCCCATCCAACCCGCACCCCGTGGAGGCCGCCGATGAAAGCGGTGGATTTCTGGTTCGACGCCCTGTCGCCCTACGCCTGGCTGGCCTTCGACCGCCTGCCGCAGGCGCTGGAGGGCTTGAACGTGGTGGTGAACCACCAGCCGGTGCTGCTGGCCGGGCTGCTGGCGCACTGGGGCCAGAGAGGCCCGGCCGAGATCACGCCCAAGCGCGCCTGGACCTACCGCCAGGTGCTGTGGCTGGCCCACCAGCAGGGCACGCCGCTGCAACTGCCGCGGCCGCACCCGTTCAATCCGTTGGCGCTGCAGCGCCTGGCCGTGGCCGCCGCGCCGCCCGGCGGCACGCCCAGCCGGCGCACGGTGGAACTGCTGTTCCGCCATGTGTGGTGCCGCGACGGGGCCGACCCGAATGAGCCCGCTGCACTGGCGGCGTTGGCGGCCGCCGTGGCGCCGCAGCGCGACCCGGCAGGTGACGACGTCAAGGCCGAACTGCGTGCCCGCACCGAGGCGGCGGTGGCGCTGGGCCTGTTCGGCGTGCCCACGCTGGTGTGTGACGGCCGCCACTTCTTCGGCCTGGACGCGCTGCCGATGCTGCGCGCGGCCGTGGCCGGCGATGCCTGGTTCGACGGCCCGGCCTGGGACGACGGCGGCAACCAGCCGCCCGGGCTGCAGCGGCGCTGACCGTCCGCATGCGGTGCGGCGTTGCCGCCGCGCCGCGGCTTGACGCGCGTCAACCAGGCCGCGCAGTCAGATGCCTAGAGTGGTGCCATTCCACACCACGCCAAGGATCTGCCATGTACCGCAATCTCTTTGTTCCCGTCGACGGCAGTGTTCTCAGCGAACGCGCCATGGTCGCCAGCATCGACCTGGCCAAGCAACTGGGCGCCGCGATCACCGGCTTCGTCGTCGAGCCTGACGCGCCGATGCCCACCGTCAGCACGCAACTATCGGCTTACGACAAGCAGACCAAACAGCACATCGAGCGCACCGACACCCATGCCCACAAGGTGCTGACGCACTTCGAGGTGAAGGCGGCCGAGGCCGGTGTGGCCTTCACCGGCTTGCACGCCCGCACCGACGGCGTGGACCGCGCCATCATCGAGCAGGCCGAGCAATCAGGCTGCGACATGATCGTGATGCTGACCCACGGCCGCGGCGCGCTGGGTGAGCTGGTGTTCGGCTCGCACACCAAGAACGTGCTGGCACGCAGCAAGTTGCCGCTGCTGGTGCTGCATTGACCGGCTGGCGTCAGCCTGTCAGGCGCCCTGGGCGCCCGGCGTGATCTCAGGCTGCTGCCATCGGCCGGGTGGCGCCGAGCTTGAAGAACCGCACCAGGTCCACCAGGGCATCGGCCTGGTCGCGCAGGTTGCTGGCGGCGGCGGCTGACTCTTCGACCAGCGCCGTGTTCTGCAGGGTGGCCGCATCCAGTTCACTCACTGCCGTGCTGACCAGGCCGATGCCTTGCGTCTGCTCGTTGGTGCCGGTGGAGATTTCGCCGATCAGGTCGGTGACGCGCTGCACCTGGTCGACGATGTCCTGCATGTTGGCGCCGGCGTCGGCCACCAGCACCGTGCCGGTCTGAACCCGGCTGACGCTCTGGCCGATCAGGCCGTTGATCTCCTTGGCTGCCGTGGCCGAACGTTGGGCCAGGCTGCGCACCTCGCTGGCCACCACGGCAAAGCCGCGGCCCTGCTCCCCGGCCCGCGCAGCCTCCACTGCAGCGTTCAGCGCCAGGATGTTGGTCTGGAAGGCGATGCCGTCGATCACGGCGGTGATCTCGCCGATGCGCTTGGAACTGAGCGCAATCTCGTCCATGGTGGTGACCACGTCGCCCACCACCTTGGCGCCACGCAAGGCCGTGGCGCTGGCCGACTCGGCCAACTGCGCGGCCAGGCGGGCGGTCTCGGCGCTGGTCTGCACCGTGCCCGAGAACTCGTCCATGGCCGAGGCCGTCTGCTGCAGGTTGACGGCCTGCTGCTCGGTGCGCATGCTCAGGTCCATGTTGCTGCTGGCGATCTGCTCAGACCCTGCCGCGATGTTGCCGCTGCTGCTGTTGACGCTGGTCGCAATGTCCCGCAGCTTGGCGCACATGCGGGCCATGGCGGCCATCACACTGGTGTCGTCGCCTGGCCGCAGGGCCACTTGCAGGGTCAGGTCGCCCTCTGCCACCGCGTTGGCCACCCGCGCCACCTCGGCGGGGTCAGCGCCCGTCGACCGCAGCACCGAGCGCAAGGTCCACATCCCCAGCAGGCTGAGTGCCACCGCGGCGGCCAGGAACACCAGGTTCACGAGCCAGTTGGCCAGTCGGCTGGCGGCATGAAACTCCGCCAGGGATGTTGCGGCAAAGTCGGTGGCGGCCTTCACCGTGGTGTCCACACCGGCGCGGTGCAGGGCATAGGCGGCATGCGCCGATTGCAGCGCCGTCTTGGCGGTGTCGGCTTGGCCGGCCTGCACGGCGGCCAGCACGGCGGCCGAGGCCTGGATGAATTTCTGGCCCTGGGCGTGCTGCTCACCCAGCAGCTGCGCTTCCAGCCCATAGGGCGGGTGAGCGGTCCAGTGGGCCACGCGGTCGTTGTAGTCCTTGACCAGTCGCGCTTGCTCGCGCTGTGCATCGGCCAGGGGCATGGTGCCGTCGACGACCATGCCCAGCACCAGGCGAAGCTCGATCATGTACATCGGCGGGGGCAGGATGTCGGCCACCACGTCCTTGGCATCCAGGCCCCGCTGCACCGCCTGCGTTTCCCTGTGGCTCGACACAGCGGTGGTGCCCGCCAGCACACACAGGGCGAGCACGCCCGTCGCGACCAACCCCAACAACTTGCTGCGAAGCGTCCACATGTACTGCAATCCTCGATTCCAATGCGCATCCACTCTGGGCCCTCACGGGTCGTGCCTGGTTCTCGGTCTTACGGAGTGATGTCTGAAGTGATTTGTGAGCGCAGCGCGAATCTGAGGGGTGAAGCCAGCGTACTTTTCCACATCTGGCCGGGGCCGCCAGGGTCCAATCGGGCTGTCACGCCGTCTGCGCATGCGCCTGCGTCCACCCCACTTGCCGACACCACGATGCTGCCCAAAACCTTGGCCCTGATCGATGACGATGCCGAGTACGCCGAGTTTCTGTCGCAGTTTCTGCGCGAACAGGGCATGTTGGTGTGGGTGTTCGGCAGCCCGCATGCGCTGCTGGCGCATGAGAACGCCTTCGGCTTCGATTTCTACATCACTGACCCTAAATCCGGCAGTTACCCCGTCGCCGGCAGCCCCTGAGCCGGCTTCGGGGGCG
>JBBAPL010000085.1:0-22555 GCA_040400895.1 Aquabacterium sp.
TGGGCGACACCTTACAGGTTGGGCGGTGTCGCGCTTCAAACTTGAGGCCGGCAAGCCCAGCTTGTGCAACAGAGCCTCAGAGCGATAGTTCTTCGCCTTCAGAACCGCAATGAATGTCGCGACACGGTACTGATCGTGAAGTTCTTGGAGTACTGCTCGAACAGCGCTGCTGCCGATGCCTTGGCGCCAGTGTTGACTGTTGAGGTCGTACGCAACGTACGCAGTGCGATCTGGAAGTACCGTGGCTTGCACGTAGCCGGCCAGCTTGTTGCTTGGAAGACGAATGACCCAATTCAGCCACAGTTGCGTCCCGTCGCTCGAACCCCGGCTTTCAAGGCGTTCGTAGCGCTTCCTGAGCCACGCTTGGTCGATTGGCGGTGCGTTCTCGAACTCGTAGATGGCCGGATCGCTGAGCACGGTGAACATCTCATGCGCGTGCGCTGCGAGTTGGGGTTCCAGAACGGAGGGTGGTGCGGCGATGGTTCTCATATGGCCTAAAGTTTGAGCTCACTGGACCGATGCGGTATGTGGCTAAAGGCCCCGATTGAATTGACTGGCCTTTGGCCGCATGCCGCAATGGGTCGGGATGCGCGAACGGTTAAGCGGCACGGCGCGTGCCGATGCCATGTAGTAAACTTCAACTGACTTGGCCTGAAGTAAATGGCAAGTCACGGTGGCGCGGAATCTTGGTGCCAAACTCAACGCAGCAGATAGGTGGGTGGTCATGAGTCAGCGCTTCCTGAGGTGGTCCGAGACATGGATCGAGAAGCACATTTCTCCCGGTGCCAATCCTGACTTGGAGAGCCACGAATCGAGGGCAACTCGGTTGTTGGCGAATCTGTACGCGGAGGCGGCTGCGGACGGTTTCACAACTTCAGAGACAGCTGAGGAACTGGACCGTATCAAGCCGCTGCTACTGGCGGCGGTCTCGGACGCGACCGACTTTGACATTGATGCCTATCATCTGAAGTCGCAACTTGCGCAGGAGAATGAAGATGGCGATTGATCTCCGCAAGTACGGCGCAGTTTAAGCTGGCCGGCGCAGCGCGGCGGGTGGTTTTGGCCGCGTGGTGGATGATGAAGAAAGACGCCATCCGGCCAAAGCAGCTTGTCGTGATGCGTGCGGTCGAGCGATTGGTGATGCGTAGCGCCAACGACGAAGCTGAGACACCAGCAGTGCGCGCATGGACGTTGAAGCTGAGCCTGCCGCAGAGCGAAGGCTCAGCAGCGACCGGTTGAGCGCGGACCTCGGGGATTTTGCGTGCAGCACGGGTCGGTGTGAATAGATTCATGCGTGCAAGATTCGAACGTTTCGAGAACATCTTCTTCGTACTTGTTGAATTTCACTTGGCGACTCCTTGCTTCTGATGAATTCTCGAGTTGCCTTGCGACTAGGAATGATCGTCTTGAGAAAAAGTTATTCAGTCGGTCCTGCGAAATTCATCCAACGTACGCCGAGGAAGAACAGCTGTTGGTTTCGTACAGATTGCGATCACGGCGCCCCGCCCCTTTGCGGCCGAGGGGCGATACCTGACAGGGCGGCGGCATACATCGCCACCTCGGTGAGGGCCAACAAAAGGGCCGCCAGCCCCATCTTGGCGATGGCGCGAAGCAGCCAGCGGATGTTGAAGCCCGCCGCGCACAGCACCGCATGAAGCGCATCGCCTTCAGCGCCCTTGAGCCAACACCGACCCATGCGATGGTCTGCCTTGGTGTGGCCGATCAGGGGCTCGATGGCTTGGCGCCGCTTCAGCCAGGTCATCTGCATCGGGGTCAGCGACTTGAACTTGCCACGGTGGATGACCTCCACCGGTGCCACGTCCTTGTCCACGCCCCGGTAGCACTGGTCCAGGATTGCAGTGGTTGGCTTGACGCCAATGTCCTGCAGCAGGTTGTTGGTCTGCTCGATCTGCGCGGCCAGCGTGTGGCCGTCGTATGGGTTGCCTGGGAAACTGCGCGCGCCCACCATCAACCCGTGTTGGTGGGTGACGGCCAGGCTGACCTTGACACCGAACTCGTAGGGCTGGCGCGCCTTGCCCTTGCTGATGCACTCAGCCTCCGGGGCGTGCAGGGCATACAGCTTGTTCTTGTCCTTCGGCCGCTGGCGGTGGATGCGCTCGGCGCGCTGCATTACCGCTTCAACAGTCGTTGTTTGAGCTTCACTTGGCCATTTCTGAAGAAGACCTCTGAATTCGACAGCGAATTCCCGGGATAGGTGTGCGACCTTCTTTCCTTGAATCTCAACTGCAACTGCGTTCGGATCAAATTCGTTGTCAAGTTCAGGCACGAGCACAGCGGTACAGAATGTAAGTGCTGGTACTCCTTTTGGGTTTTGAGCGATTGTCTCAATCTGATCGCGATAGTATGAGGTCCCTACGGCATGGAGGGCATATCTTCCTGGTGAGTCCCAATGGGCGCGAACTGTATTCTTGTTCATTGACCGCGGTGCTAGTTGAAGTGACGTCTAACGTTTGAGCTAACCGGACCGTCGCGGCATGTGGCTAAAGGCCCAGAATGAAATGGTGGGCCTTTGGCCGCATGCCGCAATGGGTCCGGTTGAGCGAATGGTTAGGCCGCGCCGCGGATACGCTGCCCACGACTTTATACAAACCCTTGCTCCTTGTAGCTTGCATAGCCTTCCTTGGTAAGTGCTGAGAGCTCCGTGATGAGTGCGGGTTCGACGGCTGAGAAATTGAAGCAGGCCTTGCCTTGCATTCGAGACCTAAGTTCTGGCGATACGGATGCCAAAAGTTCTGGCTTGAAATACACCGGCATGAGATGGAAACTAACCGAAGACTTCTTGACTTGCACAGCGGCGAAGAAGAGCGGTTTTTTGTTCTTCTGAACGTGCCGCGTGTCAACGTACAACTCCGTCTCGTCGTCTTTCTTTGCATCGAGTTTCGCAGCGTACGGTGCTATTACCTTGTGCAACGCTGCGTAGACGGTGGAGAAGTCTGGCATTGAAGTTCCTTGGACGATGGAGTGCGGGGTTCTGTTTCAGCGCGGCCTAACGTTTGAGCTAACCGGCCCTTTGCGGTGTGTGTCTAAAGGCCCAGAATGAAATGGCGGGCCTTTGGCCGCACGCCGCAATGGGCCCGGTTGAGCGAATGGTTAGGCGTCAACGTCCGCTTTGCGAGATCCCCTAGTACATCGTTCCATCGCGATGGGCCATTCTCTTCTTGCCCTCAATCTCCACTACCTGAAGGTCGTCATCTGGCCAGACTGAAGAGTCGCCTGTAGTTCTGTCACCAACTTCCAGATAGACCACGTCTTCGCTTGTCTCATTGACCAAATGATGGGCATTTCCAGTGCCAGCAGGAAATCCCGCGCACATGCCAGGAAAGAGGGTCTTCGCGCCTTCGTCGGTGTGAAGTGTTGGATTGCCTTGAAGAATGTAGACGAACTCGTCTTGTTTGGCGTGAGCGTGGCGCAACGCAGACATGGCCTTTGGGGCTAGAAGGGTCAGGTTCACACCGAAGTTTTTCAGCTCGAAAAAGTCCCCAAGCATGCGCTTCTCGCGCCCGGCAACACGAGAAGCACGGCCTGAAGCAACGCCTGGATCGACATCCGGTCAGCCGGGGTCATGTGCGAGTAGTGGGTTCCCATTTGGGCGACACCTTACAGGTTGGGCGGTGTCGCGCTTCAAACTTGAGGCCGGCCTTCCATTCCCCGCACGAAGTGTTCTCGGCACTGACAGCGGATTTCATCCGAGGCGTCGCGCTTCAAGCTTGAAACCGCCCTGTTCTTCGAGAGTTAACGGAATAGACCCATCCGGTTTGATACCGACTTGACCGGATAGGAAGATCAGTTCCGTTCCCGGTGGTACTACCGCTGTGTGGCTGTAACCTTTGGGCGAGTGAACGGTTGGTGGATTTACGAAGGTGGTCATGAGACTGGTCTCCTGGGGTTAAAGCAGCGGCTGAAGTCCGAAGTTCGCAATTTGTGGGGCCTAACGTTTGAGCTAACCGGACCGTTGCGGTATGTGGCTAAAGGCCCAGAATGAAATGGCGGGCCTTTAGCCGCATGCCGCAATGGGTCCGGTTGAGCGAATGGTTAGGCCGCACTTTTCGCAGCCTTGCATGCTAGTTGTGAGGATGAGAATATTGCAGCACTGAGATATACAGGCTTGTTCGCGAACTGTGCTGGAGTCGGCGTTACAAGAACTCGGTATTCTATTCGGGTTTCGAATGGACAGTTGATGCATTGCTGAACGGCAAGGACTTGTAGTCGAGTTCCAGTGTTCAAGACGGTAGAGAAAGTGAACTCTGGGCCGCGCAGATTTAGATCCGATAAGACCACGAGATTGGTTGTCTTGTCCTTCTCCAACTTCAATGTTACTCCGTAGGCATTGAGTGGTAATTTGATCTCGCAGTTGACACCAATAGTTTCTCTATATACATCGTTGCTAGAGATGTCCTTGTATTCTGCGTTGCAAGCCGCCAAAAGCAAGGGCGCACTCAGGAGTAAAGCGGTGGAGTGCGGTAGTCGTTGCATGTGTGCGGCCTAACCTGTTATGGGGCGCGTAACGCGTGGCGTAACGGTTTACGCCCAGTTCTTTGCCTGCGTATTAGGATACGGGCGCATGCCGCGAACGCCAGCGGTCGGTCTCGCCGCACAGGCAGTGGGTGCGCGCTTCGCGCCGGCATCACACGGGTCTTGCAACGCTCGCCGGCGCGCACGCTGCGCTCGCGTTCTGCGCTTGCAAAGACGGCGTTGTTGCTGAATACTGTATGAAAATACAGTATCAGGGGTTGCATCATGGTCCTCCCGTCGTCTGGCGGTGCTTCTGCGGCGCCGCGCCTGCTGGATCAACTGCGTGAGCGGATCCGTTACCTGCACTACAGCTTACGCACGGAGCAGGCCTACGTCCATTGGGTCCGGGCATACATCCGCTTCCACGGTCTGCGCCATCCCAGGTCGCTGGGCGGGGGCGATGTGCAGGCGTTTCTGTCATGGTTGTCGTCTGAGCGGCAGGTGTCTGTGTCCACCCACCGTCAGGCCTTGTCGGCGTTGCTGTTTCTGTACCAGCAGGTTTTCGGCCAGTCTCTGCCGTGGATGTCTGAGCTCGACCGCCCCCAACGCAAACCGCGCTTGCCGGTCGTGTTGACAGTCGACGAGGTCAAGCGCCTGCTGTTGCTGCTCGACGGTGCGCATGCGTTGCTGGCGCAGCTGCTCTACGGCACCGGCCTGCGCATCTCTGAGGCGCTGCAACTGCGTGTGAAGGATGTCGATTTCGACCGTCAGGCCATCGTGGTGCGCGCTGGCAAAGGCGGCAAGGACAGGGTGGTGATGCTGCCTGCCGCGCTGGCGCCGTTGCTGACCCAGCAGCTGCAGCGTGTACAACTCCTGTGGCAGGCCGACCGCCGCGCCGGCCACAGCGGCGTGCAGCTGCCCGATGCGCTGGAGCGCAAGTACCCCCGCGCTGGGCAGTCCTGGGGCTGGTTCTGGGTGTTCCCGCAGCCGGTGCACGCCACCTGCCCGCGCACTGGCGTGCTGCGGCGCCACCACCTGTTCGACCAGACCTTCCAGCGTGCCTTCAAGCGTGCGGTCGACCAGGCCGGCATCACCCGCCCTGCCACGCCGCACACCTTGCGCCACTGCTTTGCCACGCACCTGCTGCAGGCCGACACTGACATTCGCACCGTTCAAAAGTTGCTGGGTCACAGCGACGTGTCCACCACCATGGTCTACACCCATGTGCTGGATGTGTCGGGCGGCGCAGTGCGCTCGCCGCTCGACGCGCTGGCCGCGGCCTGATCCGCTGCCGTGTCCGCCCACCAGATCCGGCCACCGGCCCATTCCAGCGCCGGTGGCGCCCAGGTGGCTGACGCTGCCGGCAGTTTGCCCGCCTACGCTGAATTGCACTGCCGCAGCTGCTTCAGCTTCCTGACTGGCGCCTCGCGCCCGCCGGAGCTGGTGGCCGAGGCCCAGCGCCGCGGCTATGCCGCGCTGGCCATCACCGACGAATGCTCGCTGTCCGGCGTGGTGCACGCGCATGAGGCCGCGCTGGAAGCCCGCCTGCCACTCGTCATCGGCGCCCAGATGAACCTGTCGCCCGCGCCCACCGGCGATGGCGCGGTGCTGGCCGCCCATGGCCCACCGCACCTGGTGCTGCTGGCGCAAACCCGCCGGGGCTATGGCAACCTGGCCCAGTGGATCAGCGTCGCCCGCCGCCGCGCCCCCAAGGGCCAGTACCTGGCCCATGCCGGTGATCTGGAGGGGCGCGTGCCCCACGCGCCGTTCCTCGCCGGCCTGCCGGGCTGCTTCGCCATCCTGCTGCCGCAGCCCGGTCAGGCGTTCGATGCGCTCTATGCCCAGGCCATGTGGCTCAAGACCTGGTTCGGCCCCGACCGCTGCGCCATCGCGGTTGAACTGCTCGGCCACCCGCATGACGCCCAGCGCCTGGCCGTGCTGCCCCGGGTGGCTGACCACACCGGCCTGCCGTTGGTGGCCGGTGGTGATGTGCTGATGCACGCCCGGTCCCGAAAGCCGCTGCAAGACGCGCTGACCGCCACCCGCCTGGGCTGCACCGTGGCCGCCGCCGGCCTGGCGCTGGCGCCCAATGCCGAAGCGCACCTGCGGTCGCGCCAGCGTCTGGCGCGGATGTACGCGCCTGCGTGGCTGGCCGCCAGCGTGGCCATCGCCGCTGGCTGCAGCTTCTCGCTGGCTGAGCTGCGCTATGAATACCCCGACGAGATCGTGCCCGCCGGCCACACGCCCACCAGCTGGCTGCGCGCCCTCACCGAGGCGGGCGCCCTCCAGCGCTTCCCGGGCGGCCTGCAGCCCGCGGTGCGCCACACCATCGAGCATGAACTGGCCCTGATCGCCCAGCTGAAGTTCGAGCCCTACTTCCTCACCGTGGCCGACATCGTGCAGTGGGCGCGCAGCCAGGGCATCCTGTGCCAGGGCCGTGGCAGCGCGGCCAATTCCGTGGTCTGCTTCTGCCTCGGCGTGACCGAGGTCGACCCCACCGCCAAGCACATGACATTGCTGTTCGGCCGCTTCATCAGCGCCGAGCGCAACGAGCCGCCCGACATCGACATCGATTTCGAGCACCAGCGCCGCGAAGAAGTCATCCAGTACATCTACCGCAAATACGGCCGCCACCGCGCCGCACTCGCCGGCGTGATGATCCGCTACCGCCCGCGCTCAGCGCTGCGCGACATGGGCCGCGCCCTGGGCATCGACACCGACCGCATCGACGCCGTCAGCAAGGGCCAGCAGTGGTGGGACGGCCACGGCATCGCGCCCGAGCGCCTGGCGGAACAAGGCTTCGACCCCGATTCGCCGGTCTGCCAGCAGTGGCTGGCGCTCACCCGCCAGCTGATCGGCTTTCCGCGCCACCTCAGCCAGCACCCGGGCGGCTTTGTCATCGCGCGCGACGACATCTCGCGCCTGGTGCCGGTCGAAAACGCCGCCATGGACGACCGCACCGTCATCCAGTGGGACAAGGACGATCTGGACGCGCTGGGCCTGATCAAGGTCGACATCCTGGCCCTGGGCATGCTCAGCGCCATCCGCCGCGGGCTGCAGCTGGTGGCCACCAAGCTGGGCCTGCCGTCGCTGCAGATGCACCAGCTGCCGCAGGGCGACGCGGCGGTCTACGACATGCTGTGCCGCGCCGACAGCGTCGGCACCTTCCAGGTCGAAAGCCGCGCCCAGATGAGCATGCTGCCGCGCCTGAAGCCACGTGAGTTCTACGACCTGGTGATCGAGGTCGCCATCGTGCGCCCCGGCCCCATCCAGGGCGGCATGGTCCACCCCTACCTGCGCCGCCGCTCGGGTGAAGAGCCCGAGGACTACCCCAACGAGGCGGTGCGCCAGGCCCTGGGCCGCACCAAGGGCGTGCCCATCTTCCAAGAGCAGGTGATGCAGCTGGCCATCCTGGCGGCCGATTTCACCCCTGGCGAGGCCGACGCCCTGCGCCGCGCCATGGCCGCCTGGAAGCGCAAGGGCGGCCTCGGCCCCTTCCATGAACGCCTGGTCGGCCGCATGGTGGCCAAGGGCTACGAGCCGGCCTATGCCGAGCGCATCTTCAAGCAGATCGAAGGCTTCGGCGAATACGGCTTCCCCGAAAGCCACGCCGCCAGCTTTGCGCTGCTGGTCTATGTCAGCGCCTGGCTCAAGTGCCACCACCCGGATGCTTTCCTGGCTGCGTTGCTCAACAGCCAGCCGATGGGCTTCTACGCCCCGGCTCAACTGGTGCGCGATGCCCGCGCCCATGGCGTGCAGGTGCTGCCGGTGGATGTGCTGCACAGCGACTGGGACACGGTGCTGGAAGCCGGGCAGGGCGGTGGCCTGCGCCCGGACACGCCAGCGGGCCTGGGCCAAGACATGTCAGCGGGACTGCGCCCGGTGCGCCTGGGCCTGAACCGCCTCATCGGCCTGGCCGAGGCCGACGCCCGCCGCCTGCTGGCCGCCCGCGCCGCTCTGGTGCCGGGTGAAGCCTTCGCCAGCGTCGAAGACCTGGCCCGCCGCGCCGCGCTGGACGCCCATGCGCTGCAGCTGTTGGCCCAGGCCGATGCGCTGCGCAGCCTGGCCGACCACCGCCACCAGGCCGCCTGGGCGGTGCGCGGCATCGACACCCGTGCCACCCCGCTGCTGCGCGCCACCCGCACCCACGAGGCGCCGGCGCCCTTGCACGCCCCCGGCGCCGGCCAGGCCCTGCTGGCCGATTACCGCAGCACCGGCCTGTCGCTCACCGCCCATCCGCTGGCCCTGCTGCGGGCGGATCTGGCGGCCTTCCAGGTGCAGCCCGCCACGGTGCTGGCCCTCAGCCGCCACGGCCAACTGGTGCGCGCCTCGGGCCTGGTCACCCACCGCCAGCGGCCTGAAACCGCCAAGGGCGTGGTCTTCGTCACCCTGGAAGACGACACCGGCGCCGTCAACGTGATCGTCTGGCCCACGGTGGCCCAGGCCCAGCGCGTGCCGCTGCTGGCGGCCACGTTACTCACTGTCTACGGCGTCTGGCAGCGTGGCGGCGAAGGCCCCGACGCGGTGCAGCACCTCATCGCCCGGCGCCTGGTCGACCATTCCGGCCTGCTGCAGGGCCTGGTCAGCAAGAGCCGGGATTTCCATTGACCGCCAGCCTGCCGCACGCGCCTCGTCCAGAATGCCGCCCATGCCTGCTGCCACCGACGCCGCGCCCCTGATGCCCGACACCCTGCAATGGCTGCCCGCCACCGGCCGGCCAGCGCAACTGATGGTGCTGCTGCACGGCTGGGGTGCCGGCGCGGCCGACATGGCGCCGTTGGCGCTGGCGCTGCGGGCGGCCTTTCCGCAGGCGGCGCTGCTGGCGCCGCAGGGCTTCGAGCCGGTTGATACCGGCCTGGCCGGCCGCCAGTGGTTCAGCCTGGCCGGCGTCACCGAAGACACCCGCCCCGCCCGCGTGGCGGTGGTGCTGCCGCGCCTGGCCGACTGGCTGCACGCCGCACAGCAGGCCAGCGGCATCGGCCCGGCCGCCACCGCGCTGGTGGGCTTCTCGCAAGGCGCCATCCTGGCGCTCGAATTGGCCCAGTTGCAGGACGGCATCGCTGGCCGGGTGCTCAGCTTTGCCGGCCGCTATGCCACGCTGCCCAGCGTGCCGCTGGCGCAGACCACGCTGCACTTCTTCCACGGCGCCACCGACACCGTGATCCCCGCCGCCCAGTCGCGCCTGGCGATGCAGCGGGTGGCAGCGATGCAGGGCGACGCCACCATCGACATCGCCAGCGGCGTGGGCCACACCCTGGCGCCCGACCTGGTGCAGTGCGCCGTGCAGCGCCTGCAGACCCACATCCCACACCGCACCCGGATGGCGGCGATGGGCGCCGTGCCCGGCCTGGCCGGCCGCCAGCCCGACGACGACTGACTACCGAGACTTCCCGCCCATGCTGTTCCTGCTGTCCCCCGCCAAGAGCCTGGACTACGACCGCCCACTGCCGCGCGGTGTGCGCCAGCGCGCCACCGAGCCGCTGTTCCTGCCCCAGGCCAGCGCGCTGATCGACACCCTCAAGCCGCTGCCGGCGCAGCAGGTGGCCGCGCTGATGGACCTGTCGGACGACCTGGCCACGCTCAACACGGCCCGCTACGCCGCCTGGGTGCCGCAGCACGACGACCGCAACAGCCGCCCCGCCGTGCTGGCCTTCAATGGCGATGTCTACGACGGCCTGGACGTGCGCAGCCTGAAGGCCGCTGATCTGGCCTGGGCGCAAGACCATGTGGTCATCCTCAGCGGCCTGTACGGCGCGCTGCGCCCGCTCGATCGGCTGCAGCCCTACCGGCTGGAGATGGGCACCCGCCACGCCACCGCCCGGGGCAAAGATCTCTACGCCTACTGGGGCGACACCGTGGCGCACTACCTGGCGCAGCGCCTGGGCGACGACAAGCACCCGGTCATCATCAACCTGGCTTCGCAGGAATACTTCAAGGTGGCCGACCGGCCGGCCCTGGTCGCCCCCCTGTCCGACCGGCCGGCTTCCGCCGTCCGGGTGGTCGACTGCGTGTTCGAGGACTGGAAGGCCGACGCGCAAGGCGGCGGCCAGTACAAGATCATCAGCTTCTTTGCCAAGCGGGCCCGCGGCGCCATGGCACGCTGGGCCATCCAGCACCGCGCCCGCAGCGTCCAGGCGCTGCAGGCCTTCGACACCGACGGCTATGCCTTCGACAAGGCGGCCTCGTCGGCCGACCGGTTGGTTTTCCGCCGTCAGCCGGCCTGACGCCCGCCCGCATCCGGGCCACCCCTGCTTGGGCCAATGCCCGGGCGCTGCCAGAATCTGTGCGCATGACATCGCCGCAAACCGTCACGCCCGAACTGCGCCAATGGATCATCGAGCAGGCCCAGGCCGGCTGCCGGCCCGACGACGTGCTGGCCGCCATGCGCAGCAGTGGCTGGGACGAGGCCATCGCACTGGACGCCCTCACCGACACCTTGCAGACCTTCCTGGGCGCCCAGGCCCCCAGCAAGCCTGTGGCCCAGGCGCTGCCCGTGCCGGTGCTTGTGCCTGAGCCGTCGCTGGCCGGGTCACCCAGCACCCTGTGGGCCCACGACCGCCACGTGCAGGTGCTGCTGACCATGCACAACCCGCGGGTGGTGGTGTTCGGCGGCCTGCTGTCCGATGACGAATGCGACGCCCTGGTGGCCGCGGCCGCCCCGCGCATGGCCCGGTCGGAAACCGTCGTCAACGAGACCGGCGGCAATGAGGTCAACGCCTCGCGCACCAGCGACGGCATGTTCTTCGGCCGTGGTGAGTTGCCCATCTGCCAGACGGTGGAAGCACGCATCGCCGCGCTGGTGAACTGGCCGGTGGTCAACGGCGAAGGGCTGCAGGTGCTGCACTACCGCCCGGGCGCCGAGTACAAGCCGCACCACGACTACTTCGACCCCGCCCAGCCCGGCATGACCGCGGTGCTGCGCCGTGGCGGCCAGCGGGTGGGCACGATCGTGATGTACCTCAACACGCCCCAGCAGGGCGGCGGCACGGTGTTCCCGGACGTGCAGCTGGAAGTGGCGCCCATCAAGGGCAACGCGGTGTTCTTCAGCTACGACCGGCCGCATGCCATCACCCGCAGCCTGCATGGCGGCACACCTGTGCTGGCTGGCGAGAAGTGGGTGGCGACGAAGTGGCTGCGTGAAGGCGAATTCAGCTGACGTCGGCCCGGGTGTCAGGCCCGTCAACAGTCCCAGGGGCCGCCGCGCTGAACGGGCGGGCCCATCGTTCGTCCATCAAAGGAACAACACCATGAACAAGATCACCGCCGCCCTCATCGCCGCCACCTTCAGCCTGGGCGCGTTTGCCCAGTCCGCCATGCCGGCCGTTGCAGCCACCCCGGCGGCCACCCCAGTCGTGGCTGCTGCTGCGCCGGCCAAGGCCAAGAAGTCGGTCAAGCACGCCAAGCACGCCAAGGGCAACAAGGCCAAGAAGACCAAGGCCGCCTGATGCGGGCCACAGCCCGGCAGCTGCCGGGCTGTCCGTTTTCGGGTGCCGGCCTTGCCTGCGGTTGACCGGCGTTCAATGGGATGGCGTTCTCAGCCCGCCGCGCCGCCGGCCCAGGCCACCAACGGCCCGGCCGCCCCCAGCGCCAGCACCAGGCCCAGCGCCACCCAGCCGGCATACGCCCGGCCACCGGTGGTTGCGGCCACCACCACCCGTGTCAAGCCGTTCGCGGCGATCGCCAGCAGCACGGCGCTGCCCGCACTGGCCACGCCCAGCCGGCCCTGGGCCGACAGTGCGGCCACCGCCGTCACGCCGGCATGGGCATCGGCCAGGCCGGCCAGGGCCACACTGGCCAGCGTACCGGCCTGGCCGAACAAACGGTCGGCCTGGGTGACCAGCAGCGTCACGCCGGTCAGCATGGCCGCCACCAGCAACGCCTGGCGCACCTGCAGCGCGCCGTCGCCGCTGGTTGGCAGCGTGCTGGCCGCCTGCGCCTGCCGGGTGTTTCGCACCACACGCCAGGCCAGCACGCCCCCCAGGCCCAGGGCCATCGCGGCCGCGGCCAGCAGCGCGGGTGTCAGCCGCAGGGCCAGCGGCGGCGCCACGGCCCACAGCATCAGCAGGGCCTGCAGCCAGGTGGCGCCGGTCGACAGCACCGCCGCGGCGGTGCACGGCCCGGCCAGTGCCGGCTGGTCACGCTGCCGGCCGCCCATGGCCGCCACCGTGGCGGTGCTGGACACAAACCCGCCCAGCAGCCCTGACAGCGGCAGGCCGATGCCCGGCCCGGCCCAGCGCAACGCCATGTGGCCCACCGCCTGCAGCAGCAGGATCAGCAGCACCAGGCCGGCCAGCACGCTGGGCTGCAGCCCGGCCAGCCAGGCCACCGGCTGCTGTGGCACCAGCGGCAGCAGCACCAGGCCCAGCGCGGCCAGCAGCAGGCCGTCGTGCAGTTCCTGCTCGGTCAAGAGCCGGGTGGCGAAGTTGTGCAGCCGGCCGCGGGCCGCCAGCAGCACGGCCACCACCGCCGCGCAACCCGCGCCCAAGGCAGGCTGCTGCAAGGCCAGCACGCCGACGAAGTAGGTCACCACCAGCGCCAGTTCGGTGGTCATGCCAGGGTCGGCCAGCGCGGGTTGGGACGCCGCACGCCAGCGGTCGAAGCCATAGGCCAGCCCGGCCAGCAGCACCACTGCCAGTGCGCCGGCGGCCACCAGCGCAGGCTGGCCCAGCGCCTGGGCCAGCGCGCCGCCCAGGGCCACCAGCGCAAAGCTGCGGATGCCGGCGGCCCGCCGCGCGGGGCCGTCGCCCTTGCGGCGTTCACGTTCCAGGCCGATCAGCAGGCCGCCGCCCAGCGCGACGGCCAGGCCCAGCAGCAGCGGGCCGTTGTCGCCAAACGCCAATGCCAGCGTCATGCCGATGGGCCGGCCCGCATCACAGCATCACCGTCTCTTGGTGCTGCGGCACCCGCACCGCCCAGCCCAGTTGGTCCTGGATGCGCAGACGCAGCGTGTCGGCAGCATCGGGCTCGCCGTGCACCACGAAGGTCTGCGCCGGCGCGGTGGGCAGCTTCCGCAGCCAGGCCATCAGCCCATCGGCATCGGCATGGCCCGAGAAGCCTTCGAGCTGGCTGACGGCCGCCCGCACCGGCACCCAGGCACCGTGGATCTTGACCTCGGGCGCGCCGGCCACCAGGTGCGCGCCGCGGCTGCCGCCCACCTGGAAGCCGGCAAACACGATGTGGTGGCGTGGGTCGGGCGCCAGGTTGGCCAGGTGGTGCAGCACCCGCCCGCCGGTGGCCATGCCGCTGGCCGACAGGATGATCGCCGGCATGCGTGATGCCGCCAGCCGCTGCGACTGCGCCGCCGTGGCCACCATGCGCACGCCGTCGCACAGCTGCGCCACCTCACGCGCGGGCAGGCGCAGCAGCCGCTTGTGGCCGGTGTACAGCGCCGTGGCCTCGATCGCCATCGGGCTGTCCAGGAAGATCGGCAGGTGTGCGGGGATCTCGCCCGCCCGCTTCAGCCGCTGCAGCACCGCCAGCAGCGCCTGCGCCCGGCCCACCGCAAAGGTGGGCAGCAGCACGCTGCCGCCACGCGCCACTGCATCGCGCACGATCTGCGCCAGCCGCTGCGGTGTGTCGTCGGTGGCCGGGTGGCGGCGGTTGCCGTAGGTGGATTCCACCAGCAGCACGTCCACCGCGCCCAGCGGCTGGGGCGGCGGCATCAGGATGTCGCCATCACGCCCCAGGTCGCCCGAGAAGCCCAGCGTGCGCCCGCCATGGCGCAGCGTGACGGCGCAGGCGCCCAGCAGGTGGCCCACGGGCGTCAGCGCCACATCCACATCACCGACGCGGCGCACGCGGCCCGGCGCCAGCGGCACCAGCTTGGCGATGGCCTTCTTCGCGTCGGCCTTGGTGTAGAGCGGCAGCGCCTTGGCATGCCGCGAGAAGCCCTGCCGGTTGGCGCGGCGGGCGTCTTCCTCCTGCAGGTGGGCGCTGTCGAGCAGCAGCACACCCACCAGGTCGCAGGTGGCCGGGCTGGCGTAGATCGGCCCGCGGAAGCCCGCCTTCACCAGGCCGGGCAGCCAGCCGCTGTGGTCCAGGTGGGCGTGGCTGAGCACCACCGCGTCGATGGTGTGTGGCGGCACCGCCAGCGGCGCCCAGTTGCGCTCACGCAGCACCTTGTAGCCCTGGAACAGGCCGCAATCGAGCAGGATGCGCTGGTCGCCCAGCGTGACGAGGTGGCGTGATCCGGTGACGGCATCGGCCGCACCGAGAAACTGGATCTGCATGCTGGGCCTCCGTGGCGACGGGCGGCCAGTGTGGCGCGCCTCCCCGCAGTGTGCGCCTCCCTCAGCCGCTCAGCTTCTGGTACTCGAAGAACATCTGGCCCGAGAACGCCAGCGTGCCCATCAGCGCCGCGCCGCCCACCAGCAGGGCGATCACCACCGCGATCACCGGCGCCCAGCGGGTGTCCTGCTGTGCCGTGCCATGGCGCTGCGCCCAGCGCTCGTCGGTGGTCAGACCCAGCACGATGGTCGACAGCATCGCCACCGCCACCATCGCGCCGAACAGCGGGATCAGCAGCCAGGCGGCATGGTCGTCCTGCCCCAGGTTGCGCATGCGCACCACGCCCACCAGGCCAACCAGCGACAGCAACGGGTGCAGCCAGGCCAGCTTGTCGCGCCAGCCGTGCAGGTAAAAGCGGTGCGCACCCAGCAGGCCGCCCAGCAGCGCCAGCCAGGTGGCCAACGACTTGGATTTCGGCGCGCCTTGCATCAATCGGCGCCCGGTGTGTGGCTGCCCTGGCCCAGGCTGCGCTGCATCAGCACCACGTCCAGCCAGCGGTCGAACTTCCAGCCCGAGGCCTTCAGCACACCGGTGTGGGTGAAGCCCAGCGCGGCATGCACGCCGATGGAACCGGCGTTGGCTGCGTCGCCAATCACCGCCAGCATCTGCCGCGCGCCAGCGGCTTCGCAGCGGGCCACCAACTCGGCCAGCAGCAGCTTGCCCACACCGCGGCCGCGGGCGTCGGGGTGCAGGTAGATCGAGTCTTCCAGGCAGAAACGGTAGGCCTTGCGCGGGCGGAAGTGGTTGGCGTAGGCGTATCCCAGCAGCCGGCCGCTGGCATCGTCGCGGTCTTGCGCCACCAGCCAGGGCAGGCCCTTGGACAGCACGTCGTCGCGGCGGCGGGCCATCTCGCCCAGGTCGGGTGGGTCGAGCTCGAAGGTGCCGGTGCCGTGCAGCACGGCGTCGGCATAGATGGCAGTGATGGCGGGCAGGTCGGTCAGGGTGCTGGGTCGGATGAACAAGGCGGGCAGAGGCATGGCAGTAAAATTGGACCGCGGGCTGCGGCAAAGCTCAGTTTATAATGCGCGGTTTTCGGCGACGGTGGGCACGGTGGTTTGTGGATGGTCAGCAAACCCCTGCCTGCGTATCTACGGCGCCGATCCTGTGCTGCACCCCACCCGGCTGGCCTGACCAGGCTCCAAGGGCGGTGTGGTGACCAGACAGTCCAGCCTTGAGTGTCTCCCTGGCGGGCCTGTCGCCCAGAATTTTTCGGAAGATCATCATGGTCGTCATTCGACTCGCTCGTGGCGGCGCCAAGAAGCGCCCCTTCTACAACATCGTCGTCGCCGACTCGCGCGAGCGCCGTGACGGCCGCTACCTGGAGCGCCTGGGGTTCTACAACCCCATGGCCGCCGGTGCCGAGCAGCCGCTGCGCGTGGCCCTGGACCGCGTCACCTACTGGACCGGCGTGGGTGCCCAGATGTCGCCCACCGTCAAGCGCTTGGTGGTTGATGCCGCCAAGGCCCAGGTGGCCCCGGCCATCCCGGTTGCTGCCTGATCCTGGCGCCGCCAGCACCCGCCTTGCGCGCAACGTCGCCATGACGCTGGCCGCTCCGGGTGCGACCGATGGCGGGTTCGACAACCCGCCGTTCCCCGACGACGCGATCGAAGTTGGCCGCGTCATGGGCGCCTGGGGCATCAAGGGCGGCATCCGCGTGATGCCGTTCAGCAAGGATCCGCAGGCGCTGTTCGCATCGCGCCGTTGGTTCATCCGCCCACCCGAGGCACCCGTGGGCGGCCCCAGGCCGGCGGCGGTGGCGTATCCGGCCGTGCTGCGCATCACGCACAGCAAAGAGCAGGGTGATGCGGTGGTGGCCACCGCGCAAGAATTGCCCGACCGCAACGCTGCCGAGGCAATGCGGGGCGCGCGCGTGTTCATCGCACGGTCCAGCTTTCCCACGGCTGGCGACGGCGAGTTCTACTGGATCGACCTGATCGGTCTGGCCGTGGTCAACCGCCAGGGCGAAGCCCTGGGCGAGGTGATCGGCCTGCTCGACACCGGTGCGCACAGCGTGCTGCGTCTGCGCCGGCCTGGCGCTGAGGTTGCCGTGTCCGACGACACCCCCGGTGACACCAGCGAGCGCCTGATTCCCTTCGTCGGCGCCTTCATCGACGACGTCAACCTCGCCGACAAGCGCATCACCGTCGACTGGGGCCTGGACTACTGATCCGCCGGTTTCAGCGCCCGCGCCATGCGCTTCGACGTCGTCACCCTGTTCCCCGAGCTGTTCGGCCCGCACCTCACGCAAGGCATCACCCGCCGCGCGTTCGACAGCGGCCAGGTGAACGTGCGCCTGTGGCCGCTGCGCGACTTCGCCACCGACGCCTACCGCCGGGTCGACGACCGGCCGTTTGGCGGCGGCCCCGGCATGGTGATGCTCGCTGAGCCGCTGGAGCGGGCGCTGACCGCGCTGCAGGCCGACCGCGCCGCCGCCCAGGTGCCTGCCGCGCCGGTGATCCACTTCACGCCCACCGGCGCGCCGATCACCCAGGCCCTGGTGCGCCAGATGGCCGACGTCACCGCCCCCGGTGCGGTGCTGCTGTGCGGCCGCTACGAGGGCATCGACCAGCGGGTGCTCGACCGCCATGTGACGCTGGAGCTGAGCCTGGGCGACTTCGTGCTGTCGGGCGGTGAACTGCCGGCGCTGGCCCTGCTCGACGCCATCGCCCGGCTGCAGCCCGGGGTGCTGACCGCGCAGTCGCATGAGCAGGACAGCTTCTCGGCTGACGGCTTGCTCGATTGCCCGCACTACAGCCGGCCCGAGTTGTTCGCCTCCGCCGACGGCGCGACGCTGCCTGTTCCGTCGGTGCTGCTGACCGGCCACCATGCCCAGATCGCCCGGTGGCGCCGCGACCAGTCGCTGGCCATCACCCAGCGCCGCCGGCCGGACTTGATTGCCGTGGCGCGGGCGGCGGGGCTGTTGTCCAAGGCCGACGAGAAGGTCTTGGCACAGGCTGCGGTTGGCATGCCGGCACCAGACCAGCCGGCCGAGCCGCCCGCCGCGCTATAATCATCGGCTTTGCGATCCTCTACCGGGCTACACAGTCAACACCAGTCGGGTGTTGAGAGCGCGCCGGCATGAACGCCCAGGAGAAACCAGTGGACCTGATCCGCACCCTCGAACAGGAAGAGATCACTCGCCTGAACAAGACGATCCCGCCGTTCGCCCCCGGCGACACGGTGATCGTCAGCGTGAATGTGGTGGAAGGCACGCGCAAGCGCGTGCAGGCCTATGAAGGCGTGGTGATCGCCAAGCGCAATCGCGGCCTCAACAGCAGCTTCATCGTGCGCAAGATTTCCAGCGGCGAAGGCGTCGAGCGCACCTTCCAACTCTACAGCCCGCTGATCTCGACCATCGAAATCAAGCGCCGCGGCGATGTGCGCCGCGCCAAGCTGTACTACCTGCGCCAGCGCTCGGGCAAGTCGGCGCGTATCAAAGAGAAGCTCGGCTGAGCCCGCACACAAACCGTCCCGAGGACGGTTTGTGCCTGGCGAAGCGGCCGCGCTCTGCGCAGTCGTGGGGAGCACCCAGCAGGCCTTCATCGCCACAAGCCGCCCCCGGGCGGCTTGTTCGTTTCCAGCCCTGACAATCTCACCCATGTCCAGCACCGTGCCCCGCATCACCGACCCGCAGGCGATCCCGGTGGCGGGCGTGGACGACCATTTGCCGCCGGTGTCGCCCGACCGGCTGCACCCCCAGGCGCTGCGCCAGCGCTTCGCCGCGCCGCCAGCCTGGCAGCCCGAGATCCCCGGCGACGGTGCACGGTTCAACCCGGGCGGATCGGTGGCCCAGGCGTCTGTGCTGGTGCCACTGGTGCAGCGCGATGCCGGCCTGCAGGTGCTGCTGACCCGGCGCACCGCCCACCTGCGCAGCCATGCTGGGCAGATCAGCTTCCCCGGCGGCAAGGCGGAGGCGCACGATGCCGACGCCATCGCCACCGCACTGCGCGAGACCGAGGAAGAAGTGGGCCTGGCGCGCCGTCATGTCGAGGTGATCGGCCAACTGCCGGTCTACACCACCGTCACCGGCTTCATCGTCACGCCGGTGGTGGCCCTGGTGCAGCCGCCGTTCGACCTGCGCATTGACGCCGGCGAGGTGGACGAGGCCTTCGAGGTGCCGCTGGCCTTCCTGATGACGCCGGCCCACCACCGTCGCCACCGCTGGGACGCGGGCGGCGGCGTCACGCGGCAGTTCCTGTCGATGCCCTGGCCGGCGGCGCAGCCCGACAGCTACTTCATCTGGGGTGCCACCGCCGCCATGCTGCGCAACCTGTACGGCTTTCTGGCGCACCCATGATGGGTGGTGCCAGACAGGGGCGCGCCAAGGCCGATCGCTATCATCACCAACAATGAGTTTCTTCGCCGTCCTGCTGGCCCTGGTCATCGAGCAGTTCAAGCCGCTGCCGCGTGACAACTGGGTGCACCACCTGCTGGTGTCGTGGGTGGGCTGGACCGGCCGCAACTTCGACGCCGGCCGCGCCCACCATGCCTGGGTGGTGTGGGGCGTGTCGGTGCTGGCGCCGGGGGCGCTGCTGGCCGTGGTGTACCTCGCCATCGCCCACTGGAGCCTGCTGCTGGCCTTGCTGTTTGACGTGGGCGTGCTCTACCTGACGCTGGGCTTCCGCCAGTTCAGCCACTACTACACCGACATCCGCGACGCGCTGGACCGTGGCGACGAGGCCGAGGCGCGCCGCCTGCTGGCCGAATGGCGCCACCTGGACGCCAGCGAACTGCCGCGCACCGAACTGCTGCGCCATGTGATCGAGCACGCGCTGCTGGCCGCGCACCGCCATGTGTTTGGCGTGTTCTTCTGGTTCGTGCTGTTCTCCACCCTGGGCCTGGGGCCGCTGGGTGCGGTGCTCTACCGCATGGCCGAATTCGCCGCCCGCTACTGGACCTTCCCCAGCAAGGCGCTGGGCGTGCCGGCCAACCAGAAGCTGATGGCGGTCAGCCAGCAGATGTTCGCCTGGATCGACCATGTGCCGGCCCGGCTGACGGCCTTCGGCTTTGCGGTGGTGGGCAACTTCGAAGAAGCCATCAATGCGTGGCGGCGTGACGCCATGCTGTGGAAGCATGCCAACGAAGGCGTGATCCTGGCGTCAGCGGCTGGCGCGGTGGGTGTGCAACTGGGCGGCGGCGCCGCGCCAGGTGTGACACCAGACCGGTCGCGCACCTTTGATGGCGGCGCCACCGACGATTCAGCCGCCGAAGGCTCCACCGGCGGCGACCCGCCGCAGTTGGCCCACCTGCGCAGCGTGGTGGGCCTGGTGTGGCGGTCGGTGGTGCTGTGGATGCTGCTGGTCGCGCTGCTGACGCTGGCCAACCTGGTCGGGTAGCGTCTAGTACCGCGTCTGGCTGAGCTCGGCGCGCAACTCGCCGTAGATCCGGTAGCGCGACGGATGGATGGCCCCGGCGTCCACCGCGGCCCGCACGCCGCAGCCCGGCTCGTGCAGGTGGCTGCAGTTGTAGAACCGGCAGGCATCGGCATGGGCGCGCAGGTCGGGCATCAGGCCGACCAGGTCGGTGGCCTGCAACTGGCGCAGGCCGAATTCCTGGAAACCGGGTGAGTCGATCAGCGCGCTGTGGCGGGTCTCGTCCAGCCAGTACCAGCTGGTGCTGGTGGTGGTGTGGCGCCCGGCGTTCAGCGCCTTGCTGATCTCGCCCACCTGGGCAGCGGCGGCGGGCACCATCAGGTTGATCAGCGTGCTCTTGCCCATGCCGCTGGGGCCCAGCACCAGGGTGGCCTTGCCCGTCAGCAACGGCAGCAAGGCGGCCTGTGCCGCCGCACCCTGCTGCTTGAGCGACAGCTCCAGCACCGCCACGCCCATCGCCGCATACGGCGCCAGCCGCGCGCGGGCGGCGTCCAGCGTGGGCAGGTCGGTCTTGTTCAGGACGATGGTGGTGGGGATGCCGGCCGATTCGGCCGCGATCAGCGCGCGGGCCAACTGGGTCTCGGCATACATCGGCTCCACCGCCACCAGCACCAGCAACTGGTCGAGATTGGCGGCGAAGGACTTGGTCTTCCACTCGTCCTGGCGGAACAGCAGGTTGCGGCGCGGCGCCACCTTGTCGATCACGCCTTCGTCGCCTGCGGGCTGCCAGTGCACCCGGTCGCCCACCACCACCTCGCTCTTCTTGCCGCGGCCGTGACACAGCAGGCGCGTGCCGTCGGCTGCTTCCACCATGCAGTGGCGGCCATGGGCCGCCACCACGAGACCGTTGCCCGCAGGTTCGCCGGTCATGCAGTGCGCAGGGCCAGCGCGGCCAGGCGCTCGCTGGCCGGCGGGTGCGAGTAGTAGAAGCGCACGTACACCGGGTCGGGCGTCAGCGTGGCGGCGTTGTCCTCGTGCAGCTTCAGCAGCGCGCTGGCCAGATCGGCGCCGCTGGATTGGGCGCAGGCGTAGGCGTCGGCCTGGAACTCATGCGTGCGTGACAACTGCGCCGCCACCGGCGACACGAAGAAGCTGAACACCGGCAGCGCCAGCATGAACAGCAACAGCGCCAGTGCGTCATTGGGCGCGCCGGCATTGGGTCCGATGTTGGGGAGGACGCCCAGGCCGGTGTAGAAGCCGGGCTGCTGCGCCAGCCAGCCCAGCAGCGCCAGCGCGGCCAGGCTGATGCCGAACACCATCACGATGCGCTGGGTGATGTGCTTGTGCTTGAAGTGGCCCAACTCATGCGCCAGCACCGCCTCCACCTCGCCGGGGTTCAGCTTGGCCAGCAGGGTGTCGTAGAACACCACCCGCTTGGCTGCGCCCAGGCCGGTGAAGTAGGCATTGCCATGGGCCGACCGCCGGCTGCCGTCCATCACGAACAGGCCCTTGGCGGCAAAGCCGCAGCGCTGCATCAGCGCCTGCACCCGGGCCTTCAGGCCTTCGTCGGCCAGCGGCTCGAACTTGTTGAAGATGGGGGCGATCAACGTCGGATAGACCACCATGATCAGCAGGTTGAAGCCCACCCAGGCACCCCATGCCCACAGCCACCACAAGCCGCCAGTGGCGCCCATGATCCACAGCACCAGCGCGGCCAGTGGCAGGCCGATCAGCGCGCCCACCAACGCGTTCTTCAGCAGGTCGACGACGAAGAGCCGGGGCGTGGTGCGGTTGAAGCCGAAGCGCTGCTCCAGGCGGAAGGTGCTGTACAGCTCGAACGGCAGGTCCAGCAAGGCACCCACCAGCGTGAAGCCCACCAGCAGCGCCAGCTGGTAGGCCATGCTGCCCCAGGCCGGCTGCACCGTGGCCAGCAGCCCGGTGTTGAGCGCGTCCAGCCCGCCCAGCAGCGTCCAGCCCAGCAGCACGGCGGTGCCGAAGGCGGTGCTCAGCAGGCCCAGGCGGCCCTTGGCCAGGGTGTAGTCGGCGGCGCGCTGGTGGGCGGCCAGGGTGACGGTCTGGGCAAACGCCGCCGGCACCGCGCCCCGGTGGGCGGCCACATGGCGCATCTGGCGGGTGGTCAGCCAGAACTTGACCAGCAGGGACACCAGCAGGGCAACGGCGAACAGGATCGTGAGGGGCAGGGACGGCATGGCGCCCATTGTCGCCGCCCCTGCCAGGGGCCGGTTCGGGCGGCGACAATGCCTGGATGACCGATGCCTCCACCCCCCCCACCCTGCAGCCCAGCGACCAGAACCTGGTCTGGATCGACCTGGAAATGACCGGCCTGTCGCCATTCACCGACCGCATCATCGAGATCGCGGTGGTGGTGACCGACCCCACGCTGGCCGTCCGGGTGGAAGGCCCGGTGTTCGCCATCCACCAGACCGACGCCGTGCTCGACGGCATGGACAACTGGAACAAG
>JBBAPL010000086.1:0-22521 GCA_040400895.1 Aquabacterium sp.
GTGGCATTGCGCTCGATGGCATTGCCGATCACCGCGCCGGCCACCGCGCCGAGCACGCCGCCGACGATGGAATCACGCCGCCCGCCGATCGACGAGCCGGCCACCGCGCCCACCACACCACCGGCCACGCCACCGGTGCCGTTCTGGCTGCCGTCCACGGTGACGGGGCGCACGGCCAGCACGGTGGCGTCGACCACGGTGGACATGCGCTGCGCGTCATGGCGGCTGATGACGTCGGGGCTGCTGGTGGCGCAGCCGGCCAGGGCCAGCAGGGCGGCCAGGGCCAGTGCGGAGGTGGAACGAAACATGGGGAATCCTCGGAGTGTGTAGGTTCACAACGGCGCACGCGCGCGCCACGTTGACCCGACTCCATGTTGCGCCAGGCCGCAGTCCGTGCTGTTGCCGCCTGGTGAAGAAGGGTGAACGGCGGTGACTGCGTCAGCGCGTCAGCGCGCCAGCAGCACCTGCACCGGCGAGACGGTCGACGCGTCATGCCCCCAGCTGGCGCGCAGCCAGGTGGCCAGTGCGGCCAGGTCGTCATGCGGCAGGTCGAAGGCCGGCATGCCGTAGGGCCGCGGGTTGCCCGCCGTGCCGGGCGGGAAGCCGCCGCCGGTGATGGCCTGCACCAGGTTGGTGGGGTCGGGCAGGGTGACGGCGGGGTTGCGTGCCAGGCCCGGATAGATGCCCGCTGCGCCCTGGCCCTGCTGGCCATGGCAGGCCACGCAGTGGTCGGCATACAGCTGCCGGCCCCGGTCCATCACCGCGCCGTCACGGGCAGGCTGGGTCTTGGCCAGCTTGGCCAGCTTGGCCAGCTCGGCACTTGGCGCTGGCGCCAGGCTCTGCAGGTAGGCCACCATGGACTGCAGGTCGCCGGTGGTCAGGTGCTGGGTGCTGTCAGCCACCACATCGGCCATCGGGCCCATCACCGCGGCGCGGTCCGACAGGCCGGTCTGCAGCAACTGCACCAGTTCGGCGGGGCTGCGCTGGCCCATGGCCAGCTGCTGCGGGTCGGTCAGTGACGGCGCCTGCCAGCGTTGGCCCGGCAGGGTGCTGCCGCCCCCATCGCCGCCCAGGGCGCCGCTGGCGCCCAGCAAGTTGCGGCTGCCGTGGCAGGCGCTGCAATGGCCCAGGCCGTCGACAAGATAGGCGCCACGCAGCAGTGGCTGGCTGGCGGCGGTCGGCGCCTGCGTGCCCGCCTGCGGGCGGAAGAACAGTGCCCGCCACACCGCCAGCGCCGCCTGGCTGCCGTAGGGCCAGCGCAGCGCGTGCGGCTGGTTGGCCTGCGCCACCGGCGGCAGGCTGCGCAGGTAGGCCCACAGCGCGTCGGCATCGTCGCGCGTCACCTGGGTGAAGTGGGTGTAGGGGAACGCGGGCACCAGCAGGCGGCCATCGGCACCGCGGCCATGCCACAGTGCACGGCGGAACTGTGCGGCCGTCCAGCCGCCCAGGCCGGTGGCGTCGGGTGTCAGGTTGCCGGCCACCACGGTGCCGAACGGGGTGGCGATGCCGCGTCCGCCGGCATAGGGCGCGCCACCGCGGGCGGTGTGGCACCCGGCGCAGTTGCCGGCGCGCGCCAGGTAGGCGCCGCGGGCCAGCGTGGCGGCGTCGGCCGCCACCGGGGGGCTGGGGTCGGGTGACAGCGGGGCTTCGCCGCGCAGGTTCAGCCACAGCACCAGCGCGGCCAGCGCCAGCATGGTGGCGGCCAGGCCGGTGGCCCAGCGCAGCAGCGGGCGGCGGGTCATCGCGGCGGGTGGTCGGTGCTGCCGCAGGGCAGCGGTGCCGGGCCGGGCGCGCTGGCATCGGCCTGCGCGGGCGACGGCACCGGCTGGGCCGCCAGCCAGGTCGCCACTGCGCCCACGTCGTCGGGCGCCAGCCGCTGGGCGATGCGGGCCATGCAGTCGGGCGTGACGGCGTGGCGCTGGCCGGTCTGCCAGGCGCCGAGCTGGCCGATCAGGTAGTCACGCGGCAGGCCGAGCAGGCCAGGCACGGCGGGCTGCACGCCGGTCAGGCGCAGGCCGTGGCACGCGCTGCAGGCCGGCAGTTGGCGGGCGGCGTCACCCTGGGTGGCCAGCGCCTGGCCGCGCGCCAGCAGCGCGGCGGGCGCCGGGCTGGGCGCGGGGGGGGCGTGGGGCAGGTCCAACGCGGCGAAGTGGCCCGCCATCTCGCGCAGGTAGGCGTCGGTCTGCTGGGCCAGCAGGCGGGCCATGGTGGCGTTCTGCCGCCGGCCGTCACGGAAGTGCAGCAGCTGCTGGTACAGGTAGCCGGCCGGCTTGCCGGCGATGCGCGGCAAGTAGCCGTCGCGGCTGGCGCGGCCCTGGGCGCCGTGGCAGGCCATGCAGGGCTGCAGTCGCTGGGCCAGGGTGTCGGGCACCTGCACAGGGGCATCGGCAGCCAGGGCAGGCGCCCCCAGCAACGCGCCGGCCACAGCCAGCGCCAGGACGCGGCGCATCAACCGTGCAGCCGGCTCGACCGCGGCACGCTGGCCAGCAGGAATTCCATCTGGTCGGCCACGATGCGCCGGCCGCGCAGGATCATGTCTTCATGCAGGCTGGGCGTGTAGGGCAGGTACAGCAGGCTCATGTTGGCTTCTTCAGGCAGACGGCTGCCTTTGCGGCCGTTGCAGGCCCGGCAGGCGGTGATGCAGTTCATCCAGGTGTCGCGCCCGCCGCGCGAGGTGGGGATGATGTGTTCACGGGTGAGGGTGTCAAAGCCGAAGCGCCCGCCACAGTAGGCACAGACATGGCGGTCACGCACGAAGAGCTTGGGGTTGGCGAGCGCCGGCGTGACGCGCCACGCCCGGCTGGGGATGGCACCGCGCACGGCGATGATGGCATGCACCTCGATGCGCGACTGCAGGCCGGTGGACCGTTGCACGCCACCGCGCAGCACCTGCACGGCACGGCCAAGCGTCCATGCCACGCCGTCGCAGGCGTAAAGCAAGGCGGCCTCCCGCGGCGTGATCCACGCTTGCGGGCGTCCCGACACATCGAGCTGCAGCACGTCCAAGGACAGAACCTCCAGTCAACGGAGCCGAGCGTACTGCATTCGGCCCGCCCCGCACCGTTGCGGGGCTGCGTTCTGTCGTGCCGGCAGGGCCATCGCGGCATGGTTCGGGTGTGATCTAGTCGCCATCGTCTAGAAAAAAGGCGCGTCGCCCGCAGCAAAGTCCGGGCTGTTTCTGCAAAATAGCACGATCGTTCGTTTCATTCCTCCCGCTTCAGACGCCCCCACTTCCGTGTCCGCCCATCCCCTGCCCATCGACCCCGAGGCGCCTGCCGGCCGCAAGCGTGCTGCCGTCACCCACGCCGTCCGTTCGCTGCACAAGGGCCAGCAGACCCGCGCCGCCATCTTGGAGGCGGCGCTGTCGCAGGCGGCGCACATGGGGCTGGAGGGCCTGTCGATCGGCGCGCTGGCCGAGGTGACGCAGATGAGCAAGTCGGGCGTGTTCGCCCACTTCGGCTCCCGCGAGGAGCTGCAGATCGCGGTGATCCGCGAGTACCACACGCGGTTCGAGGACGAGGTGTTCTTCCCCGCGGTGCGGGAACTGCGCGGCCTGCCGCGCCTGCGCGCGCTGTTCGACCGCTGGGTCAAGCGGGTGTCGGTGGAACTGGACTCGGGCTGCATCTACATCAGCGGCGCGGTCGAGTTCGACGACCGGCCCGGCCCGGTGCGCGACGCCCTGGCCACGATGGTGCGTGACTGGCAATCGGCGCTGGAGCGCGCCATCCGCCTGTCGATCGAGGCCGGCCACCTGCGCCCCGACACCGACACGCTGCAGATGCTGTTCGAGGTGCACGGCCTGATCCTGGCCCTGCACCACGACGCCCGTTTCCTGCGCCTGCCCGGCGCGGTGGAGCGGGCCCGCAAGGGCTTCGACCGCATCGTGCAGTTCTACCTGCAGGCCGAGCCGCCGGCGCCCGCGGCGCGCGGCGCGGCCCGCTGACTCCGTTTCCGGCTTCTCCCAGATGGCCCGTCCGGGCCGAGTTCCAACGCATTCCCCCAGGAGCACACCATGCCCCAGTACAACCCGCCGATCCGTGACATGCAGTTCCTGCTGCACGAGGTGCTCGACGCCGTGCCCACGCTGCAGGCCCTGCCGCCCCATGCCGACATCGATGCCGACACGCTGAACGCGGTGCTGGCCGAAGGCGGCAAGTTCGCCGCCGAGGTGGTCACGCCGATCAACCTGCCCGGCGACGCCGAGGGCTGCCACCTCGACAGGACCACCCATGCGGTGACGGCGCCCAAGGGCTTCAAGCAGGCGTATGCGCAGTATGTGCAAGGCGGCTGGCCGGCGCTGAGTTGCGACCCGGCCTACGGTGGCCAGGGCCTGCCGCTGGTGCTGAACCAGTGCTTCTACGAGATGCTGAACTCTGCCAGCCAGGCCTGGACCATGTACCCCGGCCTGAGCCACGGCGCCTATGAATGCCTGCACGCCCACGGCACGCCGGCGCAGAAGGCGCTGTACCTGCCCCGGCTGACCAGCGGCCAGTGGACCGGCACCATGTGCCTGACCGAGCCGCACTGCGGCACCGACCTGGGCCTGCTGCGCAGCAAGGCCGAGCCGCAGGCCGACGGCAGCTACCGCATCACCGGCCAGAAGATCTTCATCAGCGCCGGCGAGCACGACCTGGCCGAGAACATCGTGCACCTGGTGCTGGCCCGGCTGCCCGATGCGCCGGCCGGCAGCAAGGGCATCTCGCTGTTCATCGTGCCCAAGTTCCATGCCAACCCCGACGGCACGCTGGGCGACCGCAACGGCATCTTCTGCGGCGCGCTGGAGCACAAGATGGGCATCCACGGCAGCGCCACCTGCCAGATGGTGCTGGACGGCGCGGTGGGCACCCTGGTGGGCCAGCCCAACAAGGGCCTGGCGGCGATGTTCGTGATGATGAACGCCGCCCGCCTGGGCGTGGGCAACCAGAGCCTGGGCCTGACCGAGGTGGCCTACCAGAACGCCGTGGCCTACGCGAAAGACCGCATCCAGATGCGGTCGCTGTCCGGCGTGAAGGCGGCCGACAAGCCGGCCGACCCGATCATCGTGCACCCCGATGTGCGCAAGATGCTGCTGACCGCCCGCGCCTATGCCGAGGGCGCCCGCGCGATGCTGACCTACACCGCGCTGCAGCTCGACGTGCTGGTGTCCACCGACGACGACGACGCGCGCCAGCAGGCCGACGACATCGTGGCGCTGCTCACGCCCATCGTGAAGGCCTTCGTCACCGACAACGGCTGGACGGCCACCAGCGCCTGCCAGCAGGTGTTCGGCGGCCACGGCTACATCCATGAGTGGGGCATGGAGCAGTTCGTGCGCGATGCCCGCATCAACATGATCTACGAGGGCACCAACACCATCCAGAGCCTGGACCTGCTGGGCCGCAAGGTGCTGGGCGACAACGGCAAGAAGCTGAAGAAGTTCGGCCAGCTGATC
This sequence comes from Aquabacterium sp., assembly GCA_040400895.1. Taxonomy (GTDB): domain Bacteria; phylum Pseudomonadota; class Gammaproteobacteria; order Burkholderiales; family Burkholderiaceae_C; genus Pseudaquabacterium. The sequence continues at coordinate 5,432 of JBBAPL010000086.1, forward strand.
GCCGCGTTCGTCGAGGAAGAAGGCGTGCGCGAGGACATGCAGGAGTTCGTCAACCCGCTGGCCGACCTGGGCGACAAGGTGACCAAGCTCACCACCGAGCTGGGCATGAAGGCCTTCGGCAACCCCGACGAGGTGGGCGCCGCCGCGGTGGACTACCTGCGCGTGGTGGGCCACCTGTGCTTTGCCTACTTCTGGGCCCGCATGGCCCGGGTGGCGCTGGACAAGCAAGCGGATCCGGCCACCTCGGGCGACCCGTTCTACACCGCCAAGCTGCACACCGCCCGCTTCTACTTCGCCAAGCTGCTGCCCGAGACGGCCTCGCTGATCCGCACTGCCCGTGCCGGCGTGGCGCCGCTGATGGCGATGGACGAAGCCCTGTTCTGATCCGCCTGCACCACCAAGGAGCGACCATGAAGCAACTGCTGATCAGTCTGGCCCTGGCCGCCGCTGCCGGCGCGGCGTGCGCACAAGCCACGCCGGTGGGCCTGTGGAAGACCATCGATGACGAGACCAAGGCCGAGAAGTCGCTGGTGCGCATCAGCGAGTCGGGCGGCGTGGTCAGCGGCCGCATCGAGAAGCTGCTCGATCCCAAGACCAAGGCCGATGCGGTGTGCGAGAAATGCACCGACGACCGTGCCGGCAAGCCGGTGCTGGGCATGACCATCATCCGCGGCGCCAAGGTCGATGCCGACCGCCAGCACTGGGAGGGCGGCGAGGTCCTCGACCCCAACAACGGCAAGGTCTACAAGCTGCGTCTGAAGCCGGTGGACGGCGGCAAGGCGCTGGAGGTGCGCGGCTACATGGGCCTGTTCTTCAGCAACCAGCAATGGATCCGGGTGGAGTGACCCACCCCCTGAACCCCAAGGAACCACGATGAACCGATTCAATGTCCGCAAGGTGGCCGTGCTCGGCGCCGGCGTGATGGGCGCGCAGATCGCCGCCCATCTGGTGAATGTGAAGGTGCCGGTCGTGCTGTTCGACCTGCCCGCCGATATCGGCCCCCAGGCTGGCGCTTCGCACCAGCCGTCCCCCGAGGGGAGTGGCGGGCTCGGGAGCGGCCCAGCGCCCGCCCGCGGCCCGAAGAACGGCATCGGCCTGAAGGCCATCGAGGGCCTGAAGAAGTTGAAGCCCAGCCCGATCGGCGTGGCCGGTGACCTGTCGCTGATCCAGCTGGCCAACTACGATGAGCACCTGCATTTGCTGGCCGGCTGCGACTTGGTGATCGAGGCGATTGCCGAGCGGCTGGACTGGAAGCTGGACCTCTACACCAAGGTGGCGCCGCACCTGGCGCCCGGCGCCATCGTCGCCAGCAACACCTCGGGCCTGTCGATCACCAAGCTGAGCGACGTGCTGCCCGAGGCGCTGCGCCCGCGCTTCTGCGGCATCCACTTCTTCAACCCGCCGCGCTACATGCAGCTGGTGGAGCTGATCCCCACCGCGGCCACGTTGCCGCAGATCCTGGACGACCTCGAGAGCTTCGTCACCCGCAGCCTGGGCAAGGGCGTGGTGCGGGCCAAGGACACGCCCAACTTCGTGGCCAACCGGGTGGGCATTGCCGGCATGCTGGGCACCATCGCTGAAGCCGCCAAGGCCGGTCTGGGCTATGACGTGGTCGACGACCTCACCGGCAAGAAGCTGGGTCGCGCCAGCAGCGGCACCTTCCGCACCGCCGACGTGGTGGGCATCGACACCCTGGCCCATGTGGTGAAGACCATGCAGGACAACCTGCAGGCGGATCCGTTCTACGCCAGCTACGCCACGCCCGACGCGGTGGCCCAACTGATCGCCGCCGGCGCCCTGGGCCAGAAGACCGGCGCGGGCTTCTACAAGAAGGTGGGCAAGGACATCCTGCAGTTCAGCGCAGCGACGGGTGACTATGTGAAGGCCGGCGGCAAGGCCGACGCCATCGTCGACCGCATCCTGAAGAAGCCCGCCGGCGAGCGGTTGAAGCTGCTGCGTGAATCGACCAACCCGCAGGCGCAGTTCCTGTGGGCCATCCAGCGCAATGCCTTCCACTACGTCGCGGTGCACCTGGCCGACATCGCCGAATCCGCCCGCGAGGTGGACCTGGCCATGCGCTGGGGCTTCGGCATGCAGCAGGGCCCGTTCGAGCTGTGGCAGCAGGCCGGCTGGCAGCAGGTGGCCACCTGGGTGCAGGAGGACATCGACGCCGGAAAGGCGCTGAGCAGTGCGCCGCTGCCGGCCTGGGTGTTCGACGGCCGCACGGGTGTGCATGCACCGGAAGGCTCGTGGAGCGCTGCCCAGGGCCGCATGGTGCCGCGCAGCAGCCTGCCGGTCTACCAGCGCCAGCACTTCCCCGACGCGCTGGGCGGCGAGGGCGCCACGCCCTTCATCGCCGCGGGCACCGAGCTGTTCCGCAACGATGAACTGCGCGTGTGGACGCTCGACGGCAGCGTGCTGATCGCCAGCATCACCAGCAAGATGCACCTGATCGGCCCCGGCGTGATCGAAGGGCTGCTGAAGGCGGTGGAACTGGCCGAAACCAGCTACGACGGCCTGGTGCTGTGGAGCGGTGACGAACCGTTCTCGGCCGGCGCCAACCTCGAGGCCATGCTGCCCACCTTCATGAAGCTGGGCGCCAAGGGCATCGCGCCCGAGATCCAGAAGCTGCAGGACGCCTTGCTGCGCCTGCGCTACGCCAGCGTGCCCACGGTGGCGGCGATGCGCGGCCTGGCCCTGGGTGGCGGCTGCGAGATCGCGGTGCACTGCGCCAGGCGCGTGGCGCACCTGGAGACCTATGTCGGCCTGGTGGAAGTGGGCGTGGGCCTGATCCCCGGCGGTGGTGGCCTGACCTACATCGCCCGCCGCGCTGCCGAGAGCGCGGCTGCGGCCAACAGCACCGACCTGCTGGCCTTCGTCAAGGACGGCTTCCAGGCCGCGGCCACCGCCAAGGTGGGCACCAGCGCGCTGGAAAGCCGCCAACTGGGCTACCTGCTGGCCGACGACGTGGTGGTGGCGCACAAGGACGAGCTGCTGGCCATCGCCATCGCCCAGGTCAAGGCCATGGCCGCCAGCAACTGGCGCGCGCCACTGAAGGCCCAGTTCCCGGTGGCCGGCCGCTCGGCCATCGCCACCATCCAGGCGCAGCTGGTGGGCATGCGCGACGGCGGCTTCATCAGCGCGCACGACTTCCACATCGCCAGCCTGATCGCCGACGTGGTGTGCGGCGGCGCGGTGGAAGCCGGATCGCTGGTGACCGAGGAATACCTGATGGCGCTGGAGCGCAAGCACTTCTGCAGCCTGCTGGAGCACCCCAAGTCGCAGGAACGGATCATGGGTCTGCTGCAGACCGGCAAGCCCGTCCGCAACTGATCGACGTCTCGGAGCACATCACATGAGCAAGCAAGTTCAAGACGCCTACATCGTCGCCGCCAGCCGCACGCCCATCGGACGCAGCCACCGCGGCTTCTTCCGCAACACCCGGCCCGACGACCTGCTGGTGGCCGCCATCCAGGCGGCGTTGGCGCAGGTGCCGGGGCTGGACCCGAAGGCCATCGAAGACGCCATCGTCGGCTGCGCCATGCCCGAGGCCGAGCAGGGCGCCAACATCGCCCGCATCGGCGCGCTGCTGGCGGGGCTGCCGAGCAGCGTGGGGGGTGTGACGGTCAACCGCTTCTGTGCGTCGGGCCTGAGCGCCATCCAGATGGCCGCTGACCGCATCCGCGTCGGCGAGGCCGATGTGATGATCGCCGCCGGTGCCGAGAGCATGAGCATGGTGCCGATGACCGGCAACAAGCCATCGTTCAACCCGGCGGTGTTCACCCGGGACGAGAACATCGGCATCGCCTACGGCATGGGCCTGACGGCCGAGAAGGTGGCCAACCAGTGGAAGGTGAGCCGCGAGGACCAGGACGCCTTTGCGTTGGCCAGCCACCAGAAGGCCCTGGCCGCCCAGCAGGCCGGCGGGTTCGCCGACGAGATCTGCCCGGTGCAGGTGGTCGAGCGCACGCCCGACCTGGCCACCGGCGAGATCCACACCCACACCCGCACCGTCAGCCTGGACGAAGGCCCGCGCGCCGAGACCACGCTGGAGGCGCTGGCCAAGCTGCGCACGGTGTTCGCAGCCAAGGGCTCGGTCACCGCCGGCAACAGCAGCCAGACCAGCGACGGTGCCGGTGCGCTGATCCTGGCCAGTGAGGCGGCGGTGAAGCGCTTCGACCTGAAGCCGCTGGCGCGCTTCGTCAGCTTCGCCTCGCGCGGCGTGCCGCCCGAGATCATGGGCATCGGCCCCATCGAGGCCATCCCCGCCGCGCTGAAGAGCGCCGGCCTCAGCCTGGCCGACATGGGCTGGATCGAACTGAACGAGGCCTTTGCCGCACAGGCGCTGGCCGTCATCCGCACCGTGGGCCTGAACCCCGACGTGGTCAACCCGATGGGCGGTGCCATCGCCCTGGGCCACCCGCTGGGCGCCACCGGCGCCATCCGCGCCGCCACCGTGGTGCACGCGCTGCGCCGCCAGCAGCTGAAGTACGGCATGGTGACGATGTGCGTGGGCACCGGCCAGGGCGCGGCCGGCATCTTTGAACGCGTCTGATTCGGCGCCCGAATCGCAGGAGACAAGCCCATGACCATCCGCACTGCCACCCTGAACAAGGTGCTGACGATCGAGATCGCCCGCCCGGAGAAGAAGAACGCACTGACCCAGGCGATGTACACCGCCATGGCCGAGGCGCTGGAAGCCGCCAACACCGACGCCGGCGTGCGTGCGGTGCTGATCACCGGCCAGCCGGGCATCTTCACCTCGGGCAACGACATCGACGACTTCATGCAGCGCCCGCCGAGTTTGGGAAAGGACGGCGATGACACCCCGGTGGCCCGCTTCATGCGCGCGCTGCTCGACTGCGACAAGCCCGTGGTGGCGGCCGTCACCGGCGCCGCGGTGGGCATCGGCACCACGCTGCTGCTGCATTGCGACCTGGTCTACGTCAGCGATGAGGCCCGCCTGGCCATGCCCTTCGTCAGCCTGGGCCTGGTGCCCGAGTACGCCAGCAGCCTGGTGCTGCCGGCGCTGATCGGCCATGTGAAGGCGGCCGAGAAACTGATGCTGGGCGAGCCGTTCAGCGGCAGCGACGCGGTCGACTGCGGCATCGCCAACGCGGTGCTGCCGGCCGGCGAGGTGGTCAACCACGCCCGCCGCATGGCCGAGCGCTTCAACGCCCTGGCGCCCGGCGCGGTGGCCGACACCAAGCGCCTGATGCGTGCACCCCTGCGTGCCCGCATCCGCGAGGTGATGGCCGCCGAAGGCGCGCTGTTCGGCCAGCGCCTGCGCAGCCCCGAGGCCACCGAGGCCTTCCAGGCCTTCTTCCAGAAGCGCAAGCCCGACTTCTCGAAGTTCTGACGGAACGTCAATCCTTGGGCACGGCGCGCGGCTTGCCCGCGCCGTCAATGGCGACATAGGTGAGGTTGGCCTCGGTCACCTTCACCACCTGCAGGTTGGCGGGGTTGCGCTCGGCAAACACCTCCACGTGCACGGTGATGCTGGTGTTGCCGATGCGGGTGATGCGGGCATAGAAGCTGACCAGGTCGCCCACCGATACCGGCTGCTTGAAGATGAACTGGTTGACCGCCACGGTGGCGATGCGCCCCTTGGCGACGCGCGACGGCAGCACCGCGCCGGCCAGGTCGACCTGGGCCATCAGCCAGCCACCGAAGATGTCGCCGTTGACGTCGGCAGGCAGCGGCATCACCCGCAGCACCAGTTCGCTGCCATCGGGCAAACTGGTGGGCCCTGTCAGGGGCTGCCGGGGGCTTGTTTGATCGGGCATCGGCATCACCTGGCAGCAGTTCTTGGCAGGCCATTCTTCCACGCTGCCGCTTGACACCGCCCCACCCACCACCTGCCCATGCGCCCATCCGCTTCCAGCGTCGCCCTGCCCGTCCCCGCCGCCGCCGGCGCGCCCCGCTCTGACTGGCAGACGCTGCGCAAGGTGCTTCCCTACCTGTGGCAGTACCGCTGGCGGGTGAGCATCGCGCTGGCCTTTCTGCTGTCGGCCAAGCTGGCCAACGTGGGCGTGCCCGTGCTGCTGAAGTACCTGGTCGACGCCCTGGCGCTGAAGCCCGGCGATGTGCGGGCGGTGCTGGTGGTGCCCATCGGCCTGCTGGTGGCCTATGCCGCGCTGCGCCTGTGCACCAGCCTGTTCACCGAGCTGCGCGAGCTGGTGTTTGCCAAAGTGAGCTTCGGAGCCAGCAAGCAGATCGCGCTGGAGGTCTTCAGCCACATGCATGCGCTGAGCCTGCGCTTCCACCTGGAGCGGCAGACCGGCGGCTTGACCCGCGACATCGAGCGCGGCACCCGCGCGCTGCAAAGCCTGGTCAGCTATTCGCTGTATTCCATCGTGCCCACGCTGGTGGAAGTGACCCTGGTGCTGGGCTTCCTGGGCTGGAAGTTCGACATGGGCTATGTCTGGATCACCCTGACGGCGCTGGTGGCCTACATCACCTTCACCGTCAGCGTGACCGAGTGGCGCAACAAGTTCCGCCGCGAGATGAACGAGCTGGACAGCAGCGCCAACACCCGGGCGATCGACGCGCTGCTGAACTTCGAGACGGTGAAGTACTTCAACAACGAGGCCTTCGAGGCTGCGCGCTACGAGAAAGGGCTGGAATCCTTCCGCCGCGCCCAGGTCAAGAGCCAGAGCACGTTGTCGATGCTCAACACCGGCCAGCAGCTGATCATCGCGCTGAGCCTGGTGGCCATGTTGTGGCGTGCCACGCAGGGCGTGGTGGAAGGTCGCCTGACGCTGGGCGACCTGGTGATGATCAACGCCTTCCTGATCCAGCTCTACATCCCGCTGAACTTCCTGGGCGTCCTGTACCGCGAGGTCAAGCAGAGCCTGACCGACCTGGACCGCATGTTCAGCCTGCTCGAGCGTGACCGCGAGGTGGCCGATGCGCCCGGCGCGCGGCCGCTGGCGGTGACCGAAGGCGTGGTGCGCTTCGAGGATGTGCGTTTTGCCTATGACGCGAACAGGCCGATCCTGCACGGCGTCAGCTTCGAGATCCCGGCGGGCAAGACGGTGGCGGTGGTGGGCTCGTCGGGTGCCGGCAAGAGCACGCTGGCGCGGCTGCTGTACCGCTTCTACGACGTGACCGGGGGCCGCATCACCATCGACGGCCAGGACATCCGCAGCGTGCAGCAGGCCAGCCTGCGCCAGGCCATCGGCATCGTGCCGCAGGACACGGTGCTGTTCAACGACACCGTGGGCTACAACATCGGCTACGGCCGCACCGGGTCGACCCCGGCCGAGGTGGAGGCAGCCGCCCGGGCCGCGCACATCCACGACTTCATCGACAGCACGCCCAAGGGCTATGCCACCACGGTGGGCGAGCGGGGGCTGAAGCTGTCAGGCGGCGAGAAGCAGCGCGTGGCCATTGCCCGCACCCTGCTGAAGAACCCGCCGGTGCTGATCTTCGACGAGGCCACGTCGGCGCTGGATTCCGCCAACGAACGCGCCATCCAGGCCGAGCTAAAGAGCGCGGCCCAGGGCAAGACGGCCCTGGTGATCGCCCACCGCCTGTCGACCGTGGCCGACGCGCACGAGATCGTGGTGCTGGACGGCGGCCGGGTGGTGGAGCGGGGAACCCATGCCGACCTGCTGGCCCTGGGCGGGCGGTATGCGGAGATGTGGCGGCTGCAGCAGGCGGCCGACGAGGCTGATGGCGTGGCAGGCTGAATGGCGGGCGTGAAAAAGCCCGCCGGCGGCGGGCTTGTCATTGGGCGTAATGGCGATCGGTCAGGCCTTGCGACGGCGCGTCGCACCTGCGGCCAGCAGAGCCAAGCCCACCAGTGCATAGCTGGATGGCTCCGGAACACCCGAAGGAGGTGCACCAGGACCGTCCACGGTGATCCTCAGATTGTCCAGCCCCAGGGCTGACACGCCAAAGTCGAACTCGATGCTTGTCGCCTGCGCCAGCTTGACGACCTGTTCCTGGGGCGTGCTCCACAACTTGTTGCCTGCACTGATGTTCGACCAGTTTTGGTACTCTGCGACGCCGGACGAGCGGTCAACAAACCGGATGGACGCTGTTGCCGGATTCCCGTTGTGCCAGATGTCGAAGCTGAACGATGTGATGTAACGCCCCAGGTAGACAGTCGGGTCGAGTGTCAGCACCAGTTTCGACCCGCCGGTGGATGGGCGGCCCCGATTGGAGATGTAACCCGTTTCGTTGCAAGCTGAGCCGCCACCCGGGGCCAGCACTCCGCAACTGAAGACACCGTTGGTCTCGTTGATTTCATCTGACACGATGTCGGCTGTGTCGAACATGCCGAGCTTGTAGGCCCACGCTCCTGTGAACTTGATTCCCGACACGGATTCAACAGCGACCGGGCCGGAGAGAACCGGGGGGTTCTTGTTCGGGTCGCCCAATGCCTGCTGCCCTTCGGCATAGAAGCCAAGATCCACAGTCATCGGCAGAGCTGCGGCACCCAGGGAAAACATCGCAAGCAAACTCGCCGTTGCGGTCAGGTGGAGGGCTGGTTTCATCATGTTGCCTGCAAGAAGGTGTTGGAGGAACTGCGGCCAACGACAACGCCGGGCATCCTCAATCTGTTGTGAACTGTATCGAACGACCGAGAATCACGTTCTGCCTCACCCCCCTCTGTTCGAGGGGGATCCTGTGCGCCAGCCCCTTGAATGGTGGGTCATTTCCGACTATTACACTCCCGCCGTGGAAACCAAGTGGCTCGAAGACTTCGTCAGCCTGGCCGAGACGCGCAGCTTTTCCAGGTCGGCGCAGTTGCGGCATGTCACCCAGCCGGCGTTTTCGCGGCGCATCCAGGCGCTGGAGGCCTGGGCCGGCATCGACCTGGTCGACCGCTCGTCCTACCCCACCCGGCTCACGTCGGCCGGCGAGACCCTGCATGCCCAGGCGCTGGAGATCCTGGTGGCGCTGCAGTCGGCTCGCAACCTGATGCGCAGCCACCGTGCCAGTGGGCAGGACGTGATCGAGTTCGCCATCCCGCACACGCTGGCGTTCACCTTCTTCCCGCACTGGCTGATGGAGCTGCGCCAGCGCTTCGGCAGTGTGAAGACCCGGCTGATCGCGCTGAACGTGCACGACGCGGTGCTGCGCCTCACCGAGGGCGGCTGCGATCTGCTGATCGCCTACCACCACGCGTCGCAGCCGCTGCAGCTCAGCCCCGACCGGTACGAGATGCTGTCGCTGGGCCACGAGACGCTGGCGGCCTACGCCAAGGCCGATGCCGAGGGCCAGCCGCTGTTCTTCCTGTCGGCGGGCGGGCCACCCGTGCCGCTGCTGGCCTATGCCGCCGGCGCCTACATGGGCCACATGGTCGAGCAGATCATCCGCCAGATGCCGGTGGCGCCGGCGCTGGAGACCACCTACGAGACCGACATGGCCGAGGGCCTGAAGGCCATGGCGCTGGAAGGCCACGGCCTGGCCTTCCTGCCCGCCAGTTCGGTGCGGCAGGAATTGAAGGCTCGCCGGCTGGTGAGCGCCGCACCGCCCGGCGTGGGTGAGCTGACGATGGAAGTGCGCATCTACCGCGAGCGCACCGAAGTGGCACGCAATGCCAAGCCTGCCGCGCAGTCGCTGTGGGACTTTCTCCGCCAGCCATTGCCGTGAACCAGGCGGACGCCGCGGCGCCGGCCTTTCTGGGCCGCTGACGGCACCCCCATGGGGAGAAGCGCCGAAGGCGCTTCGGGGGATTCAATGCCCCAGGATCTTGGACAGAAAGTCTTTGGTGCGGTCGCTCTGCGGGTTGTCGAAGAACGCATGCGGCTCGTTCTGCTCGACGATCTGGCCCTGGTCCATGAAGATCACCCGGTTGGCCACCGCTTTGGCAAAACCCATTTCGTGGGTGACGCACAGCATGGTGATGCCACCTTCGGCCAGCTCGATCATCACGTCGAGCACTTCCTTGATCATCTCGGGGTCGAGCGCCGAGGTGGGCTCGTCGAACAGCATGATCTTGGGCGTGAGGCACAGCGCCCGGGCAATCGCCACGCGCTGCTGCTGGCCGCCTGACAGCTGCAGCGGGTACTTGCCCGCCTGCTCGGCGATGCGCACCCGGTTGAGCTGGATCATTGCCCGCTCTTCGGCCTCGGCCTTGGGCATCTTGCCCACCCACATCGGCGCCAGCGTCAGGTTCTCCAGCACGGTGAGGTGGGGGAACAGGTTGAACTGCTGGAACACCATGCCGACCTGCTTGCGGATGGCCTCGATCGACTTCACGTCATCCGTCAGCTCCACGCCGTCCACCTTCAACGTGCCCTGCTGGTGCTCTTCCAGCCGGTTGATGCAGCGGATCAGCGTGCTCTTGCCCGAGCCCGACGGCCCGCAGATGACGATGCGCTCGCCCTTGGCCACCGACAGGTCGATGTCACGCAGCACGTGGAAGTTGTTGCCGTACCACTTGTTGACTTTCTCAAACGTGATGATGGGTTCGGACATGGTGTTACCTGTTCTTGCTGAGTGACAGCCGCTTCTCGATCCACAGGCTGTAGCGCGACATCGAGAAGCAGAAGGCGAAATAGATGGCGGCGATGAACAGGTAGGCCTCGATCTTGAACGGTCGCCAGTCGGCGTCGGAGTTGAGCGCCAGGCCCATCGCGCCGGTCAGCTCGTAGAGGCTGACGATGGTCACCAGCGAGGTGTCCTTGAAGATCGAGATGAAGTTGTTCATGATGCCCGGCACCACCAGCGCCAGCGCCTGCGGCAGGATGATCTTGCGCTGCGCCTGCCAGTAGCTCAGGCCCAGGGTGTCGGCGGCTTCCTGCTGGCCCTTGGGGATGGCCTGCAGGCCGCCGCGCACGATCTCGGCCATGTAGGCCGCCGCAAACAGCGTGATGCCCACCAGCACCCGGATCAGCACGTCGATGCTGGTGCCCGGCGGCATGAACAGCGGAAACATGAAGCTGGCCATGAACAGCACGGAAATCAGCGGCACGCCGCGGATCAGCTCGACATAGACCACGCAGATCGTCTTGATCGCCGGCATCTTGCTGCGTCGGCCCAGGGCGACGGCGATCGACAGCGGAAAGGCGAACACGATCGACAGCGTGGCCAGCATGATCGTCAGCGGCAGGCCGCCCCAGCGGTCGGTCTCCACCGGCACCAGGCCCAGCACGCCGCCCTTCATCAGCGCGAAGAACAGCGCCAGCACGGCCACCCACAGCAGCAGCAGCCAGGGCTTCCAGAAGGTGCGCACGCAGCTGACGAACAGCAGCGCCACCAGCGCGATGGTGGCCACCTCGGGCCGCCACTGCTGCTCATAGGGATAGCGGCCGAAGATGATCAGCCGGTATTTCTCGGTGATCACGCCCCAGCAGGCGCCGATGCCGCGCGCTGCCTGGCACTTGTCGGCATCCGGTGCTGCCACGGCCTGGAAGACCGCCCAGTTCAGCAACTGCGGGACCAGCCAGACGGCCAGCCCCAGCATCACCAGGGTGGCCACCGTGCTGGGCAGGTTGCCGAAGAGGTTCTTGCGCAGCCAGGGCACCAGACCCTCGGTCTTGACCGGCGCCGGGCGCGGCTCGATGGAGACGAACGTGGTGGTCATCTCATCGCTCCTTGATCGCGGACCGCGTGTTGTACCAATTCATGATGCCCGACGTGGTGAGCGACGTCGTCAGGTACACCAGCATGATCAGCGCGATGCATTCCACCGCGCGGCCGGTCTGGTTGATGGCGGTGTTGCTGATCGACACGACGTCGGGGTAGCCGATGGCGACCGCCAGCGACGAGTTCTTGGTCAGGTTCAGGTACTGGTTGGTCATCGGCGGGATGATCACCCGCAGCGCCTGCGGCAGCACCACCAGGCGCATTTGCTGTCCTTTGCCCAGGCCCAGGGCGCTGGCCGCCTCACTTTGGCCGCGGGGCACCGAAGCGATGCCTGCGCGCACCACTTCGGCCACGAACGACGCGGTGTAGAAGGTCAGGCCCAGCAGCACCGAGATGAATTCCGGCGTGAACGAGCTGCCGCCCTCCACCGACACATCGCCTGCCTTCGGGATGTTCCAGTCGGTCGGCGCACCGCCGATGGCCCAGCCCGCCAGTGCCCCCACCAGCAGCAGGCCGATGCTGGGCAGCAGCACCGGGCGCACCCGGCCTGTGGCCTCGAACAGCGTGCGGGCCTGGCGCGCCCACACCCAGGACAGCACCGCGCCGGCCAGCAGGCCGATGGCGGCCAAACCGTAGGCCTGGCTCCACACCGGCACCGGGTACGACAGCCCGCCCTTGCTGAGAAACACCAGCCCGCCCACCGACAACGGAGCCTCCGGGCTCGGCAGCCATTCAGTCAGGATCAGGTACCACACCAGCAACTGCAGCAGCACCGGCACATTGCGGAACAGCTCCACATAGCCGTAGCACAGGCCGCGCACGATGGCATTGTTGGAGAAGCGGCCGATGCCGATCAGCGTGCCCAGCAGCGTGGTCAGCGCGATGCCGATGATCGCCACCCGCAGGGTGTTGAGCACCCCCACCAGGAAGGCCTTCCAGTACGGGTCGACCGACTCGTAGGGAATCATCAGCTCGCCGATGTCGAAGCCGGCCGGGCCGGTGAGGAAGTCGAAGCCGCTCTGGATGCCGCGCACACGCATGTTTTCCATGGTGTTGTGCGCCAGGAACCAGACGCCCAGGGCGATCAGCCCCAATGCCAGCACCTGGTAGAGCAGGGCGCGCACCGCGCGACTGCGCAGCGACCAGTCGCGCGTCTTGGGGGGGGCGGCACGGGCCGTCATGGGCAACGCTCCTTCAGCCTGGAAACACCGGCTGCCGAGGAATCGGGGGGTCTTGCAGAGACGTGGAAGCCGGCGCGCGCAGGGTCGGCGCGCCGGCGGCCAGATGGCTTACCGCACCGGCGGGGCGTACATGAAGCCGCCCTTGTTCCAGAGGTTGTTGTTGCCGCGCGGCATGCCCAGCGCACTCTTCGGGCCCACGTTGCGCTCGAAGATCTCGCCGTAGTTGCCCACCGCCTTGATGGCGTTGGCGGCCCAGCTCTTGTCCAGGCCCAGCAGCTTGCCGGTGTCTTCGGTGGTGCCCAGGATGCGGCCCACCACCGGGTCGGTGCTGCTCTTGCCGAGCTCGTCGACGTTGGCCTGGGTGATGCCGTATTCCTCGCCCTCGATCAAGGCGTAGACCACCCACTTGGCGATGGCGAAGAACTCGTCGTCACCACGGCGCACGCTGGGGCCGAGCGGCTCCTTGCTGATCAACTCGGGCAGGATCAGGTGGTCGGCCGGGGTCTTGGCTTCCTTGTTGCGGATCGAGGCCAGGCCCGATGCGTCGGTGGTGAAGGCCTGGCAGCGGCCGCTGAAGTAGGCGCTGGTCGAGGCTTCCTGCTTCTCGAACACCACCGGCTTGATGTCGAGCTTGTTGGCGCGCGAGAAGTCGGTCAGGTTCTTTTCGGTGGTGGTGCCCGACTGCACGCAGACCGTGGCGCCCTTGAGCTGCTTGGCGCTCTTGATCTTGCCCTTGGCCGGCACCATGAAGCCCTGGCCGTCGTAGTAGGTGGTGTTGGTGAAGTGCATGCCCAGCGACGCATCGCGGGTCAGCGTCCAGGTGGTGTTGCGCGACAGGATGTCAATCTCGCCGGACTGCAGGGCGGTGAAGCGCTGCTGGGCGTTCAGCGGCACGTACTTCACCTTGCTGGCGTCGCCCAGCATGGCGGCAGCGATGGCCTTGCACACGTCGACGTCGAGGCCGGACCAGTTGCCCTGGCTGTCGGCAGCCGAGAAGCCGGCCAGGCCGGTGTTGACACCGCAGATCAGTTGGCCGCGGGCCTTGATCGCGTCGACAGTCTTGCCCGCTTGGGCAGGCAGTGCAGCCATGCCGAGCACGGCGGTGGTGCACACGGTGGCGAAGAGGGTCTTGGCGGTCAGTTTGGTCATGAAGATGGGGCTCCTGGTGGGTTCCGCGCTCTGTCAGGTGGCAGCAAGCTGCTTGTGAGCGTGGCGCAGTGTAGCGAGGCAAGAACCGTGCTCACCCTCGCGCTTCTACGTAGCATGGGGTCATGCGCGGCCTGCATGGCGCGCCCGGGCCATGGCGGGGCAGATGCCAAAATCATGCCATGACCGACATCCTCACCTTCACGCGCCCCGATGACTGGCACCTGCATGTGCGCGACGGCTCCGCCATGGCGGCCGTGGTGCCGGCCACGGCGCGGCAGTTTGCGCGCGCCATCATCATGCCCAACTTACGCCCGCCCATCACCACCGCGGCTGCGGCGGCGGCCTACCGGGACCGCATCCAGGCGGCGGTGCCGGCGGGGCTGGACTTCACCCCGCTGATGACGCTGTACCTGACCGACAACCTGGCGGTGGCCGAGATCGCCCGCGCCGCGGATGCCGGCGTGGTGGCGCTGAAGATGTACCCGGCCGGCGCCACCACCAACAGCGACGCCGGCGTGACCGACATCCGCAAGACCTACCCGGTGCTGGAGGCGATGCAGCGGGCCGGCCTGAAGCTGCTGGTGCACGGCGAGGTGACCGACGGCGAGATCGACTTGTTCGACCGCGAGGCGGTCTTCATCGACCGCGTGATGCGCCCGCTGCGGGCCGACTTCCCCGAGTTGAAGGTGGTGTTCGAGCACATCACCACCCTGGAGGCTGCGCAGTACGTGGCCGACGCCGGCCCGCACACGGCGGCCACCATCACCGCCCACCATCTGCTCTACAACCGCAACGCCATCTTCATGGGCGGGCTGCGGCCCCATTACTACTGCCTGCCGGTGCTCAAGCGCGAGGTGCACCGCCAGGCGCTGGTGGTGGCGGCCACGTCGGGCAGTGACCGTTTCTTCCTGGGCACCGACAGCGCCCCGCATGCGTCGGCGATGAAGGAGGCCAGCGTCTGCGGCGCCGGCTGCTTCACCGCGCTCAGCGCGCTGGAGCTGTACGCCGAGGCGTTTGACGCGGCGGGCGCGCTCGACAAGCTGGAAGGCTTTGCCAGCCACCACGGCCCGGATTTCTACGGCCTGCCGCGCAACACCGGCACCGTCACCCTGCGCCGTGAGCCCTACGCGCTGCCCGAGTCCGTGCCGTTTGGCGACGCGCAGTTGAAGCCGCTGCGCGGCGGCGAGACGCTGGCCTGGCGCCAGGCCGTCTGATTCCGGTGGATCTGGCCGGCCCCTGGCTGGCGCCGCTGCAGCCGGCGCTGGGCCGGACCTGGTCGGCCTGGCAGTCCGGCGCCACGCTGGAAGATGCGCTGCAAGCTGCGCTGGGCGCCCAGCGGCCGACCGCACCCGGCGCGCTGCAACTCGACGCTGGGCCGCTGTGCTTCGTGTCCCAGGCGGCGCTGCCGCCGGGCGAGGCCTACGAGGCCTTCATCCACCGCCGTGCCTGCGTGCCCACCCGCGACAACCTGCATGACTTCTTCAACGGCCTGGTGTGGCTGGCGCAGCCGGCGCTGAAACGGCGGCTGAATGCCCTGCAGGCGGGTGAGATCGCCCGCCACGGGGTAGGCAGCCGGCGCGGCGCGGTGCGTGATGCGCTGACCTTGTTCGACGAGAACGGCGCGCTGCTGGAGGCGCCGCCGCCCTTGTGGCGGGCGCTGCGCCAGCGCGACTGGCCGGCGCTGTTCATCACCCACCGGCCGCTGTGGGCCAGTGCGCGGCTGGTCGTCGTTGGCCATGCGCTGCTGGAGAAGCTGGCCACGGCGCCGCGCAAGGCACTGACGGCGCATGTGCTGCAGGCCGATGCGGTGCTGGCGATGGATGCTGCCGCCTGGGCCACCAAGCCCTTCAGCCCGCTGCCGGTGCTGGGCGTGCCAGGCTGGTGGCCGGCGAGTGCCGACCCCGGCTTCTACGACGACCCGGCGGTGTTCAGGCCGGCAGGAACCCCTCGATCGACAGATAGCGCTCGCCGGTGTCGTAGTTGAAGCCCAGCACCCGCGCGCTGGCGCCCAGGTCGGGCAGCTTCTGGGCGATGGCGGCCAGCGTGGCGCCGCTGGAGATGCCCACCAGCATGCCTTCTTCACGGGCGCTGCGGCGGGCCATCTCGCGCGCTGCTTCGGCCTCGACCTGGATCACGCCGTCGAGCAGCTCGGTCTTCAGGTTGACCGGGATGAAACCGGCGCCGATGCCTTGGATCGGGTGCGGGCTGGGCGCGCCGCCGCTGATGACCGGGCTGGCGGCCGGCTCCACCGCGTAGACCTTCAGGTTCGGCCACTTCGCCTTCAGCACCTGGGCGCATCCGGTCAGGTGCCCGCCGGTGCCCACGCCGGTGATCATGGCATCCAGGCCGTCAGGGAAGTCAGCGGCGATCTCCTCGGCCGTGGTGCGCACATGCACTGCGATATTGGCCGGGTTTTCGAACTGCTGCGGCATCCAGGCGCCGGGCGTCTGGGCCACCAGTTCCTGCGCCCGGGCGATCGAGCCCTTCATGCCCTTCTCGCGCGGGGTCAGGTCGAAGCTGGCGCCGTAGGCCAGCATCAGGCGGCGGCGCTCGATGCTCATGCTGTCGGGCATCACCAGCACCAGCTTGTAGCCCTTGACCGCGGCCACCATGGCCAGGCCGATGCCGGTGTTGCCGCTGGTGGGCTCGATGATGGTGCCGCCGGGCTGCAGCGCGCCGCTCTTCTCGGCGTCTTCCACCATTGCCAGGGCGATGCGGTCCTTGATCGAGCCGCCGGGGTTGCTGCGCTCGCTCTTGATCCACACCTGCGCGCCGGCGCCGAACAGGCGTTGGATGCGGATGTGTGGGGTGTGGCCGATGGTGGCCAGGATGTTGTCGGCTTTCATGTCTTGATCTCCTTGCAGCAGGCTTCAGGTGGGCCAGCCGCGATAATCGCATGGTGAAGCAAGCCAGACCGCCGCTGGGGCAAGCACCGAAAGGTGGCCCTGGAGGAAGGTCCGGACTGCACAGAGCGGCGTAGCAGTTAACGGCTGCCCACCGTGAGGTGAGGATCAGAGCAACAGAGACGAGTCCGGACGGTGAGCCATCCGGGTGCTCTGGGGGGATGCCGGCGCAAGCTGGCAGCCGGATGGCGCAAGTCAGCCGGTCCGGGCGACAGCCCGGAACGCCACAGCCACCCCGGGCGGCCGAGCCGCCCGGGGTGAAACGGGCAATCTCTACGCGCAGCAACACCGAATAGGCACACGTTGATCCGGC
>JBBAPL010000087.1:0-22464 GCA_040400895.1 Aquabacterium sp.
CCGAAGCCGGCTCAGGGGCTGCCGGCGACGGGGTAACTGCCGGATTTAGGCTGAAACGCCCGCTTGAGCAGCCGGGCCCAGCTCAGCCGCACCGGGCGATGGTGCGCACAGTTCGCGTCGCACTCGGCGGGCTTTGCTGCCTGCGCGGGCGCCTCAGGCACTTGCGGCACCACCAGCGCGCGCAGCTTGGCGTTGGGTGCCAGCACACCATGGAAGCGGATCAGATGCAGCCGAGGTCTGGGCACCAGGGCTGCCAGGCGCTGCATGAACTCCAGCGGCGACATGACCAGGTGCGTGGTCCCGTCGCGCCACGCAGTCTTGAGCTTGAGCACCACCTGCCTGGCGGTGTTGGTCTGCACGCGTTCGTTGGCCAGGGCCGGCCGGGTGATGTAGCGGCACAGTTGTTCCAGCGCCTGCCGGTCATCGGCGGCGCAACGCACGGCGGCGTGCAGGCTGAAGCCGTCGATGTCGGCGCAAAGATGCTGCTTGAAGTCCGCATCCCTGGGCATGGCGCCCTGTACCGTCAGCACCTTCTGGCCAGCACGCGGACCCAAAGCGTTGGATCAGCGTGACCGCACCGCTGTCGGCTTCGTCAGGCTTGAGCCCGGCCTGACCGAGCAGGTGGCGCGTGATCACGCGGTGCACCACCTGCAGCACGGGTGTAACCAGCTTGGGCTGTGCTGCCAGCAGCACGCGTAGCGGGATGGGCAGAGAGAGGACCCACTGGCGCACCGGCACATGGGGGATGACGTGGTCCACCAAGTGCGCCGCAGTCTGCGCCATGCGTCGGGCCCCGCACGACGGGCAAAAGCCGCGCCGTTTGCAGCTGAAGGCGAGCAGCTTGTCGTGGCCGCAGTCGCCGCAGTGCAGGCGCAGGAAGCCGTGGGCCAGGATGCCGCACTCGAGGAAGGCGTCGAACTCGTCTTTGACGAACTGCGGCAGGTCTGCGCCGGCAGCGTCTTCGGCCTGAGCGAAGAACGTCGCGGCGTGCTGCTGCACAAGGCGGTACAGCGTGGTCTGTTCCGGGCGGTGGCGTTCGTAGTGGACCGGGGTGCCATCCGGCGCCCGCTGGGGCTGCCGGCCGATGGCTTGCACGCGAGGCTCCCGAAGTGGTGAGCCCGCACGGTCTCAAACCCTGCGCCACGCCTCAATCGCCCTCAGTACCGCCCACCGATGTGTGCCCTCAGGCGCAGGGCCCACAACGGGGGCCTGTGTGGGGGTCCGACCGGCGGCTTCGGGGCGGCGAGATCAGGACGGCGAATGTCCGTTCAGGGTCGATAGCACCCCTTCGCCAACGGAGTCTGTTTGCCCGAAAGCTGTCGCCAGCCGCGCCCGACCCGGCGACCTGCGCAAGCAGGCCACGCTTGGCGTGTTGGTGGAACGTCGCCCCGAGTCGAGGCAAAGGGCCAACCGTTCCGGCATAGGCCGGACAGAGGCGTTGCTAGGACTGGCGTCTGCCAGGCGCTGCACCGTCACGCCAGTTGCATCTGCTCTGGCGGCCTGCCCCGCTGGACCGGGTCACTGGGTGAATCGCCGCAGCACGTTGTCCAGGATGCGCGAGATGTCGTTGTCGCCCTGGTTGACCGGCAGCGAACCGCAGAAGGTGATCGAGCCGACGGCAAACACCGCACCGCCGCCGGGGCAGTCGAACCAGGTCATGTCAGCCCGGATCAGCGCCTTGTGCGGCTGCCCCGGGATGGTGGTGATGTGGGTCAGCTGCTCTTCGGGCACCAGCACCCAGGGCGCGTCGGGCGGGTGGTTCTCCGACCGGGCCACGACCACGGCGTTCTCGGGCGAGCCCAGGCGCTTGTCGACCCGGTCGAGCTCAAAGCCGGCCGCACCGTGGCCCGAGAAGCCCTCGCTGCCCACGGTGTCGGCAGTGACGCCGCCGAAGATCCAGCTGACCTGCGGATTGCTGCGCGCAGCCGGGTCGATGCGGTAGTACGAGCCGACGAAATTGCCCTGCGCGGTGAAGCCCACGCCCACCAGCTTTTGCGGCGGGCGCGCGTTGCGCCGCCACAGGCCGCCGTACTGCGCATCGAACTGGTTGTGGTATTCGCCCGGCTCGGCGGCCCAGGCGCGGATGCCGCCTTCGCCGCGGCGGATCTCGATCACGCCGTCGCGCGCCGGGTCGAGCGCGATCTTCCAGTAGAAGCCGTTGCCGCCCAGGTAGACCAACTTGCCGCCGGTGTCCCGATAGGCCTGCAGCGCGTCCAGCATCTGCGGTGTGTGGTACTCGGGGTGGGAGCCGGTCACCACGGTCTTGTAGTTCGCCAGCAGCGCCGCGCCCTCGTGGTGCAGTTCGTCGTCGGTGATCAGGTCGAACGCATGGCCCATCTGCGCCAGCCACAGCAGCAGGTGGCTGTCGGCCGGGTAATGGCGCAGGCCCGAGCCGCGGATGTCGGGGTACGGGTAAGTGACATAGCCCACCCGCAGGTTGAGCATCGGACGCCGCCAGCTGACCAGGGCGATGCCGGAGCCGTCGCTGTGGTAGTTGTAGGTCGACAGGCTGTAGTCGCGGTGCTCGCCCGGGTTGTAAGGGTAGGCGCCCCAGGCCTGGTTCTGCGCCACCAGGGCGGCGCGCCAGGCCGGGTCGTTCATCCACTCGGGCCGGGCATGGTTGCCGTAGACGGTGTAGGTGTAGGTCGACACCAGCACGGCGATCTTGGCGGTGGCCTGGCCCTTGGGCGGCACCACGAAGAACGGGATGTTCTCCTGCACATCACCAGCCTGCAGCAGCAGCGCGTAGGCGTCCGACTTCAAGTCGGCGGGCAGGGTCACCGCATGGGTGGCGGGCCAGCAGCAGTCGTCGAGGTCGTCGTCGTGGAAGTGGATGGCGCCGTAGTGCGCGGGCGCATGGCGGAAGCAGTGTTCCTGCCCCGTCCAGCGCGCGCCGCACACCGCGCGGGTGGGGGTGTTGACCAGCACGCCGTGGTGCCCGTGCGGTCCGGTGTCGATCACCCGCTGGGTGTGCATGTCCAGCGCGAAGTCCCAGGCGCCCAGGCAGGCCTGGTCGGCCACATCCGGCGCCAAGCCGCCAGCCGGCAGCGCCCGCGCCAGCAGCACCGGCTCTTCCAGCCGGCCGTTGAAGCTGTCGACGGGCGCGGTGTCGCTGGCGCTGGCCAGGCTGAGGCGGCGTGACAGCGCGTCCAGCGCCGGCGGTGCGGCCAAGGCCGTGCGGGCGGTCTGCGCGGCCGCCGGCTGGGCCAGCGGCGCCGCCGTCAGCGTCAGCAGCCGGGTGGCCGCATCCACCACCAGGGTGGCATCGGTCCAGGCCCGCAGCGGCACCGGCAGCGGCGTCTCCACCATGGCCGGGCCGGCGCTGGTGCCGATGGTGGCGCGCAGGGTCAGCGCAGGGGTCAGCTCCAGCGTGATGCCCGCACCGCTGTCGTCCTGGCAGGACAGCACCACCTGCCGGCGCGCCAGCGCCAGCGTGGGGTGGATGCGCAGCGACAGCGTGCAGTCACTGACCCCGCGCAACAGGCCCACCGGGCCCAGCACCGCGTACGAGCCGGCCGGCACTGTTTGCGGAGCGGGCTCCACGAGTGTGGTGACGTCGATGCTGACGGGCTCGATGCGCAGCCCGCCGATGGCCGGGTTGGGGTCCGCGCAGAGCACCCGCACCACGCGGGCCACCACGGGGGCACCGGTGGCGTTGGCGACATGGAATCGGAGGGTCTGGCCCGGGCGGGCAGACAGGCGGTCGGCATAGCCGGCGAGTGGCAGCATGGGTGTCTCGGTTCGGGTCGGATCCGGGCAGCAGCCCGACCCCGCATGGTGCCCGAAACCCCCCGGGGCCCCGCCAGCGCCCGGGTTACAGCCAGATCACTTTTTTGCGCGCGCCCACCCAGCGCTCGTAGCTGTTGGCGTAGACCTCTTCCACCCGGTTGCGCTTGACCTTGAAGGTGGGCGTGATGAAGCCGTTGTCCACGCTCCAGGGTTCGGTCACCAGCACCAGGCAGTCCAGCTGCTCATGCGGGTCGAGGGTGGCGTTCACCGTCTTCAGGTGCTCGGCCAGGCCGGCTTCCAGCTCGGCCTTGCCTTCGGCGGCCTTGCTCTTGGCCACCGCACCTTCATTGAGCATCAGCACCGCCAGCGGCTGGCCCAGGTTGGCGCCGGTCACGCAGCAGGCTTCCACCGCCGGGTGCATCACCAGCTTGTCCTCGATGGGCGCCGGGGCCACGTACTTGCCCTTGCCGGTCTTGAACAGGTCTTTCACGCGGCCGGTGATCTTGAGATTGCCCTCCACGTCCAGCGCGCCCTTGTCGCCGGTGTGCAGCCAGCCGTCGGCGGTGAAGGCGTCGCGGGTGAGTTCGGGCTCCTTGTAGTAGCCCAGCATCAGGCCGGCGCTGCGCATCTGGATTTCGCCGTTGGCCGCGTCGAACCGGCACTCGACACCTTCGTACGGCTGGCCCACCGTGCCCGGCCGCGGCACACCGGGCAGCGTGGCATGCGACAGGCCGCAGTTCTCGGTCATGCCGTAGACCTCGACCAGGTTCAGCCCCAGCGCGCCGTACCACTTGAGCAGCTCAGGCGGCATCGGCGCGGCGCCACCGGCGGCAAACACGCACTGGTCGAGCCCCAGCGCGCCCAGCACCTTCTTGCGCACGATGCCGCGGATGATCGGGATCTTCAGCAAGCGTGCCAGCTTGGCCGGCGGCATCTTGGCCGACACGCCCTGCTGGAACTTGACCCACAGCCGCGGCACCGAGAAGAACACCGTGGGCCGGGCGCGCTGCAGGTCGGCGGCGAAGGTGTCCAGGCTTTCGGCGAAAAACACCTGCATGTTGGTCGACAGCAGCGCAAATTCCACCAGGGCGCGTTCGGCCACGTGCGACAGCGGCAGGTAGCTCAGCATGCGGCTGTCCTGGTTGAGCATGCTCACCCGCTTCAGGCCGGAGTGGATGCTCCAGGCAAAGGTGCCGAAGCTGTGCATCACGCCCTTGGGCATGCCGGTGGTTCCCGAGGTGTACATGATGGTGGCCAGCTCGTCGGCGCTGCGCACCGGGTTGCCGGCCAGCGGCTGGCTGTGGCCCAGGATGGTGGCCCATTGCTCGCAGCCGGGCGGCAGCTCGGCGGCGGCCGGCGCCAGCGGCATGGCGATGCAGTGCATGCCGGCGGGCACGCCCGGGCGCATGCCGGCCCAGCCGTCGAGCTTGCCGATGAACAGCAGCTTGGCCTCGCTGTGGGAGAGGATCTGGCGGATCGTCTCGGCCGCCAGCGTGGGGTAGAGCGGCACCGACACGCCACCGGCCAGCCAGATGGCGAAGTCGGTGATCAGCCACCAGGCGGTGTTCTTGCTGATCAGCGCCACCCGGTCGCCGGGCTGGATGCCCTGGGCCTGCAGGTGGCTGGCCATGCGCCGGGCCTGGTCCATGATCTGGGCCCAGGTGAAGGTCTGCACCGCCCCGCCGCCGTCCTTGCCCATCGGCTGGGTGAAGACCACCCGCGTGGGCGCCGTCTGCTCCCAGTGGTAAAGGCGCTGCAGCGCCAGTTGCGAGGCATCCACGGGCACGTGACGCATGCTGATCCCTTTCACGGCCTGATGCGGCCGTCTGATGATGGGCGCGAGGGTAGCCGCTGGGCCGTGCGTTGCCCAGACGGGGTTTCCAGATCAGGGCGCGCACCGAGGGCCGCGCAGGGAACCTGCCGGCCGCCGCCGGATCAGGCAGCGCGCCCGTGGATCTGCGCGGCCTGCAGGTCGTCGACCAGCTTGCGCGCGGCGCGCAGCACCAGGGTGGTGTCCAGGTCGGCCTGCGGGGCGATCTGCGGCACCACGGCGTCCACCGACGGCGGCATGCTGACGATGGCCGCGGCGATGACCGACAGCGCCAGCACGCTGCGCCGCGCCGGCGCGCCGTGCAGCTCCAGCAGGCCCTGGGCGGTGACATGGTGGCGCACGCTGGCCACCGCGGCCAGGCCCAGGCCCCAGCTTTCGCACAGGGCGGCGCCCAGCGCGTCGTGGCTGACGCCGAAGCCGGCGTGCTCCAGCTGGCACAGGTCGGCGTCGGTGTCGGCAGCGCGCAGCATGGCGCGGTAGTGGTCGGTGGCATGGCGGAACAGCACCGCCTTGCCGCACTCCTCGAACAAACCGGCCGAGTGGGCAGCCCAGGCGTCCAGCCCCAGCGCCGCGGCCAGCCGGCCCATCAGCAGGCCGCGGTGGGCGGCACGCTGCCAGATCGGCTCCAGCTCGGGTGCGGGCGGAAACGCCGCACGCAGGCCCATCTCGAAGGTGATGGCCGCCACTTCCCGCGTGCCCAGGTAGGTGATGGCCTGCTGCACGCTCTGCACCCGGCCGGCCAGCCCGTACAGCGACGAGTTGACCGCCTTCATCACCGCGGCGGCCAGCGCCATGTCGGATTCGACCAGGGCCGCCACTGCCTGCTGGTTGACGTCGTCCTCGGCCAGCAGCAGTGACAGCTTGACCAGTGCATCGGGCGTCGACGGGATGTCGATCTCGAGCGAACGCAGTTGGGGTGAGACGGACATGGCGGCGGCGCGGGGAGACGCGAGGTTGGACCGGACAGCGCCGAGGCTAGCCCCCGCTGCTGTCGGCAATGCCCCGATGTCCGGGCCTGGCGCGCCGTATTTCCGGCGCTGCGGGGCGCCGGGGCCAAAAAAAACGCCAGGCATGAAGCCTGGCGCGATCAATCGCGGCTGCCCGTGGCGGCGCTGTCTTGTGACGGTGTTCTGGAATGTCGCGCCGGGTCAGCCAGGTGTCTGTTCTGCTCTTGTCTGTGTCTCCTCGGTCCCCGGGCCCATGCGGCCGACTGCAACCGTCCGCCTGTGCCGAGTGCTCGAAATGTAGGCACCCAACGCGCCAGCGTCAGCCCGGATTTACCCGGCCGACCGGTTGTCGGGACGCAGCAGCCAGCTGGCGGCGCGCTCGGCGATCATCAGCGTGGGGGCGTTGGTGTTGCCGCTGGTGATGGTGGGCATCACGCTGGCGTCGGCAATGCACAGGCTGCGCACGCCGCGCACCCGCAGCGTGGGGTCGACCACGGCCAGCGGGTCGCCGGCCGCACCCATGCGGCAGGTGCCCACCGGGTGGAAGATGGTGGTGCCGATGTCACCGGCCAGGCGCGCCAGCTCGTCGTCGGTCTGGAACTGCACGCCGGGCTTCACTTCCTTCGGGCTGTACTTGGCCAGCGCCGGCTGCGCGGCGATGCGGCGCGTCAGCCGCAGGCTGTCGGCGGCCACCAGGCGGTCGGCCTCGGTGCTGAGGTAGTTGGCCTGGATGGCCGGCGCGTCCTGCGCCCGCGGGCTGGTGATGCGCACCGTGCCGCGCGACGTGGGGTTCAAGTTGCACACGCTGGCGGTGAAGGCGTTGAAGCGGTGCAGCGGCTCGCCGAAGGCGTCCAGGCTGAGCGGCTGCACGTGGTACTCGACGTTCGGCCATGCAAACCCAGGCGCCGACCGGGTGAAGCAGCCCAGCTGCGACGGCGCCATGCTCATCGGGCCGGTGCGGCGCAGCAGGTATTCCAGCCCGATCAGGCCCTTGCCCCACCAGCTGTTGGCCAGGGTGTTGAGCGTCTTGACGCCCTGCACTTCGAACACCGCGCGGATCTGCAGGTGGTCCTGCAGGTTCTCGCCCACGCCGGGCAGGTCGTGCGCCACCGGGATGCCGTGCTGCTGCAGCAGTGCGCCCGGGCCGATGCCCGACAGCTGCAGGATCTGCGGCGTGCCCACCGCGCCGGCGGCCATCACCACCGCGTGGCGGCCACTGCCTGCGTCGTCGGCCAGCCGGGCCACCAGCGGGGTGGCGCCCAGCCGGTTGTCCTTGCCGCGCCCCAACGCCTCGACGCCGGTGACGCGGGTGCCGTGCTCGTCCTGCGCGGTGATCAGCCGGCTGACCTGCGCGCCGGTCCACACCTGCAGGTTGGTGCGGTGCTGGATCGGCCGCAGGAAGGCCTTGGTGGCATTCCAGCGGATGCCCTTGCGCTGGTTGACATCAAAGTAGCCCACACCCTCGTTGTTGCCGCGGTTGAAGTCGTCGGTGGCGGGGATGCCGGCCTCCTGGGCTGCGGCCGAGAACGCGTCCAGGATCTCCCAACTCAGGCGCTGCTGCTCGACCCGCCATTCACCGCCGGGGCGATCACCCTGGGGGTCGAAGCCGGGCGCGGCATGGGCGGCGTCAGCGCCGCGCCAGTGGTCCTCATGCTGCTTGAAGTAGGGCAGGCAGTCGTCCCAGCGCCAGCGCGCGTCGCCGGTGGCGGCGGCCCAGCCGTCGTAGTCACGCGACTGCCCGCGCATGTAGATCATGCCGTTGATGCTGCTGCAGCCGCCCAGCACCTTGCCGCGTGGGTAACGCAGCTTGCGCCCGTTCAGGCCGGCGTCGGGCTCGGTGTGGAACAGCCAGTCGGTGCGCGGATTGCCGATGCAGTAGAGGTACCCGACAGGCACGTGCACCCAGAGGTAGTCGTCGTTGCCGCCGGCCTCGATCAGCAGCACGCGGTTGGTGGGGTCGGCCGACAGCCGGTTGGCGAGCAGGCAACCTGCGGTGCCGGCGCCGACGATGATGTGGGTGTAGTTGGGGTCGCTCATGGGCAGTCAGGGTCTCAGCATGGGGCTGGCGAGGATGGGGAACAGCTTCACCAGCCCATCGGCCAGCAGTTCCACCGCCATCGCCGCCAGGATCAGGCCCATCAGCCGCGTCATCACGTTGATGCCGGTGGTGCCCAGCACCTTGGCGATGCGACCCGACGCGGCGAACGCGGCATAGGTGGCCAGGCCGATCACCACGCCGTAGCCCACCAGCACCGCCTGCTCCCACAGGTGGCGGGTCTTCTCGGCGTAGATCACCACGGTGCTGATGGTGGCCGGGCCGGTGAGCAGCGGGATGGTCAGCGGCACCACCGCCACGCTGACGCCGGCGTTGGCCTTGTTCTGGCCTTCGGCCAGATCGTCCTTGCCACTCTCGGCCGGCTGGGCGTTGAGCATGTGCAGCGCCGACAGCAGCAGCAGCATGCCCCCGCCCACCTGGAAGCTGGCGATCGAGATGCCGAAGAAGCTGATGATCTGCAGCCCCGCCACGCCGCTGACGGCGATGACGCAGAAGGCCGAGAACGCGCTGACCCGCAGCGTGCGCATGCGCTGCTCCCGGTTCAGCCCCTGGGTGAAGGCCAGGAAGAACGGCACCGCGCCGATCGGGTTGACGATCGCGAGCAGGGCGATCAACGGTTTCAGCAAGTCCAGCGGCGGTGGGGTCATGGCGAGGGCGGCGTGTCGTCGTCGCTGCGGCGCAGCGCCAGGAACAGCTCGCAAAGCCCACGAAGGTACACCACGCCCGGCACCACCAGCCCCAGCGCAAACACCAGCCCGGCGCCGGTCAGCGCGGCCTGGGTGGCCGCCGACAGCGCCGGCGCACCCGGCGCCATGCGCAGCCCCTGGCCGAACAGCGCCGCCAGGAAGGGCTGCGGCGCCAGGTCGATGTCGAGCACGCCCACCGCCAGGGCCAGCAGCGCGCGGCCACCGAGCAGCACCACCACGCTGACCAGGCCGGCCACGGTGGCGGTGAGCAGGCTCACGGCGGCCGACAGCATCAGCGCATGCGCAAACCGGCGCCGCACCTGCTGCAGCAACAGGTGCAGCGTCTGGCGCACGCCCAGGCCGGCCCACACTGCAGGTGCCGCCAGCGGCCCCACCAGCGCCAGCAGCGCCACGCCGGCCAGACCCAGCGACGGCACACCCAGGGCCACCACGGCGCCCAGCAAGGTCGGACCCAGGCCCGGCAGCCGGGTGGCCCACAGCAGCCCCAGCACCACGGCCAGCAGCAGCCCAGCAGCCACCAGCACACACAGCACCACCGCCAGCAACCGGTGCGCGGTGCGCAGCGCGTCGCGCAGGGCCTCGGCCGGCAGGCGCGGCGCGCGCCCGCAGGCCTCGTCCATCAGCACCAGACCGGCAGCATTGCTGGTGTAGAACAGGCTGAAGAAGGCCGCCGCCAGCCACAACGCGGCCGCCGTGCCGGATTCACGCGCCAGGGCTCCCTGGGCCAGGGTCATCATCAGGCCGGCGCCGGCGAAGGCCAGCAGCAGCAGATACAAAGCGCGCGCATTGCGAACGGATTCGATGCTCTGAAGCACCGAGTTGAGCGCCTGCAGGGCGCCGTGCTCGACCGGTTGTACCCGCATGACAACACTCATGATACGTGCGGGTTAGCACTTGCCCGGGTCTGCTGGGCGCGGCACGGGTTTTGCCACCATAATGAATTGAGAGTGCGACTGCGCTCTCGGCCCGTGTCTGGAGACGGCGCCTGCAGCTTGAATGTTTCATGCCGGGATGAAGCTCCACATGGTTTACTTTTATTGAGAAGGAGCTTCCCCTCATGGGAAACAAGCTTTACGTCGGCAACCTGGCCTACTCGGTGCGCGATGAATCCCTGCAGCAGGCATTCGGGCAGTTCGGCAGCGTCACGTCTGCCAAGGTGATGATGGACCGCGAAACCGGCCGCTCGAAGGGCTTCGGCTTTGTCGAGATGTCTTCGCCGGCTGAAGCACAAGCCGCCATGAACGCGATGAACGGCCAGCCGCTGGAAGGCCGGGCCATCGTCGTGAACGAAGCCCGTCCGCGTGAAGAGCGCCCGGGTGGCGGTGGCGGTGGTGGCTACGGCGGTGGTGGTGGCGGCTACGGTGGTGGCGGCGGCAGCCGCAGCGGCGGTGGCGGCGGCTACGGTGGTGGTGCCGGCGGCGGCGGTGGCGGCTACGGTGGTGGTGGCGGCAGCCGCAGCGGTGGCGGCGGTGGCGGCTACGGTGGTGGCGGCGGCAGCGGTGGTGGTGGCGCAGGTGGCGGTGGCGGTGGCCGCAGCCCCTACGGCACGGGCCGTGGCGGCCCGCGCGGCGGCGGTGGCGGTGGTGGCTACGGTGGTGGCAGCCAGGGCTACTGACAGGCCCGGTGATCGCCCAGCTTGACGGGCGGCACACCAGATGACGAAGGGCGCCTTGCGGCGCCCTTTTTCATGCCCGGTGCAGTGGTGCGGTACCCGCGCCCGGCTCGGGTGCAGGGCCAGACGGCGAACTCACCACCAGAACCACAAGCGCAGCTGGTCGACCAGCCGGTGGGTCCAGATCCACAGGATGGCGCGGTCGCCGGCGTCCACCTGGGCCAGGCCGCTCATGCCGGGGCGCCACCAGGGCGCCGAAGCCTCGTCGAGCTTGACCTTCAGCGCGAACTGGCTGCCCTGGGTGCCGCGCACCTGGGCCACCGGCACCATGGCCTCGACACTGAACGGGATGTCGCGGCCGGGCTGGCCCAGCAGACGCAGCGTGCCCCGCGCCTGGGTCGGCAATTCACGCATGTCGCGCTCGGGCACATGGATCACGGCATACAGGTCCTCGACCCGCGCCAGGCGGAACAGGCGGTCGCCCTGGCGCACCGGCGCGCCGGCCAGTTCCTTGCGCTCGCCTTCGACGATGACGCCGTCGAAAGGCGCGGCCACCTGGGCCTGGGCCAGCTGCAGCTGCACCCGCTGCAGCCGGGCCTGGGCCTGCGCCGCACGGGCGGCGGCCACCTGGGTTTCGGCGGTCTGGCCCTGGGCGCGGCTGCGGTCGGCCTCGGCCTGGTAGCGCGCCCGCTCGGCCGACAGGTCGGTGGCCTGCAGCTGCAGCTCACGCGTGTCGAGCCGGGCCAAGGGTGCGCCCGCTGCCACCCGGTCGCCCAGGTTGGCCGACACCTGGCCCAGGTAGCCGTCAAAGGGCGCGCTGATGACCTGGATGCGGTCGGTGGTCAGTTCGGCGGCGGCCTCGATGCGGTAGGGCCAGCGGCCCAGCGCCAGGGCCACCAGCAGCAGCACCGCGCCGGCGCCCAGCCACAGGCCGGTGCCCTTGCCGGGCTGGGTCCAGTGCCGCACGCGGCGGCGGGTGCCCAGCGCCAGCCGGTCCCAGGGGCCCAATGCGCGCTCGCGGCGGTCGGCCAGCCAGGGGCGCAGCAAGTGCAGCGCCACCGACACCTGCTGCAGCCGGTCGGCCGACAGCGCCCCCTCACGCCGGCCCAGCAGCAGCGCCAGACGCGGCGCCTCGGGTTCGCCGCCGTCGAGCAGCAGTGTGGCCAGGTGCGCATGGCCGACGGCGCGGGACAGCTGGTCGTGGCACAGCGTGACCAGGCCGGTGTCGTGCTGCAGCGCGGCGTCGGCATCGGCCGCATCGGCGACAACAGTGGGCCGGGACGGCGGATAGACGATGTCCACGCCCTGGTCGAAGGCTTCGTCCAGCGCGGCTTCGAGCAACTGCACGTTCTCGGCATTGCGCTCGAAGCGGTCGATGTGGCTGATGGCCAGGGCGCGCGCGCCGTGGCCGTCGTGCACGCCCAGCACCACCTGGTCGCAGCCGGTCTCCGCGGCCAGCAGGTTGACCAAGGCCAGTGCGGCGGCGCCGAACTCGGGCTCCTGCATCACCCGCGCCACCAGGTCGAGCAGGCCCACCAGCTGGGGCGGGGCCACCGCCAGCGCGGTGCCAGGGCCGCCCGCCGTCGTGGCCAATGCCGAGGGCGGCGCGGCCGGCACGTCGGCCACCAGCTGGGCGCGCATCAGCCACTCATTCAGGCCGGCGCGGTCGCGGGCGGCGATCTGCAGCAAGGCCAGCGTGGGCCCTTCGGCGGCCAGCAGGCGCACGGCGGCCACCACGTCGCCACTGGCCTGCGGTGCCTGGGCCTGACCCTGGGCCAGCGCCCGGGGGGCCAGCTCGGCCAGCAGGCTGGCGGTCTGCGTGGCCAGCAGGCTGTCGGCTGCTGCGCTGGTGCCCAGCACCTGCCAGGGTGCGCCGCCCCGGCCGCGCAGCACCACCACGCCGCGCGCGCGGCACAGCAGAGTGAGGCACACCGCCAGGCGGTTCCAGAACGCCGTGTCCTGCGGCGCACCGCGCAGCGCACGCAGGCTGTCGAGCACCTGCTGCGCGTCCATGGTGGATGCGTTGACCGGCTGCTGCTCGGTCGTCATCGGTCGCCCCCGTTGGCAGGGCGCCGGCCTGGCCGACGCAGCGTCATGACCCCAGCTCCACCTGCAGCCTGGCCTTCACACCGGGCCGGATGCGGCCGGCGGGGTTGGGCAGCTTCACGCGCACCTCGACCAGGGCACTGGCAGCGTCGACCACCGGCGAGACGAAGCCGACCCGGCCGCTGGTGGGCATCGGGGCACCAGCCGGGTCGTCGATCAGCACCTGCACCGCCTGCCCGGCCTTGAGCCGGCGCGCTGCCGCCTGGCTGACGTAGACCCGCAGCTCGCAGTTGGCGGCGTCGACCAGGCGCAGGATGGGCTCGCCGGGCGCCGCCCATTCGCCGGGCTGCACCTTCAGCATGGTGACGACGCCGGCGATGGGCGCGACCAGCTGGCGCATCGTCTCTTCCCGCTCGGCCAGGGCCAGCTCGGCGGCCTCGCGCTTCTTGGCCTCGCGCAGTTGCTCGCCGCGGCCGCCGGTGGCGTCGAGCTCCATGCGCAGCTTGGTCAGCTCGTCGCGGCTGACGGTGCCGGCCTGTTCGTACAGCGTGGCCGCGTCCTTGACCAGGCCTTCCAGCGCGGTGCGGCGGCGCTCGACGGTCTGCAACTCACTGGCGTCGCCGGCGATCAGGCGGCGGCGCTCCTGCTCGATGCGCTGCAGCCGGGCGTCCTGGCTCAGCAGCACCTGGCCGGCGCGCACCGGCTGGCCCACGCTGACCAGCACCCGGTCGACCACGCCCGGCACATGCACGCTCAAGGTCAGGTCGTTCTGGGGGTAGACGATGCCGGTGAACTCGGCAGGCGCGGCGCCGGCGGGACAGGCGGCCAGGCCGAACAGCAGGCTGGCCAGGGCGCCGTACAGCGCGCGCCGCATGGCAGGCAGGGTCGAGGAGGTCATGGTCGGGTCTCGTGGAAACAGCAGCGGCTGGCGGCCCAGGTCAACGCCCATCATCGGCGAACGACAGCTGCTTGCGGATCTGGCGCTCACGTTGCTGCAGCCAGCGCCGCTGCAGCGCGGCATGGCGGCCGGCCCGGGCCTGGGCCACATGGACCAGCAGCGGCACCAGCAGGCCACGCAGGCCGCTGCTGGCGGCCAGCGCGCTGCGCAGCGGCCGCAACCACCACGGCAGGTGGCGCAGCAGCAGGTCGTCGTCGAGTGCCACAAAGGGCTGGGCCGCGCCGGGCTGGCCCTGGCGGCCGGCACGGCCGAACAGCTGCCAGTCGACCCGGGCCGATTCATGCGGTTCGAACATCAGCACCTGCAGGCCGCCCTGGTCGGGCACCGCGCCGTCGAGCAGGATGTCGGTGCCGCGGCCGGCCATGTTGGTGGCCACGGTGATGCTGCCGGGCCGGCCGGCGGCGGCCACCACGGCGGCCTCCTGCGCGGTCTGGCGGGCATTGAGCACCGCCGCCACCAGGCCGCGCCGGGCCAGGTCGGCGGCCAGGGCCTCGCTGTCTTCCAGCCGGCGCGTGCCCACCAGCACCGGCAGGCCCAGCGCATGCAGGCGCAACACCGCGTCGGTCATGGCCGCGCGGCGCGCCTGGCCATCGGCAAAGTGGCGCAGCGGCGCCACATCGAGGCGGCTGGCCAGGCGGGTGGGCACGGTGAAGCAGGGCAGGCCGTAGGTGCGCCACAGCTCGCCCTGCACGCCCTGCAAGGTGCCGCTGGCACCGGCCAGGCGGTGGTAGCGGCAGAAGAAGTCCTGGAAGCTCATGCGGGCCAGGGTCTTGGACGGCTCGGTCAGTTCCACGCCCTCGCGCGCCTCGATGGCCTGGTGCAGGCCGTAGCTCCAGGTGCGGCCTTCCATCACCCGGCCGGTGTTCTCGTCGAGGATCTCGATCTTGCCGGCCTGCACGATGTAGTGGCGGTCACGCAGGTACAGGTCCCGCGCCGCGACGGCCTGGCGCACCAGGTCGTCGCGGCGCTCAGGCGCATGCCACACCGGCGGCAGCGTGCGGGTCAGGTCTTCCAGGTGGGCGCGGCCGGCGTCGGTGAGGTGGACCTCGCGCAGCCGGGCGTCGATGGTGTAGTGCTGGCCCTGCTGCAGGCCGTCGGCGATGTCGCGCGCGGCCAGCACCGCCGACACCAGCAGCGGGTTGGGCTGCGGTGCCGAGATGATCAGCGGCGTGTTGGCCTCGTCGATCATGACGCTGTCGGCCTCGTCGACCAGGGCCGCATGCAGGCCGCGGGTGCGCACCTGGGCCGCACCGCCGGGGCGCATGGCGTGGATGCGGCGGCGGGTGGCGTCGGTGGCGCCGGCCAGCACGATCTGGTCGCACAGGTGGTCGGCCAGCAGCTGCTTGCTGGTGGCATAGACCAGATCGGCGGCGTAGGCGGCCTGCAGGGCCGCGGTGGGCATGCCATGCACCACGGCGGTGACGCGCAGGCCGCAGCGGGCGAACAGCGGCGCCATCTGCTCGGCATCACGCTGGGCCAGGTACTCATTGGCGGTGACGACGTGGCAGGGCCGGCCCTGCCAGCCCTGCAACACCGCCGCCAGGGCCACGGCCAGGGTCTTGCCCTCGCCGGCCTTCATCTGCACCACCAGGCCGCTGTGCATGGCCAGCGCAGCCAGCAGCTGCACCCGGTAGGGCCGGCGGCCGACGGTGCGGGCGGCCGCCTCAGCCACGGCGGCCAGGGCCAGCACGGTGGTCTGCGCCTGAGCCTGGGGCCCGCTGGCGGCTTCGACCTGGGCAAGCGGCCGGCCCAGGCGCAGTGCCTGGCGCAGCTGCAACAGCTCGGCGTCGAGCCGGGCGTCGTCCCAGCCGCAGGCCTGCTCGGCGGCGGCATGTGCCTGGTCGGCCTGGGCGTGCAGGCGGCGCGCCAGCAGGCCGCTGCGGTGGGCCAGCCAGAGGCGCCAGGCTGTGGGGCCGCTGCTGGCGGCACCGTCGGCCTGCGCACGTGGTGGCGCCCAGCGCAGCAGGCCGGCGCGGGCAGGCTGGGGCTGTGCGGCGCCGGCCTGCAGATCGGCAAGGCCCGGCAGCGGGCGGGGGTCCAGCCCGGCGGCGCTCACAGCTGGTACCGCTTCTGCATCAGCTGGCGCAGCGCGCGCGCCACCTGCTCGGCAGCGGTGCGTGGCGGCAGCGGCACCCGCAGCCAGCCGGTCATGCCGTGCAGGGCCAGCGCATCGCCACCATCGGCCAGGCCCGCCGTGCTGGCAGAAAACAGCGCCTGCAACTCGAAGAACGGGTCGACGGTCTTGACGCCCTGCGGGTCGTCGGGCTGCACCGCCACCGAGCCGCCGCCCTGCCAGCCCAGGGCCGGCGACACCAGGCGTTGACTCTGGTGCGGCACCAGCACCAGGCGGGCCGGATGGATGGCCGCGTCGGCCTGGCCGCGCAGGCGCAGCTCGGCTTGCGCCAGCGGCTGGTCGAACAGCGCCTCGGCCTGCTCCTGCGAGACCACGGCCGAGAAGCGCAGGCCGCCGGGCGCGCTGAGCTCGCCCAGGGCCTGGCCCCGGCCCACCCAGTTGTGCAGCCGCTCATGCAGGCCTTCGGCCACCCAGGTGCCGTCGTGCGCGGCGCGCACCTGCAGATCGGCCTGCCTGGCGCGCAACTGGGCCAGCTGCACACGCACGGCCGCCACCCGCTCGTCATGCACCACCACCTCGCCCGGGGCGCGCTCCAGCGCCAGGCTGCGCAGGGCCTCGGCCTCCTGCAGGGCGGCGCCGGCGGCCTGCACTTCCAGGTCGAGCTCGGGGTTGGCCAGGCGCAGCAGCAGCTGGCCGGCGCGCACCGTCTCGCCGTGCTGCACCAGCAGCGCATCCAGCCGGCCGGCGCTGCCGGCGGCCACGCGGGTGAGCTGGCGCGCCTCGACCACGCCGGGCGCACGCATCGCATCGGGCAGCGGCACCAGCGCGATCAGCAGCAGCGGCACCACCAGCAGCGCCACCGACACCGCCAGCGCGCGGCCGCGGTTGCGCAGCAGCGCCGGGCTGCGCAGGTGGGTCCACCACTGCCAGCCCGGCCGCAGCACGCCGATGAACAGCATCACGCCGGCAAAGGCCACCGCCACGCCCAGCCAGTGGTCGGCCAGCAGCAGCAGGATGGCGGCAAACACCAGCATGCGGTAGACGAAGCTGGTCACGCCGTAGCCGGTGAGCCAGAGCCATTCCCGCCGGTCATGCGCGGGGGATTCGGCCTGCACCGTGCCCAGCAGCCAGCGGTTGGCAAAGTACTTCCACTGCTGGCCCGAGCGCTGGTAGAGGTTGGGGATGTCGACCAGGTCGGACAGCACGTAGTAGGCGTCGAAGCGCAGCAGCGGATTGCCGTTGAACAGCAGGCTGGAGACCGAGCCGATGACCATCACGTTGAAGGCCAGGCTGTTGACCAGGCCAGGCCCGGTGGCGGCCCAGACCATGGCGCCCACGGCCGCCAGCACCAGCTCGACGATGACACCGGCCGCGCCCACCAGGGCGCGGGCATGGCGGTCGCGGAAGGCCCAGCTGCCGGTGGCGTCCACATACGGCAGCGGCACCAGCAGCAGCAGCATGATGCCCACGCTGTGCACCTCGCCGCCGAAGCGCTTGACCACCAGCGCATGGGCGTATTCGTGCAGCGCCTTCATCAGCGCCATGCAGGCATACAGCCACAGCAGGTTGCCGACGGCGAACAGGCCTTCGGTCTGGTCCCACAGGCGCGGGGCGTTGGCCACCGCCGCCGCACCACCGGCCAGTGCCACCAAGGCCAGCAACAGCGCAAACGGCCAGCTGACCAGGGCGCGGGCCAGGCCGCGCTGGCCGTCGAGCCAGCGGTTCGGGTCCCACAGCGGGATGCGGATCGACAGGAAGCTGAGGAACTTGCCCTGCAGTTCCTTGCGGCGGTGCTCGCGGCGGCGGGTGAAGATGGTCTGGCTGTCGGCCGGCGTGTCGTGGAACAGCAGGTTGGCCTGGTGCAGCTGCGACAGCACCTGCATCGCCTCTTCCTGGCCGGGGGCCTCGTCGGGCTGATCCCGCAGGCAGGACTGCCAGACCTGCTCGACGGTGCGCTGCGGCGACAGCCGCGAGACGAAGGCATAGGCCTGCGGCGTGATGCGGTAGAACTTCTGGTTGTAGCTGTCGCGCAGCACATACCAGTCACGCCCGCGTGAATGCTGCTTGTGCACCACCACCGTGGGCAGCAGGCCCAGCCGGGCCTCGGCCACGCGGTGCCAGGACTCGCTGAAGGTCTGGCTCACGCTGTCACCTGTGCACCCGTTCAGCCGTCCAGGCGCACGCCGAAGCGGGTGAACAGGTCACCGGTCAGGGCCTGCAGCGACAACTCAGCCAGCTGCGTCCGCACCTCGGCCTCGATCAGCCGGCTGCGGGCGTCGTTGAGGCGGTCTTCGGCCTCCAGCAGCGTGCGCAGGCGCACCCGGCCCAGCGCATGGTTGCTGTGCTCGGCCTGCCACAGGGCGTCGCGGCTGGCGACCTCCTGGCGCAGCAGGGCCAGCTCACGTTGGCTGGTGTCGCGCTGGGCGGTGCGGGTGGCCCATTCATTGCCCAGCGTGCGCGCTTCGGATTCCATCAGCACCCGCGCCGCATTGCGCTTGAGCTGCTGGGCCTCGCCGCGTGACCGCGACGCGGTGTTGCCGATCGGCATCTCGACGCTCAGTGCGGCATACCAGCCTCGGTGCTGGTCGCTGAGGCTGGACTCCAGCGTGCGCCTGAAGCTGGGCGCGAACGCGTTCTGGTTGTAGCCCAGCTCCAGGCTGACATCGGGCCGCTGCTGGTTGCGTGCATGGTCCAGGCGCAGCTGCTCCTGTTCGGCGCGCAGGCGGGCGATCTGGTAGCCGGGCCACTGCGCCAGCAGGCGTTCGAGCGTGGCGCTGGCGGCGTCGATGGCGGATGGGGCGGCGGATGCCGTGGCGGCCGTGGCTGGAGGTGCGGGTGCGGGTGGGGCGGCGGCTGCGGCGGCGGGTGCGACGCCGGGCACCGTGGCAGCAAGGGCGGCCGCCACACCGGCACCCGGCGCTTCGGCCGGCAGGGACTGCACGGCGCGAAAGCGCTGGCCGCTGCCAGGCCCGCCGGGCAGGTTCAGCAGGTTGCGCACGCGGGCCTCGGCCTCGGCCACCAGCTGCTGCGCGCGCAGGTGGTCGGCCTCGCGGGTGCCATGGGCGATGTCGGCCTCCAGCAGCTCGACCCGGGGTGCCACACCGCCGTCCACCCGGCGCCGGGTGTCGTCGCGCAGCTGCGCTGCCGACGCCAAGGCACGCGTGCGCAGCTGGGCCTGCTCATGGGCGCGCACCAGCTGCCAGTAGGTGCCGGCGCCCTCGCCAACGATGTCGACCAGCTGCTTGACGAACCGCTGCCGCTCGATCTGCTGTTCCAGCTCGGACACCCGCAGGTCGGCCTCGGTGGCGTCGCGGCCGCGGTTGCGCAGCAGGGGCTGGCGCAGCATCAGCGACAGAACGCCGCGGTTCTCGCGGTCATTGACGCTGGCCAGCAGGTTGCTTTGGCGCCGGTTCATGTCGTGCGTGAGCTCGAAGGTGGCGCCGCTCGGCAGCTTGCCGCGCACGCCAGCGGCGCCGCTGGACAGCATCTCCAGCGCGCTGGTCTTGCCGACGTTGGTCAGGCCGCTGGTGCGCTCTTCATAGGTGCGGGGCCGGTCCACGCTCTCGCGGCGCATGCGCATCGTGGCGATCGGCTCATACAGGGCCTGCTCGGCCTGCAGCAGCTTGCCGGCCGAATCGGCCTGCAGGCGGGCGGCCTGGGTGGCGGCGTTCTGCAGCAGGGTGAGCTGCACCAGCTCGGTCAGCGTCAGCGGCACCACGGCGTCGGTGGGTGCCGGCGCCTGCCCGGTGGCCTGGCCCTGGGCCTGGTCGGCAGCGGTGGCCAAGACCCCCGCCACCAGCCCGGACAACAGCCAAGCCAGCGCCACCGCAGCGCGGCCCGCGCGCCGCGGCGCGCGCGCCTCAGGGCGCTGCATCGGCGGTGCGGTCGCGCACGTAGATCACGCGCGCCTCGTTGCCCTGCAGCAGCGGCGAGATGTCGCCGAAACTGAAGTCGACCGCCCAGGCCGCGGTGGCTGCACCGCTGGCGGGCACCACCGGCGAGCCGCTCCAGAACAGCTGCGAGAACGCGGCGCGCTGGCTGGCGTCGCCATACACCGCAGTGTCCAGCGCAGGGGCGCTGGTGCTGCGCAGCGCCAGGGCTTCCAGCTCGTGCCGGTTCGGTAGGCGCCAGTCACCATGGCCGCCCGTGCGCGCGGCATTGAGCGTGGCCACACTGTCCACGGCCTGGGCCCAGGTGCGGGTGCTGCTGCTGCTGGGCACCAGCCACATGCGGTCACGCTGGTTGTCGACCAGGGCGTGGTCGCTGCCGGCGGCACTGCGCACCAGGCGCGTGGCGGCGTTGTCCAGCACCGCGGTGCCGGCCACCCAGCGCAGGCGTGCACTGGCCAGCGCGGTGGTGTAGATGCCGGCCACGCCCTGGTTGCCGAAGTCCACGCCCCAGGGGCGGCTGCGGCCATCCTGGTAGGTGTCGGCCGCCAGGAACACCGACAGCGGCGTGTCGGGGAAGTGATCGGCGTCGACCGCGGCCACCGCGCCGGCACGCCCGGCATGCACGATGGATTGCAGTTCATGCACCGACGGCCTGCGCCAGGCGTTGGCCACCTGCCCGCACTGCGCGCCGGGCGCAGTGGCATCGCCAGCCACCGCCGTGCGTGCCCAGACGAGGCCGGTCGTGTTGTCGCGGTTGCAGGCCCAGGCATTGGCCGGGAAGGCCGGTGTGGCGGTGCAGCTGAAGCCCGGCGCAGCGCCGGTGAGATCGCCGCTGGCGCACAGCCGCGTGAAGTCGAAGCCCAGCGCGCCAGCGCCGGTCTTGTTCAGCCGCGCGACCTCGGCGTCGCGCCCGGCGGCGCCATCGCTGCCCAGGGTGATGCCGGTGTCGTTGAGCAGGCTGTGGCTGCAGTGGATTGCCAGGCTGCTGACATTGGCCGACAGCACACCCGAGGCACCGTCGGTGATGCGGCACATCTGGCCCAGCGGATGCCGCACGATGCTGACGGTGTAGGACGAGCCGCTGCTGAAGCCGACCGGGAAATCGAAGCGGGACGCCGCGTAGCCGCTGCTGGCCACCGCGCGGCTGCTGCCCAGCACGGCCAGCTGCAGATCGGTACCGGACCGCTGGCCGGTGATGGTGCCGCCGATGGTGAAGGTCTCGGCCTCGCC
The DNA here is from genome assembly GCA_040400895.1 of Aquabacterium sp. Taxonomy (GTDB): domain Bacteria; phylum Pseudomonadota; class Gammaproteobacteria; order Burkholderiales; family Burkholderiaceae_C; genus Pseudaquabacterium. Next base: position 21,081 of record JBBAPL010000087.1, read on the forward strand.
ACCGCCGCCACCACCACACGCGGCCAGCAACAAGGCCCCCAGCAAAGGCAGGACAGTGCGGGCGCTGGCGAGCCGGCCCAGGCGGATTTCACGATGACGCATCATGTCAGGCACTCACAGTGTCAGGGTCTCGACCCAGAAATCGAAATCGGCGAGCGCGGTGTCCACCACCACGGCGCCTGCCCACAGCGGCTGGCTGGCCGGCGCGCCCAGAAGGAAGGCGCGGTCCAGGTCGCCCGCCGCCAGGGCGTCGCCATCGCCGCCGGCCTGCCACTGCACATCGGCGGTGGCCAGGCGGCCCACGCTGGCGCGCCCTTCATCCAAGCTGGTGATGACCGACAGCGACGCCAGCAGCTTGCGCACCGACTCGCTGCTGCCCTGGCTCCAGGTGCCGCTCCAGGACCCGCCGTCGCCCCAGCCCGCTGGCGTGGCGCCTGCCGGCGTCTGCAGGCTGGGCACCGGCGTGGGCGTGTCGCGGCCGTCGGTGACGAACTGGCGGTGCACGTTGACCAGTTGCTCGCGCATCTGGCCGTCGGCCATCACCACCACCCGCACATCGCCATTGGCCAGGGTCTGGCGCATCACCGTGCCCGACGGTGTCAACACGTCGACCAGGGCCGCATCCACCCGCAGCGGCGTGCCGGCGCCGGCCACCGGGCCCATGCCTTCGAGCACCAGGCTGTCGGCGGTGATGTTGGTCTGGCCAGCCGCCAGGCCCGAGCGCACCAAGGCGCCGCTGCCCAGCGCCTGCAGGCGCACATCGCCGCCGGCAGTGATCTGCGTGACGACCGCGCCACCCGGCACCACCAGGCTCAGGTCACCGCCCACCGACAGGCTGCTGCCCGCCGCCATCTGCAGCGACTGGCCAAAGACCACCAGGTTGCCGCTGACCGCCGCACCACCCAGCACCTGCACCGCACCGGTGCCGCCAGCCAGGCCGATCTCGACCTGGGCCAGATTGCCACCCAGGGCAGCCAGCAGGGTCTGGTCGAGTTGCCAACCGGCAGTACCGCCCACCCCGCTGCCCATCAGCACCGGCAGGCTGGCATCCAGCGGACGCAGGGCCAACGTGCCGCTGCCGGCCGTGGCGGCCTGCACCGACCCGGCGCCGCCGCTGAACTGCAGACGGTCGGCATGCAGCACCACCGCACCCTGCACTTGCACCGCACCCTGCAGCACGATGCCCTGGCTGCCCAGCATGCGCACGTGCGCGCTGTCGAGCAGCAGCGGCGCGGCACCGTCGACCTGCAGGCCGACGCCGCTGACGGCGCCGCGGATCACCACTTCGGCACCCGCGGCCGACTGGACTTGCACCGGGTGCTGGAAGGCCAGGGCGGTTTCAAGCTTGAAGCGCGACGCCTCGGATGAAATCCGCTGTCAGTGC
>JBBAPL010000088.1:0-8215 GCA_040400895.1 Aquabacterium sp.
CGTCGCCCTGCGCCGCTTCAAGCGCACGATCGAGGAGATCGGCCTGTTGACCGATCTTCGCGCCCGCGAGTTCTACGAGAAGCCCACCGCCGAGCGCAAGCGCAAGAAGGCTGCCGCGGTCAAGCGTCACTACAAGCGCGTGCGCAGCATGCAGCTTCCCAAGAAGCTGTACTGAGCTTCAGCGTTTGAAACAACGCCCGCGCGGGACGCCGCAGCGGGCGTTTTTCATGGCCCCAACCGTTCGCAACCGACCGAGGCACGCATGCTGCTGAAAGACCAGATCACCGAAGACATGAAGACCGCCATGCGCGCCAAGGATGCGGCGCGCCTGGGCACCATCCGGCTGCTGCTGGCCGCCGTCAAGCAGCGTGAGGTCGACGAGCGCATCGTGCTGGACGACGCCGCGATCGTCGGCGTGGTCGACAAGCTGATCAAGCAGCGCAAGGACTCGATCACCGCCTTCGCCAGCGCCGGCCGCACCGATCTGGTTGACAAGGAAAGCGCCGAACTCGCCGTGCTGCAGGCCTACCTGCCGGCCCGGCTGTCGGCCGACGAGATCACCGCCGCCGTGGGCGCTATCGTGGCCTCCATCGGTGCCACTGGCCCGGGTGACATGGGCAAGGTGATGGCCGCCGTCAAGGCGCAGTTGGCCGGCAAGGCCGACATGGGCGCGGTGTCTGCAGCGGTCAAGGCCGCACTGTCGAAGTAAGCTCACGCCATGAGTACCAACCTGCCCCTGCGCCAGATCGCCGACACCGTGTGTGTGGCCCCGCAACTCACGCCCGAGGCGATGGCCGAACTGGCCCGCCTGGGCTTCAAGAGCGTGGTCAACAACCGGCCCGACTTCGAGCACGATCCTGACCAGCCCACCAGCGCCGCCATGCAAGCCGCAGCCGAGGCCGCCGGGCTGGCCTACCGGCACCTGCCGGTGGACGCCGGCTGGCAGTCACCCGAGCAGATCGCCGCATTTGCCGAATTGCTGACGACCTTGCCACAGCCGATGCTGGCGTTTTGCCGGTCGGGCGCCCGGTCCACCCGGCTGCACCAGCAGGCCACCGCCAGCTGAGCTTCCCCCCGCAGGCGGCTGTCAGCCGCTTGACTGCCATGTCGACTCCAGAGACCGCCGCCCCTGCGGACCACAGCGCCGCCACGCCGGCGCATCCCCACCGTGACCGCCCGTTGCGCAGTTTCGTGCTGCGTGCGGGCCGCCTGGGCAGCGGCCAGGCGCGCGCCTTGGCCGAATTGGGCCCCCGCTTCGCGCTGCCATTCCAGACCAGGCCGCAGGACTGGGACGCTGCTTTCGGCCGCCGGGCGCCGCAGGTGCTGGAGATCGGTTTCGGCATGGGCCAGGCCACCGCGGAGATTGCCGCCGCACGGCCCGACCTGGACTTCATCGGCATCGAGGTGCACCAGCCAGGGGTCGGCGCGCTGCTGCGCGAGATCGGCGAGCATGGCCTGACCAACATCCGCATCGTGCAGCACGACGCCGTGCAGGTGCTGCAGCAGATGGTGACCCCGGCCGCGCTGGCCGGCGTGCATGTGTTCTTCCCCGACCCGTGGCACAAGAAACGGCACCACAAGCGGCGGCTGATCCAGCCCGCGCTGGTCGACCTGCTGGCCAGCCGGCTGGCGCCCGGTGGCTGGCTGCACTGCGCCACCGACTGGGATGACTACGCGCAGCAGATGCTGCAGGTGCTGGGCGACTGCCCCACGCTGGTCAACACCGCCGACGGCTTTGCGCCGCGGCCCGACATGCGCCCGCTGACCAAGTTCGAGGCCCGCGGCCTGAGGCTGGGCCACGGGGTCTGGGACCTGCTCTTCACCAAGAACCGCTGAGGCGGTACGCCCCGGCAAGCAGACGCCGCAGGACCGGCTTCGCCGGACCGCTGGGGTCCGCCCCCTTGAGGGGGAGCGCCGCAGGCGCTGCGGGGGTGGTCAAGCCGCCCAGGTCACCCAGCCGGTGGCGGCGGTCAGCAGCACGATGCCACCGAACACGATGCGGTACCAGGCAAACGCGGTGAAGTCATGGGTGGACACATAACGGATCAGCCAGCGGATGCACAGCAGCGCACTGAAGAACGCCATCACCGTGCCCACCGCGAACATCGGCACGTCGGCCATGCTGAGCAGGTCACGCTGCTTCCACACTGAATAGGCGCCGGCGCCCACCAGCGTGGGAATGCCCAGGAAGAAGCTGAACTCGGTGGCGGCCTTGCGCGAGAAGCCCAGCACCAGCGCGCCCATGATGGTGGCGCCCGACCGGCTGGTGCCGGGGATCAGCGCCAGGCACTGCAGCAGGCCCACCTTCAATGCATCGCCCACGGTCATGTCGTCGACCGTCTCCACCCTGGCGCGGCGGCCGCCCGCCAGGTCCATGGCACCGTACAGGCGCTTGTGGCGGGCTTCGATCCACAGGATCAGCACGCCACCCACGATGAAGGCCATGGCCACCGGCACGGGTGAGAACAGGTACTTCTTGACTGTGCTGCCCAACAGCAGGCCGAACACCACCGCCGGCAGAAACGCCACCAGCACGTTCAGTGCAAAGCGCTGCGCGCGGGCCTGGCTGGTGATGCCGGCGACCGTGTCCCTCAGGCGCTGGCGGTATTCCCAGACCACGGCGAACATGGCGCCGGTCTGGATCGCGATCTCAAAGACCTTGACCCGGTCGCCGGTGAAGTTCAGCAGCGAACCCGCCAGGATCAGGTGGCCGGTCGACGAGATCGGCAGGAACTCGGTGAGCCCCTCCACCACGCCCATGATCGCCGCCTTCAGCAACAGCACAAGATCCACACGCTCCCCCACCGGCCAAAGCCGCGGATGATAGCGGCGGCCCTTGACCAGGCTGCCGGTGGCGGCAGGTCCGCAGGGTCCCGGCTTGCCGAGGCCAGGGCCGGCAGCTACATTACTGACCAGTCAGTCATTAAATGCAGACCATCGATCCCGCCCAACGGCGGCGCCGCAAGGAGGCCCGCCCCCAGGAACTGCTCGACGCCGCGCTGGCGCTGTTCGTGCAGAAGGGCTTTGCGGCCACTCGGGCCGAGGAAGTGGCCGCCCAGGCCGGCGTGTCCAAGGGCACGCTGTACCTGTATTACCCCAGCAAGGAAGAATTGCTGAAGGCGGTGATCGCGCACCACCTGTCGGATCGCATCGCCGAAGGCGCTGCACAGGCTGCCGGCTTCTCCGGCAGCGCCACCGACCTGCTGCAGGGCATCCTGATCGACTGGTGGACCCAGATCTATGAAAGCCCGGCGGCCGGCGTCTTCAAGCTGGTGATCACCGAGGTGCGCAACTTCCCCGAGATCGCCAGCTTCTACCACCGCGAGGTGGTCGAACGCGCCCACGATTTGCTGGGCGGCATCGTGCGTCAGGGCATCGCACAGGGCGAATTCCGGCCGGTCGAAGTCGACCACGCAGTGCATTCACTGGTGCTGCCGCTGATCATGATCTGCCTGCACCGCCATTCACTCGGCGCCTGCACACCGACCGACTGGCATTTTGACGGCAGCGCCTTCATTGCCCAGCATGTGCATCTGGTGCTGGCGGGGCTGAGCGTGCGCCTGCCGGCGGCCCCATCCACACCATCCGACCCCACCGCCGCCCGTGATCCCTGACATGCCGAAGAAGAAGCCCTGGTTACACTGGCTGGTCGCTCTGCTGGTGGTGGTGGCGGTGCTGCTCGCCGGCCGCCAATGGATGGCCCGGCGCGCGGCCACGCAGGCCAGCGTGGCCGCCACTGCCGCCAGTGCACCGGTTCCCCAGTTGGAACTGGGCCCGCAAGACTTGCTGCAGGCAGAGCGCACCACGCTCAGCCGCCGGCTCGATGTGTCGGGCAGCCTGAAGGCGGTGAACACCGCCTTCGTCAAGGCCAAGGTGGCGGCCGAGTTGAAGACGCTGAACGTGCGCGAAGGCGATGCAGTGAAGGCGGGCCAGGTGCTCGGCCAGCTTGATGCCACTGAATTCGACTGGCGCCTGCGCCAGGCCGAGCAGCAGGCTGCTGCCGCCCGCGCGCAGCTGGACATTGCCCAGCGCCAGCTGGTGAACAACAAGGCGCTGGTGGCCCAGGGCTTCATCTCGCCCACGGCACTGGACACATCCACCAGCAACGAGGCCGGCGCACAGGCCACGCTGCAGGCTGCGCTGGCTGCGGTGGAACTGGCCCGCAAGAGCCGGGCCGACGCCACGCTGGTGGCGCCCATCGGCGGCCTGGTGTCCCAGCGCCTGGTGCAGCCGGGCGAGCGGGTGCCGCTGGATGCGCGCATCGTCGAGATCGTCGATCTGTCACGCATCGAGCTGGAAGCCGCCATCGCGCCGCAGGACCTGCCCGGCCTGCAACTGGGCGCCAAGGCCAGCCTGCTGCTGGACGGCACGGGCCAGGAGGTGGCCGCCACCGTGGTGCGCATCAACCCCAGCGCCACGGTCGGCGCCCGCACGGTGGCCGCCTACTTGGCGGTGGCGCCGCACCCGGGCCTGCGCCATGGCCTGTTTGCCCGCGGCGCGGTCGAATTGGGCCAGACCACGGCGTTGGCGATTCCGCTGTCGGCGGTGCGCAATGACCAGGCCCAGCCCTACGCCATCCGCGCGCGCGACGGCCGCGCCGAGCGGCGTGTGCTGGCCCTGGGTGCGCAGGGCCGCACGCCGCAGGCGGCCGCCGGCGGGGGTGATTGGGTGGAAGTGCGCAGCGGCCTGGACGCCGGCGACCGCGTGCTGGCGGCCAGCGCCGGCCTGGTGGCCGATGGTGTGCGGCTGAAGCTGCCGCCGGCCACCCCTGCCGCGCCAGCCGCATCCGCGCCGACGCCCGCCGCGTCCCGCTGACCGGGCATCACCATGTGGTTCACCCGTGTCTCCATCGCCAACCCGGTCATGGCCGTGATGGTCATGCTCGCCTTCGTGGTGCTGGGGCTGTTTTCCTACCAACGGCTCAAGGTCGACCAGTTCCCCGACATCGACTTCCCCACCGTGGTGGTGCAGACCGAATACCCCGGTGCCGCCCCCGAGGTGGTGGAGAGCGAAGTCACCAGGAAGATCGAGGAGTCGGTCAACACCATCGCCGGCATCAACCAGCTGTTTTCGCGCAGCTATGAAGGCGCGTCGGTCGTCATCGTCCAGTTCAACCTGAACATGGACGGCCGCCGTGCCGCCGACGACGTGCGCGAGAAGCTGGCGCTGATCAAGCCCTTGCTACGCGACGAGGTGAAGGATTCCCGCGTCTCGCGCTTCGACCCCGCCAGCGTGCCGATCTTCTCGCTGGCCGTCACCTCGCCCGACGCCAGTGTCAGCGTGCAGGCGCTGACCACCTATGCCGACCAGGTGCTCAAGAAGCGGCTGGAAAACACCCGCGGTGTGGGTTCGGTGGCGCTGGTGGGCGGCATCAAGCGCGAAATCAACGTCTACCTGAAGCCGGCGGCGCTGGAAGCCTTTGGCGTGGGCGTGGACGCGGTGATGGGCGCAGTGCGCACCGAGAACCAGGACTTGCCCGCCGGCAGCCTGCGGTCGGCCGAGGCCGAGCGCACGGTGCAGATCGACGGCCGGGTGAAGCGACCCGAAGACCTGAACCAGGTGATCGTTGCCCGCCGCGGGGGCCAGCCAATCAAGCTGCAACAGGTGGCCCAGGTGGTCGACGGGCCCGAGGAAGTGGAGACGCTGGCGCTGTACAACGGCAAGCGCATGCTGGCGCTGGAAGTCAAGAAGAGCCAGGGCGAAAACACCATCGAGGTGGTCGACGGCCTGCTGCGCGCGGTGGAACAGATCCGCCCGCAGTTGCCGCCCGGTGTGGCGCTGGAGGTGGTGCGCGATGGCTCGCGGCCCATTCGGGCGTCGGTGGCCAACGTCAAACGCACGCTGTTCGAAGGCGCTGTGCTCACCGTGGGCATCGTCTTCCTGTTCCTCAACAGTTGGCGGTCCACCGTCATCACCGGGCTGACGTTGCCGATCGCGCTGATCGGCACGTTTTTGTTCATGGACATGTTCGGCTTCTCGATCAACATGATCACGCTGATGGCGATGAGCCTGTGCGTGGGCCTGCTGATCGACGATGCCATCGTCGTGCGCGAGAACATCGTGCGCCATGTGCAGATGGGCAAGTCCGCCCACGATGCAGCACTGGCGGGCACCAACGAGATCGGCCTGGCGGTGCTGGCCACCACGCTGAGCATCGTGGCGGTGTTCCTGCCGATCGGCTTCATGAGCGGCATCATCGGCAAGTTCTTCCACGAGTTCGGCATCACCATCGTGGCGGCGGTGCTGATCTCGATGTTCGTCAGCTTCACGCTCGACCCGATGCTCAGCTCGGTGTGGCACGACCCGGCCATCGACCGCGAAGGCCAGCCGTTCCAGCCCAAGGGCTTCTACGACCACACGCTGGGCCGCGTCACCCACTGGGTCAGCCGGGCATCGCACCGGCTGGGCGATGTGTACGTGGCCACGCTGCGCTGGTCGCTGGTGCACAAGGGCATCACCGTGGCGATCGCGCTGGCATCGCTGGTGGGCGCGATGGTGCTGGTGCCGAGGCTGGGCACCGAGTTCGTGCCCAAGGCCGACTTCAGCGAGACCAGCATCCAGTTCTACACCCCGGTAGGCAGCAGCCTGGCCAACACCGAGGCACGCGCCAAACAGGTGGACGCCATCCTGCGCGAGATGCCCGAGGTGCGCTATGCCCTGGTCACCATCAACACCGGCAATGCGGCGGGCCGCAACTACGCCAGCGTCTTTGTGCGCCTGGTCGACCGCAAAGACCGCAGCCGCAGCGTCGACCAGATGTCGGTGCCGCTGCGCCAGCGGCTGCAGCAGGTGGCGGGCATCACGGTCACCCACGTGGGCCTGCTCGATGCCATCGGCGGCGGCAAGCCGATCTCGCTGTCGATCCAGGGCAGCGACATCGCCGAACTGCAGCGCCTGACGTCCAACCTGATGGCCAAGATGGCCGCCGTGCCCGGCCTGGTCGACCTGGACACCAGCATGAAGCCGCCCAAGCCCACCGTGGTGGTGGACGTCAAGCGTGGAGCCGCCAGCGACCTGGGCCTGAGCGTGGGCAGCATCACCAGCACGCTGCGCGCCCTGGTGGCCGGCCAGACGGTGGGCGACTGGCGCGCTGCCAACGACCAGACCTACGACGTGAAGGTGCGTCTGGCGCCCGACGCGCGCGACAACCCCGACGACCTGGCCCGCCTGCCGCTGGTGCTGGGCGGAAGCGCCGCCACTGCGCCGGACGGCAGCGTGCGCACCGTGCGCCTGGGCCAGGTGGCGGATGTGCGCGCCGGTCTGGGGCCCAACCAGATCAACCGGCGTGACCTGAACCGCGAGAGCGAGATCAGCGCCAACACCAGCGACCGGGCGCTGGGCGAGGTGTCGGCCGACATCCGCCAGATCCTGGACGCCACGCCCTTGCCACCAGGCTACAGCTACCGCTTCGGCGGCAGCACCAAGGACATGCAGGACAGCTTCGGCTACGCCATTTCGGCCTTGGTGATGGGCGTGGTGTTCATTTACATGATCCTGGCCAGCCAGTTCCGCAGCTTCCTGCAGCCGCTGGCGCTGATGAGCTCGCTGCCGCTCACGTTGATCGGCGTGGTGGGCGCGCTGCTGCTGTGGCGCAGCACGCTCAACATGTTCTCGGTGATCGGCGTGATCATGCTGATGGGCCTGGTCACCAAGAATGCCATCCTGCTGGTGGACTTTGCCATCCGCGCCAGGGACGACGGCATGGAGCGCAGCGCCGCGCTGCTGATGGCTGCCAAGGTGCGGCTGCGGCCGATCCTGATGACCACGCTGGCCATGATCTTCGGGATGTTGCCTCTGGCATTGGCGCTGACCGAGGGGTCGGAGCAGCGTGCGCCGATGGGCCAGGCGGTGATCGGCGGGGTCATCACCTCGTCGCTGCTGACGCTGGTGGTGGTGCCGGTGATCTACTGTTGGCTTGACGACCTGGGTGGATGGTGTCAGCGCAAGCTGTTTGGTGGTGGCATGAAGCCTGACAGCCGTCAGCCTGCAGCCATGCCCCCGAAATAGAATCTTGGGTTAACCCGCAAGACACTGCCGCAAGAGCGCCACAAAACCAGACCGCCATGAACATCGAACAAGCCCGCTTCAACATGATCGAACAGCAGATCCGACCCTGGGACGTGCTGGACCTGGGCGTGCTGGACCTGCTGGCCCGGGTGCGGCGCGAGGATTTCCTGCCGCAGGCCTACAAGGCGCTGGCCTTTGTCGATGCCGA